>DATAOT010000021.1:0-55412 GCA_036265615.1 Aestuariivirgaceae bacterium
GAAAGGCGAGGTGGTCGGCTTCTGGGGCTTGGTTGGCGCAGGACGGACCGATGTGATGCGGGCATTGTTCGGGTTGCTGACGGTCGAGGCGGGTTCAATCAAGCTCCATGGGCGCATGGCGGGAGTACGGACACCCCGCCGAACGATCAATGATGGGCTGTTCTTTCTCACCGAGGATCGTAAGCATTTCGGCAATTTGCCGACCCTCACCGTCCGCGATAACATCCTGATCAGCTTGATCAATCTCTTTGACCGCGCCTTGTCGCCGAAGGTTCGGACCCGCTTAGGCGTAATCCGCCATGGCGCGGCGCGTCGGGCTGCCGATGAACTCATTCGCCGGCTTCAGATCAAGACTCCCTCCTCCGATACGCCGATCGTCAATCTGTCTGGCGGCAACCAGCAGAAGGCTCTGCTGGCGCGGGCCTTGTCGGTCGAGTCCCGTATCATCGTTCTCGATGAGCCGACAAAAGGTATCGATGCGGGTGCAAAGGTCGAGATCTATCGAATGTTGCAGTCGATAATCGACCAGGGCATGGCCATTCTGCTGGTCTCTTCCGAATTGCCGGAGGTGATGGCGCTTTCTCACCGGATTGTCGTCATGCGGAGTGGCCGGGTCAGGGCTTTTCTCGATCGCGACAAGACAAACGAGGAAGAACTGATGCAGTTCGCAACCATTTGACAGGACCCGGGCATGACCAAGAAGTCGTCGGTGGCGTCGCACACGCAAGTGGCGCTCGCATCGCGCGGGGCCGTCCGAACAGTCCTGCGCAGATATGGTCTCGTGCTCGCGCTCTTCATCATGCTGGCGACGCTGTCGATCGCGGCCGAGAACTTCCTCACCGTCGACAACGTCATGAACATCCTGTTGCAATCGTCCAATATCGGGATCATGGCTGCCGGTCTAACTCTGGTGGTGATTGCCGCCGAGATCGATCTGTCGATTGCCTCGCTCCAGACCCTCGGAGCAGTAGTCGTCGCCGGCTTGCTCGTTAATCATGATGTGCCGATTGCGCCGGCCATCCTGGCGGCGCTCATGGTGGGCACGCTCGCCGGCGCCGTATCCGGCTTCTTCACGGGCTGGCTCGCGATTCCCGCGTTCATCGTGACCCTTGCCATGGACAGCCTGGCGCGCGGCACGTCATTGATCCTGACCGGAGCAACATCGATTTACGGACTGCCCGAGGACTTCTCCATCTTTGGCCAGGGTTATATCGGGCCATTGCCAATCGCGGCGCTGATCATGGGAATCGTATTTCTCGCCATGCACTTGTTGCTGAGCAATACAGTGCTTGGCACCAACATCTATGCAGTGGGAGGCAACAAGGAAGCGGCCCGGATCGCTGGGGTCAATGTCTTCGGCGTGAAGGTTGCCGTGCTGGCGATCTCAGGTTTCTGCGGGGCGTTGGCTGGCGTCGTCATGGCGTCGCGATTGATGGCCGCGCAACCGATCATGGGACTGTTCGACCTCATGGACGTCATCGCTGCGGTCGTCATTGGTGGCACTTCGCTGCTCGGAGGCGAAGGAAAGATTGTCGGCACCATAATCGGAACCTTGATCATCGCCAGCATGCGCAACGGACTGAACCTGCTCGGGATCAGTCCCGACTGGCAGCTGATCGCGGTCGGGACAATCATCATCATGGCCGTGCTGGTGGACTATGCCGGCCGGCGCCGAACAGCATAGGATTCACCTAAGCGCTCCGTCATACTGGACCCGGATCCAGACCGTTCTCGCCTAGAACGAGGCCGTCATGGGGTTCGGACCGATCCGGCCTGCCGCTTCATCGAGCTTCGCGATCGCAGCCATATCGTTCGCGTCGAGCGCAAATCCAAACACGTCGAAATTCTCTTTTATGCGAGCTAGGCTGATCGATTTGGGAATGACGATCAGGTCGCTGTCGAGATGCCAACGAATGATGATTTGCGCCGGCGTGCGCTCATGCTTCTGGGCAATGCGCGCTATGACAGGGTCGGTCAAAAGTCTTCCGCGGCCCAAAGGGCTCCACGCCTCGGTCTTGATTCCGCGCTGGGCGTTCGCCTGACGCAGCCGTCTCTGTTGAAATCGAGGGTGCACCTCGATCTGATTGAGCACTGGCGTGACACCGGTCTCGCCGATGATCCGATCGAGATGCTCGATCTCGAAGTTGGAAACGCCGATGGACCGCGCAAGGCCCATTTCTCTGGCCCTGATCAGCGCGCGCCACGTAGCGGCGTAGAGATCGCGGCCGGGCGAGGGCCAGTGAATGAGATAAAGATCGACATAATCGACGTTTAGTCGCCTCAAGCTTGAATCGATGGCCAGAAGCGTCTTGTCGTAGCCCTGGTCGTCGTTCCACACCTTTGTCGTGAGAAAGATCTCGTTTCGCGCCACGCCCGAGGCCCGAATACCCTGACCCACTCCCTCCTCATTGCCATAGGCAGCGGCCGTGTCGATGTGCCGATAGCCGGTCTGAAGCGCCGCCTGCACGGCACTGGAGACGGCATCGTTCGGGATTTGGAAAACGCCCAAGCCAATCTGAGGAATTGATTGGGAGTCATTGAGGCCTATTGTCGGAACATGGGTCATGAGACGCCTTTGGTGACATGCCAAGATTGGCTCACATAGCAAGAAGCCGCATGTTGAAGCCAACGCGACTTCCAGGCTAGCGCCTTTTGCGGCTCCAAAGCCGCGAGCCCCTCCGGGGGCGTCAATCAAATCAATGCGTTGCGGATCGCCCTAAGCCTCAGGCGTCGAGATCTGCCGAGCGGCGGAGATCGGAGAGTGACCGAGCCAGCGTCGGATCCTGCCAATGTCATTCGAAACTGCCGGGATGACGAGCCAGGAGATGACGAAGGCAAGGAGTCCTGGGACAATGCCGCCGCCCGGTCCACCTGCTCGTCTTTGGAGATAGGTGACTCCAAAGGCGACAGCTGTCGCAATTGCGATTTGCAGGAGAATCTTCCAATTGATACGCATCACCATTCCCCGCTGATTCCCACCGACCGAAATATGTCGCATGAATTCGTTTGCCGCAAGAAAAACAGACATGGGCCCAAGGTTTGCCCTATGCAGCCGGAAGACGACGAGTGCTTGAATAGAGCTTTTCCAAATTTCCGGGCAGCGACGCAGCCGTCAGCAACCCTCCTTGACATGGGCTCTCCATTCACGAGATCTGGAAAGGAAGGGTGCCCGGTCGGGGAACCGAGCACCCTGGCGCTTTCGCGCTTGCGCCGGGAGGGGAATCCGGCGCTATGCCGACGGCCATGCCATTCGAGCGGGGGCAGAATGGCAGTTAATGCGGACGTCGGTATTCAATGCTGACCAGTATAGTGCGCCGCCACGGCGCCATTTTCAATGGAACAGACCGGTGGCGATGTGCGACGGAACGCAGCATTTGCCGGTTTAGAGGAAAATTGTCGCCCGAAATGGCCGAAACCTGGATGGCCGCGCAGGCGAGGCGATCCGCTTCGTCACTGCGGCCCGGGTTCCACCGGTTCCTCGTCGCCGCCAAGCGGCATGTCGTCATTGGGAGCGCCCTCATAGCCCGAGCCATCGAGAGGATCAGGCACCGGCGCGGGCTCGAGGATCATCCCGGTGGGGCCTCCCGCGTCATAATCGTTTTGACCGCGGAGGTTCTCGCTTTGCGGCGTATCGGGCACCGATCCAGGATAGGTGTTCGAGTCCTGCACCGACTGGGCAAGCGCCGGGCTGGCCAGCAGTCCCAGAGCTCCAACTACAATCGCCAACTTCCGAATCGACATCTTCGTCTCCTCAGGGTGTCGAAAAACCGACCCCCTCTCGCAGGAGACAAATCCTGGCGCGGCGGTCCGTTCCCTGTCCAGAAGTACCATCGCGACGCACCCATGCGTCATTTCACCGGATCGCGGTATCGGTGTTCATAATCGAGAATTTCAGCGGGTAACGGGCTCACGGTTTCGTCCACCGAACAACATGCCGTCATGGCCTCTCTCAGATCACTTCGACGGGCGCCGCTTCGTCAACCCGACCTTGCCGGAAATGCGCGCACCCTCGCTTCCCGCCATTCTCAGGATGATCCGCGAGCGACGCAGCCGGTGGCCCGCCTGGGTCGAAAACAAGGGCGTCCCGAAGCTCGACGCGGCGCTGGCCTCCCATGACGTCGCGATCACCTTCGTCAACCACGCGACCTTCCTGATCCAGATCAATGGCATGACGATCCTGACCGATCCGGTCTGGTCGAAGCGGGCGAGCCCTTTTCGCTGGATCGGTCCGAGACGGGTCAGGGCTCCCGGTGTGTCATGGGAAGCGCTGCCGCGGATCGATGTCGTGCTGCTCAGCCACAATCATTATGACCACCTCGATCTCGCCACCCTGGCACGCCTCAAGGAACGCCATTCGCCAATCCTCCTCGCCGCCGCCGGGGATCGTCGCATCCTTGCGCCGATCGAATTTCGGGAGTTGCACGAACTCGACTGGTGGGAAACGTTCTCGCTCGACGATCGAGGCCGGTTTACTTTCGTCCCGGCGCAGCATTTCTCTGCCCGCAGCCTGCGCGACCGGCAGTACAGCCTATGGGGCGGCTACTTCGTCGAAAGCGGCGGGCGGCGCGTCTATTTCTCAGGCGACACCGGATATGCACGGCATTTTGCCGCGATCAGGCAACGGCTCGGCCGTCCCGATATTGCGCTCCTCGGAATCGGCAGCTACGAGCCGCGCTGGTTCATGAAGCCGATGCACATGAACCCGATCGAGGCCGTCGCGGCCCATCGGGATCTTGGAGCAAGACACAGCATCGGAATGCATTTCGGGACCTTTCGGCTCTCCGCCGAATCGATCGACCAGCCGGTTGCGGATCTCGAGTGCGCGCTGGCGGCGGCCGGAATAGCCGAAACAGAGTTCGTGACTCTTGAAGTCGGCGAAACGCGCATTTACCAAGGGGATTGCCGGTCGCCTTAAGCGCGCTTCAAGGTCTCAAGGTCGGCGAGCGCGCACAACAATCTTGGCTTCTCGGGGTCGGTGAGATCGAGCTTGTCCCATGGAACGCGGTAGCCCTGACCGATCCCGCTGCCATGAAAGAAATCGAGCATCGCACGGCCGAAGGGCGTGGCAGCAAGTCTCTCCATCAGCGCGTATGAACCGAGGTGATATTCCCTCACCGCGAGAACACTGCCCTGAGGCTCGGCCACGATCTCCTCGATGCGCCCCGCCGATCGACCATCAGGCGCAAGGACCCGACGGCCCAGCAGCAACTCGGCATTGATTTCCCGTGTCATGGTCACGAACCTGGAATCCGCCTGATCACCTTGTCCCGCAGCCAGTTCTGCCAGTCATTGACCGGCGTCTCCCTGACATCGAGCGCGACCTCGATGTCGACTCCGATGTCCCGAACCTGGCGCCACGCCACACGGTATGGTTGCTGGGCGCGCGGGCTGCCCCATCGCTTTTTCAAAAGGCGGATAAAACGTTCGGTCCGCCTGCCGACCCGACGCGCCAGAGTGATGCCGCCGATCTCGATATAGCTCACGACAGGTGGCTTGCCGCCATGCAGCGCCAGGACGACCCCGTCCACCTTACCCATCTTGGCCTGGTTCTTGTCGACAACCTGCTTGTCGATAATGTCGCGCGCCAGATTCATATCAGCCGCCGCTAAAGATCTCGAGCGGTATCGTCGCGATCGCCAGGACGAAGCCCAGGGCGATGATCGCCATGATCGCAATATTGCCAAGTCGGCCGTTGGTGTGCTGCTTCACGAACCGCTTGTCGTTCATGAGGAAGATGAAGGGAAGAATTGTGAGCGGCAGGCTCGCGGCAGTGAGCGCCATCGAGAATACGGTCAAATTCAAGGGATCGACGCCGAGGACCATAGGCACGACCGCAATGATGACGGAGAGGGTGTAGACCAGGCTGAAAGCCGGGGCGGCTTCCGGCATGAGGTCCTTGCCCCAATTCCAGCCGAAGCCCTGCGCCACGAGGTAGGCCTGCTGCAAGGCAATCTCGAGCGCCGCCCCGAGGCAGGCAATTGCCAGCGATGCGATGAACAGAACCAGTCCCCAAAAGCCGAACACCTTGGTGAGCAGCAGCGGAAGCTGATGATAGTCGTTGACGTCGCGAATGCCGCTGGGCGGCATCACCAGGGCCGCAATGACAAGCGTGCTCGCCGAAATGACTCCGCCGAAGGTCATGCCAATTCCGGCGATCGCCCGGTTTGCCCAGAGATAGCTTTCGTTCCAGTGGTCCTCGATCGCGCCCGATGAATAGAACAGGAACAGATAGGGAGAGATCGTCGCCCCGAGAATGCTGGCAGCGAGGAACCAGTAACGGGCACCGTCATGCTGCGGCAGGCTCGGCACGGCCGATCGCAGCAGATCCTTCCAATCCGGTCCGAGCTTGACCGCTGCCACGACGAAGACCAGGGTGACGAGGCCGAGCAGCGCCACGCCTTTCTCGATCAAGCCGAAAGTGCCCTTCCAAAGCAGGAGCCAGACAACGATACCGACCGGAACGGCCCACCATTGATGACCGATCCCGGTTGCGAACTCGCCGGCGAGCGCGACGCCGCCGATCTCGGCCGAGAGCACCATCAGGTTGAGCAAAACGGTGACGGTCAGCGGCAACAGGAAGAAGTTGAAGCCGAACCGCTCGCGCATGGCGTCGGAGATCGTGTGGTGGCTCACAGCCGCAAAGCGGCCGCTCATCTCCACCAGCACGATGATGCATAAGGTGCCGAGCACCAGGGCCCACAGAAGCTGAAATCCGAAGGCCGCCCCGGCCTGGGCCGAGGTGGCGATGGAGCCGATTTCGAGATATCCCCCGACACTGGTCACGATACCGAGCGAGACTTCCAGGAGCTTGTCCATCGTTGCGCCAGCCTACTCCCAAGAGCTCATCCTGCAACAAAGGTCGGGGCTCAGGCGAGATGCTCCATCTCCTGGTCGTTGGCAAACCGTGTCCAGGGATGCCGTCGCGACTCGTAGACGGAATGACGAGGTGGCGGGAAGGCCGGGTCGGCAAACGCTCCCGCCGCGACAGCGATGAGATCGGGCGCGATGCCGAGTTCCCAATAAACGGTCGTGCCGCAATGCGGACAAAAATGCGCGGTGATCGGTTTCCCGCTGTCGCCGACCCTAACGTACTCGCTTTGGTCGCCTTGAATGCCGGTGACCTGGCTTCGCGGGAAACGCGCCTGATAACCGAAGGCACTGCCGGTCCGCCGCTGGCAGGCATTGCAGTGGCAAACCGAGATCCTGACGGGTTCGCCATGGCAGGTCAGATGCAGCTGCCCACAGGCGCATGAGGCTGTTCGCGTCGTCATTCTTGTTCTCCGGTCATTAGGCGCCTGCCCATTATCATTGAACCATTGGCGGCGCCATGCGTTCATGATGCGCGGCGGGGGCGGCGGCTCTTGAATATCGGAGGCCGAGGGATCGGTCGTCGCCGCACCCTGGCCCGTGAAAGCCCGAAGAAGATTGCGGTGCCGATGCTCATTGTTGAATTCACCGTGACGAGCTCGATCGGAAGACGATTTCGCGCTCTTCTGGACGATACAGCCAAGCCGATGCCAGAGGGGTTGACGGAGTTGCTCGAGGTCCTCGAGGGCTCGCGCGGTCAGGCAAACTGCAGCTGCGGGGCGGGAGCAGGCTGAAAGCGCAGCGAGACGCGCAAGCCCGGTGCGTCATCGTCGAGCGTGATTTGCGCATTGTGCAGCTCGGCAATCGCTGCAACCAGGCTCAAGCCCAGTCCACTTCCCGGCGTCGAGCGCGACTTGTCCAAACGATAGAGGCGGTGGAACACCTTGTCGCGCTCGTCCACCGGAATTCCCGGCCCGGTATCGCAGACCTCGGCGAGGATGGTGGAGCGCTCCTCCCGCAGGGATAGAACGATGGTCGTGCCCTTGGGGCAGTGGCGAATGGCGTTCTCGATGAGATTGGCAAACAGCTGGACGAGCAATTCCCGATCGCCCAGAACTTTCGTGCTCCGGCTCGCACCGAGCCGACTGACGAAGATGTCGCCGGCATCGTCGGCAACCGCCTGATACACTTCCGCGACATCGGCGAGGACCTGCTGCAGATCGACGATGGTGAAGCGCAAGCGGCGCGCGCCTGCTTCGATTTCGGCGATGCGCAGCAATGCATCGAAAGTCTCGACGATGATTCCGATTTCCCCCAGCGATGCTTCGATGGCAGCCTGCAGCTGCGCCTCGGTCCTGGCCGAGCGAAGGGCGGTGTCGAGACGCTGCTGCAGGCGACCGAGCGGCCGCTTCAGGTCATGGGCGATGTCGGTCGAGATCTGGTTGGATCGCTCCATCGATCGCTGCAACCGATCCAGCGTGGCATTGATCTGATAGCCGATGTGATTGAGATCGGCATTGCCGCGAAGCCGCGGCACCCGCCGGTCGAGCTTTCCTTCACCTATGGCGGCAAGAGTCGTGGCAATATAATCGATTTGCTTCTGGGTCCGGTAGGCGAGCATGCCGCCGATGGCAATCGACAAGAGCACCGTTGCGGCAAGCCCCCAGATGAGGCCGCCGAGCAAGGTGTCATTGACATGCCGCATGTCGCGATCATTGCCACCGACCAGCAGCATCCCATTCGAAACCCGTCGCCAGAGAGCAAAATAACGATCACGCTCTTCGTTCGGCCCGATCAGCCGCTTGTAGTCGCTTTCCGTGAGGGCGCGCCAATTCTGGAAAAACGGGATGCCTTCGACATTGCCGGCGATGAACTGGCTGTCCTTGTCGATCAGATAGAAGATGTTCTCGCTCGCGCGCGGCGAATTGGCCTCGGCACTGACGATCTCGGCCAGCTCGGAAAATCCTTCGTGGGAGTCGATGGCACTCAGTGCATCGAGATTCTCGAGCACCCGAAGACGGACCCGCTGCTCGAGTTCGCTGCTGAGCTGCCAGTAAATGATGGCGAAGACCGCGATGACAGTGGCGGCGATGAGCACTGCGAAGCCGAGCGCCAGCCGAACCGCAGTTCGGCTGAAGACGTCAGCCACCATTGTGGATGCTGTAGCCGGCACCCCTGGTCGTGTGGATCAAATCGTTGGCGAAGGGTCTGTCGATCTTGGCACGCAGGCGCGAAATATGCGTTTCGACGACGCTGGTCTTGGGATCGAAGTGAAAATCCCAGACGCGCTCGAGCAGCATCGTGCGGGTGACGATGCGACCCTGATTGCGCATGAGGAATTCAAGCAGGCGAAACTCGCGTGGTTGCAGATCGATCATCTGGCTGCCGCGCCGGACGGTACGGCGAACGAGATCCATCTCGAGATCGGCGATGCGCAGAATCGTCTCCTCGCCCTTGAGCGGCGGCCGCCGGGCGAGAGCATGGAGCCTGGCCAGGAGCTCGGAGAAAGCAAAGGGCTTGGTGACATAGTCGTCGCCGCCCGCCTCGAGCCCATTGACACGATCATCGACGCCGCCCAGCGACGTCAGGAACAGGACGGGGATCTGCTTGCCGACGCCACGCAGGGTCCTGACGAGGTGGAGACCGTCGACGCCCGGAAGCATGCGGTCAACGATGATGACGTCGTAATCCTCGGTGGTGGCCTGCAGCAGGCCATCGCGACCATCCGTGAAGTGGTCGACCGCGTGACCCTCCTCGGCCAATCCCCTGCTGATGTAGGATGCCGTGTCCACGTCGTCTTCGATGATGAGAACCCGCATTGTTCGCGTTCCAGCGGGAGCCGTCTCCAGGACAAAACCCGAATCCTGCCGCGCTTTCGATCTGTTAGCACTGCGCCACTTACAGCGCGGAAATGCTAATGCGCACTCATTTCCGAATCCATGACCGGCAGCTTACACATTTGTAATGCCGTGCTGCCAGCCATTGCAGCGGACCCGCTCAATAGGCGGGCGGATCGCTCGCCGGGAAGGATTCCTCCTCCGCCTCTTCAACCTTGTCCCAGGGCTCCCTGTCCTTGTCGGATGGCTCCGCATCGTCGGTCTTCGGCGCCGGGGTCTTGCCGCTCTTCGGCTCTGGTTTCTTTGACTTGGGCATCGCGATCTCCTCGGAGGGCTGACATAGCACAGCTGGCGTCAGCGCGAACGTTCCGGTCGTTTTCACACGGTTGTGATATTCTGGCCGCGATCCTGTCCAGCTTCCGATGGACACTGCTTGATACCGGCCATGAGCGACGGTGCTCATCGCCGGCGGGGCGCAGCGGGGAACGGACGGGGCGCTTCTGTTTGGGTACAATCGCGTCCGTAGGCGGGGCGGCATCGCATGAGGGGCTCGGGCCGCCCCACCGACCAGCCAGCTGGCGTCGAAGACCATTTTCCCAATCATGCAGCAGGAGCTTGAGACATGGCGAAAGGCTATTGGGTGGTTCGCGTCGACGTCAAAGACCCGGAAGCCTATAAGAAATACGTCGCCGCCAATGGCCCGGCCTTCGCTAAGTTCGGCGCGCGCTTCCTGGTGCGGGCGGGCCGGTTCGAGACGCTCGAAGGCAAGAGCCGGGCACGCAACGTGGTGATCGAGTTTCCCTCCTACGAGGCCGCCCTCGCGTGCTGGCATTCGCCCGATTACCAGGAGGTGCTGAAGCTTCGCCGCGACGCTTCCGAGGCCGATCTCCTGGTCATCGAAGGCTATGACGGCCCGCAGCCGGAGCCGGCCAAGCAATAAAAGCGAAACGCCCGCAAAGTCTTATCATATGAAATTGACAAGGATCGTGAAAAGCCGAACTCTCGTCGCGTCGTGAGGAGAGGGGCATGGACGAGGAGCTGCAGCGCGCGGTCTCCGACGCGGTCGAGCGATATCGCAATGGCTCGCGGATCCTGAACGTCGCCACCGTGGTCGACAGTCTGGCGCTTGCATTTCCGAGCGCTGACAAGGCCGTCATCGCCGACCTGGTGCGCCGCCGGGCAGCCGGACTGGGCGTCACGGTCCTGTTCAAGGCGCCGCGCTGAAAAAAAGCTGGCGATATCAAGCGGAAAACGAGCGTCCAAGTTGACTTGACGACCCGAATCAGACGATCCGGGAGTCAGTATGCCTGTTAGATCATCGACACCCGATCGGGGGACCGCGCGGCATGGCTGCGCCAACCGATCGGCCCGGGTTTCGGGAAGAGACGGCGATCCCGAAGCAGTTTCGTGCGGGCATGGTTTTTCTGACGGCCTTCCTGATCCCGCCAATCAGACGTGAAGGTGTCATGCGCACAAAACTGGCCATCGCCGTCGTCATGTTGGGGTGCCTGGCGTCGGCTGCTCGGGCCGAGCCGGCCACGGTGCCCCCTCCGCCGAATCCGCAGGTCAACATTCAGCAGCCGGAGCTTGGGCTGCCCATGCCGCCGCGGGTCAGGCGGCCGGATCCGCCAGTCAAGATTGCGGTCGTGAAGAGGCCGTCGCGGCCAGAGCGGCATCACCGCGGGAGACACCATCCCGAGAAACCGAAACAGGTCGTGCAGCACTCGACTGCCGTAGCCAAGGCAAAGAGGCCCGCCACCGAAGCCAAGGCCAAAGGCCGGGCGCCAGAGCCGCCGGTCAAGGAACAGAAGGCGGCAGCGAGCGATGCCACCTCCGCGGTCCGGCCACCGGCGCAGGAGAAGCCGGCTCCTCAGAAGCATCGGGTCCGCGAGCCGTCGCCGGCGGTCGTGGCGATGGAGGAAAAGCCGACCGCCCCGCCGGCGCCACGTCCCGAAACCGTGACCCCGCCGGAGCAGCAGCCCCCGCCAGAGCAGCAGCCCCCGGCGGGAGCCGAGCCGCGTGCGTCGGAACCGGCAGCCGCGCAGCAGCAGACTGCGACCACAGCGCCCCAGCCGCCGGCGGATGATCAGGATGAGCGGACCCTGTGGTGGACGCATCAAGGCAGTCCGGCAGTGGTGCGTTTTCGCGACTGCGTCGCGGGGTTCGCGGTGCGCAACATTGGCAAGGACAACAAGACGACCTGGGCAGATCTGCTGATCCACGCCGCGGAGGGCGATTGTCGTCAATCGTTCAACACTATGGCCCGCACGCTGTCGGCGCGGCTCGGGACGGAGGCGACGGAACCCGTCATCCGCAGCCTCATCGAAACCACCTTCCTCCCGGCTGCCAGGAAAGCCGTCTCTTCCACCCAGCGGGTCGCCGGTGGAAAATCCGACCCTGCGCCAAGCCCGCCAGCCCCCTTGCACTGAGTCGATTTGCTTTGACCCTGAGCTAAGTTATTCTCGGGGAAGCAAAAAAGGCACAAGCGGATGGAACGGCATGGCACGGCACGAGGGCTGGCGAATATCGGTGCTGGTGGTGCTCGGGCTGGCTTCCCAGCTCGGAAGTTCGCGATCGATGGCGCAGGACATGCGCAATGCCACTCATAACGCGCTGTTCGACAATCGCATGATGGGATTTTCGTCGAGCGCCGGGTGGCTCGCGGCCACCTGCGAGAATCAGGATCCGCACAGCCAGGGCACGTGCAAGGGGGTGATCTGGGCGATTGCCGAGCGAATGGCCTTCGAGCACAGGATCTGCATCCCCATGAACGTCACATACATGTTCCAGGTGACGCTTGCGGAGATTGCCAAGTTCAGGATCACCCTGCCCGAGGTCATGGTCGATCCCGACAAGGCGAGCCGCTGGTCGACCCCGCTCAGAGGTGTCGTCGAGCAGACGCTCATCGAGAAATTTCCATGCAGCTGAGGCTGCTTATGCCCCCGCCGGCCGGCTTCGTGCCTAGACCCAACCGCCATCGACAGTGAATTCCTGGGCAGAGCACATGCGCGCGTCATCCGATGCCAGGAACAGCACCATGCGCGCGAGGTCGACGGGCTGGACCCTGCCCCTCAGACATTGGCCCTGATCGATCTGCTTCTCGGCCTCAGGCGTGACCCAGAGCTTGAGCTGTCTTTCGGTCATCACCCAGCCGGGCACCACCGTATTGACCCTGATGCCGTCCTTGCCGAAGTCGCGGGCGAGACCCCGGGTCAGGCCGTGGACGGCCGCCTTGGCGCTGGTGTAGGCCGGCATGCCGCCCTGGGCGAGCTTCCAGCTCACCGAGCCGAAATTGATGATCGAGCCGCCACCCAGGCGCTTCATCTGCGGGATAACAGACTGAACGGTAAAGAACATCGGCCGCAAGTTGATGGCCATGCGATCGTCCCAATAATCTGGCGTCACCGTCGCCCAGTCGTGGCGCATGTCATTGGCAGCATTGTTGACGAGAACGCCAATATCGCCGAGATCGCGTCCAACCTTGTCGATGGTCGATTGCAAGGCAGCGACATCTCGGATGTCGCAGCGGATGTAAAGGGGTGCCGTCCCGTATTGCTGCTTCAGATCTTGGCACAGCCTGCGGCTCCATTCGTCTTCGATGTCCACGAAGGCGACCCTGGCGCCCTGATCAACAAAGCTTTCGACGATCGCCGCGCCGATGCCGGAGCCGCCGCCGGTGACGAACACCGTCTTGTCGCGAAGGCTCGGGTAACGGGCGAAATTTGACAGATCCATGGATCAGCCCCTTTGGTCTTGCGAACCGCCCCTACAGGCTCTTGCCGTCGAACGGCTTCGGGCTCAAAGCAGACGTGTCGATGCCGTCAAGACAACGGATGTTCACGGCAAACATCTCGCGACCGTCCTTGGTCTTGGCGCGGGCAAACGACTCGACACCGCAGTCCCGACAGAAAAAATGATGAATGACCCGTCTGTTGAACAGGTAATCGACCAAGTCGTCTTCGCCGGAGAGCAGGGTGAACTTCTCCGGGGTTGCAAAAGTAAGCCAAAGCCCGTGTTTGGCGCATCGCGAGCAGTTGCAAGCGATGGCTTCCGCCGGGTCGGTGACGACCCGGTAGCGAACCTTGCCGCAGTGACATCCGCCGTCATAGGTCTTTGCCTCGGCCACCATCACGTTCCTCCCGCTGAGATCGCGCAGGCGACACCTTTGAACAGGTCGCGCGCTTGCGTCCAGTGCCTTGGTATCGATTGACGGGAGGTCGCATAGGGTTGCCCCGCGGGTTGCCCCGCGGAGCTCCCTCCGGATTGGGCCCGGTCTGCCGGGGGAGACGACCGTGCTCAACCCGAACCAGCAAGAAATGCCAGATCAATCGTCGGAATTCGAGCCAAATTGCGACACTTTGCTGAAGCGCGACTATTCCACAACTTGGTTTTCGATGAGTCCAACCGAAGGTGGAGCAGTTTCGCTTGCTGTAATTCTTGGCGGGCGCCCCGCCGGTTGCAAAACAACTTGCATCAACGGGTCGGCTCGAGTGCGTTCGGCGCCTGAACGACAACGTCAACCGAGACCGTCCCTGCCCTTTTGAAGTTGAGGATCAACGGAATCGAATCGGCTTGCCGCGGCGAAGTCTCAAGTCCCATCGCCATGAGGTGCATGCCCATCGGTTTGAGCTCAACCTCGCTATGGGCCGGTATATCGACGGTCTTCAGCGACATCATCTTCATGACACTGCCGCTTTCCTTGGACTCGTGCAGCATCAACTGCCGCGCAGCCGGCGATTCTGCACCGACGAGTTGGTCGGCTTCCATGCCCCTGTTTTCGATCTTGAGATAAACAACCCCGCTCTTCGCGCCCTTGAGCGGCTGCGGCATCCAGGCATTTACAATGACAAGGTCGCCAGCAGCGACTTCACGACGCAGCTCGGCCACTGCCATTGTCAAGCCGAATGCCAGCGACAGCGCGCAGCCCCAGGCGATGATTGTCAAAAATCGGCGCAATTACCCTCGCTTTGCTGGAACCAATTCAGCCCAATCTCATTGGTGAGCATCTGATTACGCCAGGATATCGCTCGCCAAGAAGCAGTTGTCGGGATCATGAATTTACTTTTCCCGGCTGCCGGGCGTTATCAGTCACTGCGGGGCGGCTGTGAAGAGGCCGCCCCTTCGTTTGTGCAGGGAGTAAATATTGCCAAGCAAAACTGAAGAACAGCGCGAGAGGGCGGAAGCAAAGTTCGAACGGCTACAGAAGGTCGCAGAAGAAGGCCGGATTGCCATGGCCGAATACAAGGCGGCAGCGCTGGCCATGCGCGAAAAGACCGAGCGGCTGCGCGCGCTCCGTCTCGCCAGGGAGGCGGGAATCGTCGCTGTCCCGCCTTCTCAACCTGATCAAATCCACGCGAAATCGACAAAAACCCCACGCAAACAGACCAAAAAACGCGCCAAAGTGCACTGAACGAACCTATGCTGCACGGATCTCGCGACGCTCCTGCCGTTCCCGGCAGCGGCGGAGCACGCACGTGCCTTCAAATCGGGTATCGAATGGGCCGTCCACGATCTCCCATTCGTCTTCGTTGTCGTCAAAACCTTCGAGCCAGAACCCGTCAGGGTGCGAAACAAGGCGATACGTGGTCATGCTGGCCTCCACGCGCGCTTTTCATGTTGTGATGCTAACGTGGCGCCGGGGCTTTTGATCCCGCTGTTGCAATGTTCCTGGCCAGCCCGCAGATTGCGGCGAGGCCCTTCTAGGCCTGTGGACGAGGGATGTGGATCGACCGCCATCTGCCGGCGCTTCGAGAACGACCGCTGTACGGATTCGGCCTGGCGCTGCTGCTGACGGTGGGAGCGATCGCCGTCAGGCTGTTCCTGCCCGACCTGCCGCCGTTCCTCACCCTCTATCCCGCCGTGCTGCTCAGCGCCTTTGTCGGCGGCCGCTGGCCGGGCATGCTGGCCATGGTGATCGGGGCAGTTGCGGCTGCGTATCTGTTTCTCGGACCGGCGCACGGCTTCGCCCTGAGTTCCTGGGACATCACGGCGCTGATCGGTTTCGTCCTCGTGTCGAGCCTCATCATCTTCGTCGTCGACCTGCTCGATCAGGCTGTGTGGCGCCTCCATCGCGAGCGCAAGGTGCTGGCGGAGGAGCAGGTGGCGCTCCGGCGCGAGCGCCAGCGCATCGGGCTCGCGGTGCAGTCGGCGCGGCTTGGGCTATGGGAGCTGGCACCGCCCGACCGAATGATCTGGTATCCGTCATACTATGCCCTGCTCGGCCTCGATCCCGAAACGGACGTGCCATCGCTGACGCGCTTCTACGCGATGGTGCATCCGGACGACCTGGCCAAGGTCAAGGCAGCCTATGACGGGGCGCGGTCGGGCAAGCATGTCGGAGAATACGAGTATCGCCTGATCCGACCGGACGGCACGGTCATCTGGATCGCCGAGCACACCGCCTTCTACGACATGGGTGCAACGCTGCACGGGGTCAGCCAGGATGTCACCGGCCGCAAGCAGGCCGAGGAGCGGATCCGGACGCTGCTCCGGGAAATCGCCCACCGGGTCAAGAACCAGTACACGGTGATTCTCGGCATGGCGCGCGAGACCGGCAAGCAGATCACCGATGCCGAGGAGTTCCAGAGGACATTCGCGGCCCGGCTGATGTCGATGTCGCGCTCGCACGACCTGCTGCTCGAGGCCGGCTTCGCGGGCGCCACGGTGCGCGACCTTGTCGACGCCCAGCTCACGCAATTCGGTGTCGGCGAGCGCTGCACGCTCAAGGGTCCGGATCTGCTGCTGACACCGCTTGCCACGCAGTATCTCGGGATCGCTCTGCATGAGCTTGCAACCAATGCGGTCAAGCACGGTGCGTTCCGCACGAGCGAGGGCGAGGTGTTGGTGGAATGGAGCCTGTCGCGGCAGGACAGTGCCGCGGTCTTCACCTTCAAATGGTCGGAACGCGGGGTCAGCGTCGCCACCCCGCCGACCGGCAAAGGCTTCGGCCGCACGGTGCTCGAACGCATCGCTCCGACCGCGCTCCAGGGAACGGCAAGCTGGACCTTCGGACCGGAGGGGCTGGACTGGGTGCTGACCGCGCCCGATGCGGTCGTCGCCCGGTCGGTGCCACCCGAAGAAGTAAATGGTGAATAGTGAGTAGTTGGATCGAGCACTGCCCCACTCACGACGCCCTACTCCCTACTCACTACTTACTAGGGCCCAGACCCTTTAGTTCATTTTGGAGGGTATGCGAATCGCTGCTGCGGTGATTCAGTCGTCCTTGCCGAGGGAGGACGAAAATGGCTGAATTGTTCTGGTTTTCCGATGAGCAATGGGCTCGGATCGAGCGGTTATTGCCGACCAACACGCGGGGCTTGAAGCGCGTTGATGACCGTCGTGTCTTGAGCGGCATCGTGCATGTTCTGCGCTCGGGCTGTCACTGGTCGCATTGTCCGCGGGAGTATGGGCCGCCCAAGACCATCTACAATCGCTTCGTGCGTTGGGCCAAACGCGGGATCTGGGAACGGATCTTTGCGATGCTGAGCCGCTGCGAGGACCCGCCCGATCGGCTGATGATCGATTCGACAATCGTCAGAGCACATCGCAGTTCTGCTGGCGGAAAAGGGGGGCCCAGCATCAGGCCATTGGCCGTAGCGTCGGCGGCAGGACCACCAAAATCCACCTCGTAACCGACGCCGCTGGCAGACCCCGCGTGATCCTGCTCACGCCGGGAAACACCAATGATTTCAAACCTGCCCAGCGCTGCCTCGAACTCATGCCGCCGGCCCAATATGTCATTGCCGACAAAGGTTATGACAGCGCTCCCTTGCGCCAGTGGCTGCAGCAGCGCGGCTCTCAGCCCGTCATCCCGCCACGACGAAACCGCAAGCTCCTCTTTGCTTATGACGAGGTCTTCTACAGGCAGCGCAATATCATCGAGCGGACCATCAATCGCATCAAGGACTGGCGACGCATTGCCACCCGCTACGATCGCCATGCCTCGGTCTATCTAGCCTCGCTCTTTATCGTCGCAACCGTCACCTGGTGGCTCTAAATGACTCCTGACCCTAGTGAGTAGTGAATAGTGAGTAGTGAAGAGTGAGTAGTCCGGGGCCGAGCGCTGCCCACTCACTACTCACGACTCACTACCTCACGACTCACTATTCCTCCGTCTGCCTCTCCAACAGCCATACCCTGACCGCGCTTGACAGGTTGCGCGGGCCCCGCCTGGCGTCGATGGCCGCGATCAGGCCGGCGAGGCTCGTCGAGTCCTCGGTGGCGGCGCGCTGGAGCGCGTCCCAGAACTCGGGCTCGAGCGACAGGCTCGTGCGATGGCCGGCAATCGACACCGATCGCTTGATCGGCTTGAGCGAGGCCTGAGCGCCGCGGTCGCCGCCTGTCACCGGTCGTCTTCAGGGTTGCGCCGATGGCCGTCGAGCTTGCGCTGCTCCTGCTCGCGACTCGCCTTCTCGCGCGCGCGCTCCGCCTTGCTCCTGCCGGACCGGGCGCGGTTCTCCGCCGCCGCTTCGCTCTTGCGGTCCCGCTCCTTGCGTTTGCGGTGCAGCCGCAGATTGACGATCTCGGCCATCTACTGAGGTCCGATCATTTTTCTTGGGTCGACCAGGCTGTCGAACTCGGCTTCGGTGACAAGACCCGAGCCCACCGCCTCTTCGCGCAGCGTCGTGCCCTTGGCATGCGCTGCCTTGGCGATCTTCGCCGCCGCGTCATAACCGATCTTGGGCGCCAGCGCCGTGACCAGCATCAGCGAGCGCTCGAGCCCGGCCTTGATGTTGTCCTCGCGTGGCTCGATCCCCGTGACGCAATTGTGCGTGAAGGACCGCGCCGCATCGGCGATGAGCCGCGCCGACTGCAGGAATGCATAGGCCATCACCGGATTGTAGACATTGAGCTCGAAATGGCCCTGGCTGCCGGCAAAGGTGATGGTCGCCTGATTGCCGAACACCTGGCAGCACACCATCGTCATGGCCTCGCACTGCGTCGGATTGACCTTGCCCGGCATGATCGACGAGCCCGGCTCGTTTTCCGGCAACGCCAGCTCGCCCAAGCCCGACCGCGGACCCGAGCCGAGGAGGCGGATGTCGTTGGCGATCTTGAACAGCGATGCGGCCACCGTGTTGATCGCGCCATGCGTCATGATCATCGCATCATGCGCCGCCAGCGCCTCGAACTTGTTCGGTGCCGAGGTGAACGGCAGGCCGGTGAAGGCGGCGATCCGTCCCGCCACCTCCTCGGCGAAACCCTTCGGCGCATTGAGTCCGGTCCCCACTGCGGTGCCGCCCTGCGCCAGCTCCATCAGCATCGGCAATGTCTGCTCGATCCTGAGAATGCCGTTTTCGACCTGCTGGGCATAGCCGGAAAACTCCTGCCCGAGGGTGATCGGCGTCGCATCCTGGGTGTGGGTGCGGCCGATCTTGATGATGTGCGACCATTCCCGCGCCTTTGCCGCGAGCGCATGGTGAAGATGCCTGAGCGCTGGCAGCAGCGATCCGGTCACCTCCATCGCGGCAGCTATATGCATCGCTGATGGATAAGTGTCGTTCGATGATTGGCTCATATTGACATGATCATTGGGATGGATCGGTGCCTTGCTGCCGAGTTCACCGCCGAGCATTTCGATCGCCCGGTTCGCGATCACCTCGTTGACATTCATGTTGGTCTGGGTTCCCGAGCCGGTCTGCCACACCGCCAGAGGGAAATGCGCATCGAGCTTTCCTTCCGCCACCTCGCGCGCCGCCTTGCGGATCGGCTCGCCAAGCTCGGGCTTCAGCCGACCGAGCGCCATGTTGGCCTCGGCCGCCGCATGCTTGATGATGCCGAGCGCCCGGATGATGGCCTGTGGCTGCTTTTCCCAGCCGATCTTGAAATTGCCGAGCGAGCGCTGCGTCTGCGCTCCCCAATAGCGGTCATGCGGCACCTCGATATGGCCGAAGGAGTCGCTTTCTTTACGCGTCTTGGTCATTGCAGGTCTTTCCACCAGAAGGCGCTCGTCCAGGCGCGCTTGCCCGAACCGTCGACCAGCACCACCCGGAACCACGGGCTCTTGTTGCGCAACAGCCAGCCCTCTTCAAGCCGGGCAAGATCGAGCACGGTCTCCGTCACTGCCCGGCCATGCCGGGTCACGGCCCGCGAATTGCCGCAGACCGCCGCCACCATGTCGACCGGCGACGACACGATGGTGAGTTCGCCTCCCGACAGCGACATCGCGCGGATCTCGGGTCCCTGGCTCGCATAATAATGCCCCTGCTTGAGCGCCGCGACCAGCGCCTCGGGCTCGAGGCTTTCCGCCTTCACATGCACCCACCCGCCGAAGAAGTCGTTGACCTTGAAATGCGCATCGTCGGTGGCGAAGGCCGAGAGCCTCGAGCCGTCGTTGAGCAGCTGATCGTAGAGGTACCATCCCTCGCCGCGATCGGTCTCGACGGCGCAGGCATGATTGTAGATCTCGACCGCATGCGCCGCCTTGAGCGCCTGCCCGTCCGCCAGCGTGAGCTGCGACCAGGATGGGTGGGCAATGCCCACAAAGGCACCGGCCTCGGCAGCGCGCTGCGCGAGCGCCGGCCCGGTTTCGTCCGGTCCGCACGGCGCGAAGTCGAGCGGCAAGCCTGCCGCCACGATATGCCAGAGCTCGCCGACCGCCGTTTCCGGCGCATGGAGCTCGGCACCGATGATCGTGGTGAACCGGTTCGAGCGCATGCCCCGTGTATCGGCAATGGGCCAGTCATAGCGGTCGAGAAAGTGATCCGACAGCATCATGAAGTCGTAGCCCGCATCCTGATAGGCCTCGACCACCTTGTCGGGAGGAAGCCCACCGTCCGACAGGTTCGAATGGGTGTGGAGATTGCCGCGCCAGAAGCGCCCGCCAAGCGAGAAAGGTGCAAGATCGGTCATGATGAGCCTGGTCTGTCTCGAAGAGCTTTGGAACGGTCAAACCACTGTCACGCGCGCCCGCCGACTGCAAGCGATCTTGTTGATGCCCGCAGGCGCACCGGTCCCGTTCTTCTGCGTGCACGCCGGGCAATTTGCCCCAGTCAAGCAGAGGCTGCTAAAGGGCGGCCCACAATAAACCGTGGAAATTTGACCGAATTCACAAACTCTGGGATCATTCCAATGCGGCGTCGTTCCAAGCGGCGGGTGCTGTTTGGCACTTTTTTCGCCGCAGCGGAGTTCGAGATGAATCAGGGAGACATCGTGCAACTTATCTTCAGCATCTTTCTTGGCCTGCTGCTGGGATTGGTAATCGCGAACTTCGCCGTCATCGTGGCAAGCTTGTCTCGGCATGAAGACATCGCAAGATCCATTACCAAGTTTCTTTCGAGCTATATTTGGCTGCTGCGCATGGGTGGTGATGCCGATCCCGCAAATCGGGATTCGCATAGACACGCTTGAGTGATTCCAAGGCATGGACCTGCTCGATTTCCAGCAGATCCTCCACTCGCTTTACGACATACCCCGCTTCTTCTACTGGGGTGTCGTGGGAAGCCTATCGGCTGAGGCGGCTTCGGCCCTTAAGGAATGCAAGGATCTGGGTGGAATTTGCCCGCCACTGTACAAAAGCAAATTTTATCTTGGGGTCCGCGTCCTCGTGGCTATTGCCGCAGGCGTGTTTCCGATCGCGCTGGATGCTCAGAATGCGCTCGCAGCCTTTTACCTCGGGATCAGCGCACCGGTGGCTTTGGACCGCCTCTCTCGCGGGCTGAAGATCGATACCGATCCCTTTCCGGGGTCAACCTCCTGACTTTCTCAAGCTAAGCCACCGCCCGCCGCGATCTTGCCAATGAGACGACCATCGGCACCACCAGGGCCGCGAGCGCCAGCGCCAGGATCGCCGCCGAGATCGGTTGCGTGACGAACACCGAAGGATCGCCCTGGCTGATCGACAGCGCCCGGCGGAAATGCGCCTCCGCCATCGGGCCGAGGATCAGCCCGATCACGCAAGGCGCCACCGGCAGGTCTGAGCGCCGCATGATGAAGCCGAGCGCGCCGCAAATCGCCAGGAGAATGAGGTCGAAGGTCGAGCCGTTGAGGCTGTAGACGCCGAGCGTCGAGAACACGAGGATGGCCGCGTAGAGCAGGTGCTGCGGGATGGACAGCAGCCTGACCCACAGGCCGACCAGCGGCAGGTTGAGCACGAGCAGCATGGTGTTGCCGATATAGAGCGACGCGATCAGGCCCCACACCAGCTTGCTTTCCTGCTGGAACAGCAGCGGCCCGGGTTGCAGCCCGTATTCCTGGAAGGCGGCCAGCAGGATCGCGGCGGTTGCCGATGTCGGCAGCCCGAGCGTGAGGAGCGGCACCAGCACGCCGGCCACCGCCGCATTGTTGGCGGCCTCGGGTCCTGCCACCCCCTCGATGGCGCCATGGCCGAACTCCTCGGGGTGCCGGGCAAGCCGCCGCTCGGCGACATAGGACAGAAATGTCGGGATCTCGGTGCCGCCGGCCGGCAGCGCACCGAACGGGAAGCCGATCAGCGTGCCCCTGAGCCACGGCCGCCATGACCGCGACCATTCTTCCGGCGTCATCATCAGCGAACCCTTCACCGCCTCGATGCGCGCCTCGCGCAGATCAGGCCGCGACGCGATGGACAGCGCTTCCCCGACCGCGAACAGGCCGACCGCGACGATCACCACGTCGACGCCGTTGAACAGATTGGGAATTCCAAGCGTGAAACGTGCCTGACCGGTCAGGCTGTCGATGCCGATGAGGCCGATGGCGAGACCGAGGAACAGGCTGGCCAGGCCCTTGACCCTGGACGCGCCGAGAAAGGCCGAGATGGTGACGAAGGCCAGCATGATCAACGAGAAATACTCGGCCGGCCCGAAGCGGACGGCGAGCTTGACGATCAGCGGCGCGAGGAAGGTGAGGAGCAGCGTGCCGATCGTGCCGGCGACGAAGGAGCCGATCGCCGCCGTTGCGAGGGCGGCGGCGCCGCGGCCCTGGCGGGCCATGAGATTGCCTTCGACCGCAGTGACGATCGAGCCGGATTCGCCGGGCGTGTTCAAGAGGATCGACGTCGTGGAGCCGCCATACATCGCGCCGTAATAGAGCCCGGCGAACATGATGAAGGCGGCGTCGGGCGTGAGCGCGCTGGTCACCGGCAGGAGCAGCGCGATCGTGAGCGCCGGTCCGATCCCCGGCAGGATGCCGACGAGCGTGCCGAGCGTCACCCCGACGAATGCCCAGCCGAGATTTGCCAGCGTGAGCGCCGTCGAAAACCCCGCGAGCAGGTTCTGCAGCGTGCTCATCGCCAGAGCCCCGCGAGGAAACCGGGGAGGTTGAGATTGAGAGCATGGCGGAACAGGACATAGGCGGCCGTGGCGGTGAGCGCCCCGACGATCGTGTCCCACAGTGCCGACCGGCTGCCAAAGCCGCGCGCGACGCAGGCGAACAGCACGGTCGATGCGACGATGAACCCCGCCGGCTTGAACAGCAGCCAGTCGGCGATGAGCCCGAGGAAGATCCAGGCCACCGGCCGCCATTCCGCTTTGCCTTCATGGCTCGCTGCCTGCGGCTTCTGCACGCTCGTCCAGGCCATCAGGCCGCCGGTGATGATGAGCCCGGCCGATACCAGCCATGGCACGAATGTCGGGCCGACCTTGGCATAGACCATCTGCACCTCGATGCGCGAGGTTCCAACGGCGAAGGCGACGCCGAGAACGGCGATCAGGATGCCGACGACCGTGTCGGCCGAGAATCGGTCGGTGCGCAAGGGAGCTCTACTGCACGAGGCCGATGGATTTCAGCGTATCGGCCACCCGCGTGTTCTCCTCCTTGAGGAAGGCCGCGAAGGCATCGCCGGAGAGATAGAGGTCCATCCACCCCTTTTCGCCAAGGCTCTTCTTCCAGGCATCGCTCTTGGCCATCTTGTCGACCATGTCGATCAACGCCTGCTTTTTGGCATCATCGAGCTCAGGCGGGCCGAACACCGCCCGCCAGTTGGCGAGCGACACGTCGATGCCCTGTTCCTTGATCGTCGGGATGTCGACGCCGGCAACACGCTCCGGCGCCGAGATGGCGATCGCCCTGAGTTCGCCGGACTGGATCTGGCCCAGCCACTCGCCAAGTCCTGAAACACCGACCGTGACGTGACCGCCAAGGATGGCTGCCAGCGCCTCGCCGCCCCCGGAGAACGGGACGTAGTTGACCTTCGATCCGTCGATCCCGACCGCCTTGGCGATCATCGCCGCGAGGATGTGATCCGTCCCGCCGGCCGAGCCGCCGCCCCAGGATACCGAACCCGGATCGGCCTTGAGCTTGGTCAGGAGATCGCCGAGCGATTTGATTTCGGAATTGGCCGGCACCACCAGAATTTCATATTCGCCCGTCAGGCGGGCGATCGGCGCGGTCTGGTCGAGGCTGACCGGGGTCTTGTTGGTCAGGATGCTCCCGACCATGACGAGGCCCGATACCATCAGCACATCGCCGCGTCCCGAATATTTGTCGGCGAGCTGTGCGAGCCCCACGGTGCCGCCGGCGCCTGCGATGTTCTCGACCGTCACCGGGGAGGCGAGCCCTGTGCTCTGGAGGACGCTTTCCATGGCCCGGGCGGTCTGGTCCCAGCCGCCGCCGGGCTTTGCCGGCGCGACGATCGTCAGCGCCTCGGCCGCTTTGGCCGTGCGCGGCAGCAGAGTGCCGGCGGCAAGGGCGGCGCCAAGGCCGAGTGCCAGCAGGCAATGGCTGAAGCGGCGTCTGTGCATGATCGATCCTTCCTCTGGCTCACTGGAGGCAATAGGCAATAGGCAATAGGCAATAGGCAATAGGCAGAAGGCGGTAAGGCAACAGGCAGTGGGGAAGAGCCCCGCTCATCGCCTATTGCCTACTGCCTTTTTCCTATTTCTTCCGGAACTGGTCGAGCGACACGATCTTTTCCGGGGTGCGTTCCGGCTTGCCGGCCCCATCTTCGGGCGCGCCATTGCTCGCCTCGGCGGTGGCGGCGATGGCCGGCGGCGGCGCCGCCTCGAGAAGGGTTTCGCGCTGATCGGCCGGGATTTCCTCGAACTGCAGCCCGAACTGAACCGACGGGTCGAAGAAACCTTTGATGGCGTCGAAGGAGATCGACAGCTTTTCGGGGATGTTGTCGAAGGACAGGCCGACCTCGAAATGGCGCTCGTGCACCGCCAGGTTCCAGAACTGATGCTGGAGCACGATGGTCATTTCGTTGGGATATTTCTGCCGCAGACGCTCCGACAGCTTCACCCCCTCGTGCCGATTGTTGATGGCGATGAAGAAATGGTGGTCTCCCGGCAGGCCGGTTCGCGCCACCCGCAGCAAAGCGAGCCGCACGACTCGCCTCAATGCCTCCTGCACCAGGAGGTCGTATCGCATCAGATCTTCGGCCATGGCGCCCGCCGCAGAATCAATCCCCGAGCTGCAGTATACCCCGAAAATCAAGTGCAGGCTTCTGTTGCCAGGTGCCTGCGAACCCCGCCTGAAGCGGCTAAGCCTCAGGGCTTTGATTTCGGGTGGTTAGGCTGCGTGCTGCAGCTTCACAACCCCAGCATTGTTGTCGTTGACAACTATTGTTCGGCCCGATAACGGCGGAACCATGCCGGGCAAAAGCTCACCCTTTACGCCCTCGTCGATCCTGTTTCACCCCCATCAGATGCCGCCCCGGAGCGGCGGAATGTGGTGGAGGTGCCGGGTACTGCCCCCGGGTCCGATGGGTTTATTCCGATGGCCGTTTATCGCCATAGCCACTTTGCGGGTGGCATCTCCTATATAATCGGTCCGCGTGTGGATTTGAAGAGGTGGGGATAACGGCGTCCCCTGCCGCGACGAACAGAGTGCCCCTTCCTATATAGGAGCCATGCAGCAATATCTCCACCTTCTGCGCCATGTCCGCGACCGCGGCACCCGGAAGAGCGACCGCACCGGTACCGGCACGCTGTCGGTTTTCGGTTACCAGATGCGTTTCGACTTGCAGGATGGTTTTCCGCTCGTAACCACCAAGAAGCTGCATGTCCGCTCGATCATTTACGAACTCCTGTGGTTCCTGCGCGGCGATACCAATGTCGCTTACCTCCGGGAGAACGGCGTCTCGATCTGGGACGAATGGGCGGACCCGGACGGCGAACTCGGCCCTGTCTACGGTGCCCAATGGCGCTCATGGCCCACCCGCGACGGCGGCACCATCGACCAGATCGCCGAGGTGATAGGCCGCATCCGCACCGACCCCGATTCCCGGCGCCTCATCGTGTCCGCCTGGAATCCGGCCGATATCGGCCGCATGGCGCTGCCCCCCTGCCATTGCCTGTTCCAGTTTTATGTCGCGGATGGCCGGCTCTCCTGCCAGCTCTACCAGCGCTCGGGCGATGTCTTCCTCGGAGTTCCCTTCAACATCGCCTCCTATGCGCTCCTGACCCACATGGTCGCCCATGTCACCGGGCTGAAGCCGGGCGCGTTCATCCACACGCTGGGCGATGCCCATCTCTATCTCAACCACCTCGACCAGGCCGACGAGCAGCTCGCTCGCGCCCCATTGCCATTGCCGCAGCTCGCCATCGTCAAGCGGAACATCGACGATATCGGCGCTTTCCGCTTCGAGGATTTCGTGCTGACCGGCTATAAGCCGCACGCTCATATCGCCGCCCCGGTGGCGGTCTGAGGATGCGCACCACCTTCGTCGTCGCGAGGGCCCGCAACGGCGTCATCGGCCGCGATGGCCGTCTCCCCTGGAAGCTCCCGTCCGATCTCAAGCTGTTCCGTCAGTTGACGTTGGGCCGGCCGGTCATCATGGGCCGCCGCACCTGGGAAAGCCTGGGCATCCGGCCGCTGCCGGGCCGGCATAATCTCGTCATCACGCGCCAGTTCGACTATGAGGCCGAAGGCGCGCTCGTCGTCCATTCGCTCGCGGCGGCGCTGGCGGCGGCGCGGAAGCTGGCCGAGCAAGATGGCGCAGACGAGATCGCCATCATCGGGGGCGGCCAGATCTTCGCCGAGGCGCTGGCGGCCGACCAAGTCGATCGGATTTATCTGAGCGAGGTTGAGATCGAAGCCGACGGTGACACCGTGATGCCGGCCTTCGACCGGGACCGATGGCGCGAAACGGCCCGTCAGGTCATGCCAAGAGGCCCGCGTGACGAAGCGAGTTTCAGCCTCGTCACGCTGGACCGAATTCTCTGATATCTGACACTACTGCTGGGTAGTGCCGCTCGGTGCCGGTGCAGGCGACGGCGCAGGGGCTGGCGCGGGCGCAGGGGCAGGGGCAGGCGACGGAGTCGCCGGTTCGTTGCTGCCGGTGCTCGGTGCAGGCGCAGGGGCCGGTGCGGGGGCAGGCGCCGTGGTTGTGGTCTCGCTGCCAGTTGTGGTTGTAGCCGTTTTCTGAGTGCCGCCATAAACCAGGAACGCGATAACGGCGATCACCACGATCAGGCCGCCAATGACAAAAGCCATCGTCCTACCACCGCCGGGGTCGCGAGGACCCGCCGTCCGTGGGTTCAGATCGCTCATTCGCTTTTCTCCTTCGTGTTGCCGGTCCGGTTTCGAACCCCACCGGACCCCATTGGTTCCTTTGGGCGAGTATTCTGGACCCGCATTCAGCGCGCCGCTAGAGTAGGACCATGCATTCTGGACCGAGCGGTCTTCCTGCCGTGGTCGTCGTGGGCGCCGGGGCTGCCGGCATCGGGGCGGGGTTGGCGCTGGCCCGCTCCCGGGTTCCCTACATCATTCTTGAAGCCTCGTCACGCCTGGGCGGGCGCGCCTACACGGACTGCGACAGCCTCGGTTCGCTCTTCGATCACGGCTGCCACTGGTTTCATTCCGCCGATCGCAACCCGCTCCGCGTGCTGGCCGACCGGCTGGGTCACGCCTATGCCGGCCGCATCGTGCGGGGCGTCCGGCCCCTTTGCATCGATGGCCAATGGCTCGACCAAGCCGAACGCGAATCAATCAATGCGATGATCTTCGGGATGTTCGACGAGATTGAGGCTGCCGCCGGCCAAGGTCGCGACGTCGCGGCCAGCGATCTCATCGATTTTTCCGGGCGGTTCGGACCATTGCGCCGCCATTGGATGGAACTGCTCGAATGCCGTGCTCCCGAGGAGATATCGGTCCTCGATGCCGGGCGTTATTTCGACAGCAAGGTCAATTTCGCCGTCAAGGACGGCTACGGTCGTCTCTTCGAGAAGCTGAGCCATGGCCTCGCCATCCGCTTCACGAGCCCGGTCAGCGGCATCGAGAGCCGCAAGGACGGCGTGCGCGTCAGCGGCAGCTTCGGGGAAATCGACTGCGCCGCCGTCATCCTCACCGCGCCGCTCGCCGTTCTTGCCGCCGGCGCGATCACCCTTCGGCCCGCGCCCGACCAGGCCTTCACGACAGCCCTCGACGACGTCCGCATGGGAACTTACGAAAAGGCTGTCGTCGCCTTCGATCGCCCGATTCTGACCTTGCCGCCAGGCACCCCGATTTCCTACTGCGACATCGTCGACCCGGCCGATCCCGATGATCTGCCGCTCAATTTCGAAATCCATCCCTTCGGGCGGCCGCTCGCCATCGGCCATCTGGCCGGCGGCTCGCTGGACGGGCTCCTGGCCACGGAAGGCAGGCGCGGCTTTGCCGACCTCGCCATCGCCAAGCTCGTACGGGCCTTCGGCGGCGACATCAGGCGCCACATCGTCGGCACGCTCGTCACGTCCTGGGGAAGCAACCCCTACATCCGTGGCGGCTATGCGATCGCCCGGCCAGGACGCGCCAAATCCCGTGACACGCTGATCGCCGGCGACATATCCGATCGCGTGTTCCTCGCCGGCGAGGCCTGCCACCCCTATTGGTTCGCCACCGCCCATGGCGCCTATCTGACCGGAATCGACCGGGCGCACCGCGCCTTGACCGCCATCGGCCAACCGGCAGCGCCGCCCGATCCGCTTTGGCTGCCGCCTGTCGAGGCTGCGGCTGGAGGCTGAGCCCGACGCCTCCGCGGCAGTCCATGGACTTGTCTGCGCGTCTTACCTATATCACGCGCACGTTTCGCGATCGGCTTCGCGCCGCGACCCAAGCGCTGGAGTGTAAGGAACAACATCGGATGCCATGGAGCAATCAGGGGGGAGGCGGTGGCTGGCAAGGCGGGCGCGGGCCATGGAGCCAGGGACCCTGGGGGCAGGGCCCCTCCGGACCGCCTGGACGCGGCGGCAATCAGCCGCCTGACCTCGAAGAGCTGATACGCAAGAGCCAGGAACGGCTCCGCCAGATCCTGCCCGGCAGCGGCGGCACCAGCGGCGGCTTTGGCCGCGCCCAATGGCTTGCCGTGCTTGCCCTGGTGGCGCTGGGCTGGCTGTATATGAGTGCCAACACCATCAAGCCCGACGAGAACGGCCTTGTGCTGCGTCTCGGCAGCTACAATCGTACCGTCGGTCCGGGGCTGCATTTCGTCTTCTGGCCGGTGGAGCGCATCGAGAAGCTTCCGGTCGAGGCTGAAAACCAGATCGATTTCGGAGGCGGCGGCAAGGGCGAGGGACTGATGCTCGCCGGTGACCAGAACATGGTCGACATCCGCTTCACGGTCCTCTGGAAGATCAAGGACCCGCGCGACTTCCTGTTCAACGTCGCCGAGCAGGAGGAACTCGTCACCCGGGTTGCCGAAAGCGCCATGCGCGAGATCGTCGGCCGCACCCCCGCCGAGGAAATCCGTACCCGCGGCCGCCAGGTTGCCCAGGATCAGGTCCGTGATCTCATCCAGAGGACGCTCGATTCCTACCGGTCGGGCGTGCTCATCACCGGCGTCCAGCTCGAGAAGGCCGACCCGCCGCCGCAGGTGGTCGACGCTTTCGAGGAGGTCCAGCGCGCCGAGCAGAACCAGAACAAGCTCATCCGCGAGGCCGAGCAGTATCGCAACCAGATTCTCGGCCAGGCGCGTGGCGACTCCGCCAAGATCGTCGCCGACGGCAAGGCCTACAAGGCGCGTGTCGTGGCCGAGGCCCAGGGCGAGGCCAAGCGCTTCCTCTCGGTTTACGATCAATATGCCAAAGCCAAGGACGTGACGCGCCAGCGCCTGTTCCTCGAGACGCTCGAGGACGTTCTGCAGAAATCCACCAAGGTGATCATCGACGAAGGCAAGGCCGGTCCGGGCGTCGTGCCCTATCTTGCGCTCCCCGAGCTTCAGAAACGCCAGAACGCGCCGGCGCGCACCGCCACCACGGGAGGTCAGTGATGGCCGGGCTCCGCACCTTCATCATCGTCGCCGTCATCGCCCTGGCGATTGCCGCCTATTCCTCGCTCTTCATCGTCGACCAGCGGCAGGCGGCGCTCGTCACCCGCTTCGGCGAGATCCAGCGCGTCGTGACCGATCCCGGCCTTTACGTCAAGGTTCCAGTCATCGATGAGCTCATCCCGATCGAGAAGCGCGTGCTCAATTTCGAAAGCACCGACATGGCCGTGCAGGTCACCGACGGCCGCCGCTATCTCGTCGATTCCGTCACCATGCTCCGCGTCGTCGATCCGAAGCGCTTCCGCGAAACGGTCGGCGCCTCGCTGCGGCTGGCCTGGGCCCGCATCAAGACCCGGCTCGACGCGGCGCTGCGGCAGACCTACGGTCGGCGCAATTTCGATGCCGCCCTGTCGAAGGACCGGGCCGCGATGATGCGCGAGATCCGCGATCAGGTCCGCCCCGAGGCGCTGGCGCTCGGCATCGAGGTCGTCGATGTCAGGATCAGGCGCACCGATCTGATGCCAGAGGTCATGAACGACACCTATGAGCGGATGAACGCCGAGCGCTTTGCCGAGGCCGCCCAGCTTCGCGCCGTGGGTCAGGCGGAGGCCGCCCGCATTCGCGCCGAAGCTGACCGTGAAGCGGTCGAGCTTGTCGCCCAGGCGCGGCGCCAAGGCGAGATCACCCGCGGTGAAGGCGATGGCGAGCGCAACAGGGTGTTCGCCGAGGCCTATCAGAAGGATCCGGAATTCTTCTCCTTTTATCGTTCGATGCAGGCCTATGCCAAAAGCCTGGCCGACGCCGCAACGACGCTGGTGTTGAGTCCGACTTCCGAGTTCTTCAAATATTTCGGCGGCAAGTCCAGCGCCGCCCCGGCGCCGTCGACGCCGCAGGGATCGCAGGCCAAGCCGCCGACCACGCCGGCGCCGGGCGAGTCCCGTGCGACGCCGGCCGGACCGGCCAATGAGGCGCCGACCGCCACTCCATGACAGGGGGACGGCGGGATCGGTGAACGAACAGGGGTCGCGTGATGATTGAGGAGGCCATGCGATGATTGAGTTGGGATGGTCCGGCGTGCTCCGCAGCTGCCGACAGTCGGCTTCGGCCCTCATGGTGCTCGCAATGACGAGCGGCGTGGCGGGTGCCAACGGCCCGGAGTCGGTGGCTGACATCGCAGCCAAGCTTTCGCCCTCGGTTGTCAACATCTCGACCAGCCAGAAGGTGGCCGGCCAGACACCGGTGCCCATGCCGGAGCTGCCCCCGGGGTCGCCCTTCCGCGACTTCTTCGAGGACCTGTTCAAGGACCAGCCGGGCGGCGAATCCGGTGCCCCGACCCGCAAGGTCAACTCCCTCGGATCGGGCTTCGTCGTCGATTCGTCGGGTCTCATCATCACCAACAATCATGTGATCGAGGATGCCGACGAAATCGAGGTCAATCTCGCCGACGGCTCGAAGCTCAAGGCTGAGCTCAAGGGCCGCGATGGCAAGACCGACCTGGCGGTGCTGCAGGTCAAGCCGCCGCATCCGCTGACTGCCGTGACCTTTGGCAATTCCGACCAGATCCGGGTTGGCGACTGGGTGATGGCGATCGGCAATCCCTTCGGCCTTGGCGGCTCGGTCACGCTCGGCATCGTCTCGGCGCGCAACCGCAACATCAATTCCGGTCCGTATGACGACTTCATCCAGACCGACGCGGCGATCAACCGCGGCAATTCGGGAGGCCCGCTCTTCAACATGGCGGGCGAGGTGGTCGGCATCAACACCGCCATCATCTCGCCGTCCGGCGGCTCGATAGGCATCGGCTTCTCGATTCCCTCGAACACCGCCAAGCGCGTCATCGACCAGCTTGTCACCTTCGGCGAGACCCGCCGCGGCTGGCTCGGCGTCAAGATCCAGGAGGTCACCGACGACTTGGCGAAGTCCTTGAAGCTTGACCAGGCGCATGGCGCCCTCGTCGCCGACGTGACGCCCACAGGTCCCGCGGAGAAGGCCGGCATCAAGCCCGGCGATGTCGTGGTGAAATTCGACAACAAGGACGTCCATGAGATGCGCGACCTGCCGCGCATCGTTGCCGACACGCCGGTCGGCACCCGGGTCGCCATCGAGGTGCTCCGCAAGGGCGCTCCGATGACCTTCTCGGTCCAGCTCGGGCGCCTGGAGGAAGGCGAGAAGCTCGTCAATGCCGCGGTCACCCCGGAAGCCACCGAGCCGGCCGCCGACGTGCTCGGCATGAAACTGACCCGCTTGACCCCGGATCTGCGGACGAAGTTCAAGCTTCCTGACACCGTCGACGGCGCCGTGGTTCTCTCGGTCGAGCCGTCAAGCCCGGCTGCCGACAAGCGCATCGAGCCGGGCGATGTCATCGCCATGGCCAATGACGAGAAGATTGCCGGCCCCAAGGACGTTCAGAAGCAGATCGATCGGATCAAGTCGGAAGGGCAGAAATCGATTCTCGTCGTCGTCAACAAGGCCTCGCGCCGCGGCGATCCGCATTTTCTGTCGCTCAAGATCGAGTGACGGCGTGCCCCAGCGCTCCCCTCCCCCTTGTGGGGAGGGGTCGGGGGTGGGGGGTCGCCTCTCGCGAGCGACACTCAGGTGCTGACGGTCTCAACAAACGCGCTCCGCCGATAGCCCTGCAGATAGAGCAGAGCGGTGAGATCGCCGTGATCGATGCGGATTTTTGCGGCATGGCGGACGATCGGCTTGGCATGAAGGGCGACGCCCATGCCGGCGGCCTGGAGCATCGGGATGTCATTGGCGCCGTCGCCCACGGCGATGGCCTCCGCCCGGCTGATGCCAAGCCGGCGAACGAACTCGTCGAGCGTCTGCAGCTTGGCGCCGCTGCCGAGTATCGGTCGTGTCACCGTGCCGGCGAGCTTGCCGTCCGCGATGACGAGCTCGTTGGCCCGGTGCACGTCGAAGCCGAGCGCTGCCGCGACGCAGGCGGTGAACACGCTGAAGCCGCCCGACACCAGCACGGTATGACAATGATCGGCCTTGAGCGTGGCGATGAGCGTGCGCCCGCCCGGCGTATAATCGAGCCTGGCCATCACCGCCGCGACGCTGCTTGCCGGCATCCCCTTCAGCAGGGCGACGCGCCTCAACAGCGATTCCTCGAACGGGATCTCGCCCCGCATGGCCTTGAGCGTCACATCCTTGACTTGCTCGGAGACGCCGGCCAGCTGTGCCAGCTCGTCGATGCATTCCTGCCGGATCATGGTCGAGTCCATGTCGGCAACGAGCAGCTGCTTGCGTCGACCCTGGGCATCGACCAAAGCGACGTCGATCGGCCGCGGCGCCAGCGCCCCCCGCAGCTCTTCCTCGAGCGTGCTCGGCATCGGGTCTTGCAGCGCGAACTCGCAGGCCTCGGCCTCGGCCAGCCACACCGGCTCGCAGAAACCGCGTTGCCTGAGGATGGCGAGCGCCTCGCCACCGATCGCGCGTGAGCCCGGCTCAGCGATGAGGACGAGGACGGTGCCTGCCATGGCGGCCACGGAGAAAGCCTTGAACGGAGAAAGACCTGCGGTGCTTATCGCAGGGCCGACCGCCAGCGGCAAGTCGCGCGCCGCCCTGGCCATTGCCCGAGCCTGCGGCGGCATCGTGATCAATGCCGATGCCATGCAATGCTATCGCGAGCTGCGCATCCTCACGGCGCGCCCGTCCGTGCCGGAGGAGCGGGAGGTGCCGCATCGCCTTTATGGTCACCGCAGCGCCCGCGAGCCCTGGTCGGCGGCGCTCTTTGCCATCGAGGCTGCCGCCGAGATCACTGCCGCCTGGCAGCGAGGCGTGCTGCCCGTGATCACCGGCGGCACCGGTCTCTACCTCAGGGTGCTGGAGCAGGGGCTCGCACCATTCCCCCCGGTTCCGGCCGAGGTGCGCCAGCGCTGGCGCCAGGCGCTGCGGCGGGACGGCGTCCTCGCCCTGCATGCCCGTCTGGCGCCGGAAGATCGCCTGGCCATCCGCCCGAGCGACCCGCAGCGGGTGCTTCGCGCCTTGGAGATTGCCGAGGTCACCGGCGAGCCGTTTTCCGTCCACCATGGCCGCCATGCGGCATCGGGGATCCTGGCCGGCGCCAGCATTCTGCGCCTTGCCGTGATTCCCGATCGCGCCCGCCTCTATGCTGACATCGACCGGCGATCGGCCGCCATGATGGCCGCCGGTGCCCTGTCCGAGGTGCGCGAACTCCTCGCTCTCGGCCTCGATCCGGCGCTGCCGGCCATGCGGGCGATCGGCGTCGAGCCGCTGGCCGCGCACCTTGCCGGCTTGATCGATGGCGATGACGCGCTGGCCCGCTTTCAGCGAGACAGCCGCAATCTTGCCAAGCGCCAGCTGACCTGGATCCGCGGCCAGATGCCCGATTTCATCCAGGTTCCCAACGCCGAGGCGGCCGTGGCTGCGGCCGGCCAGGCCCTTGCCGCCGCGGCAGTGCCGCCGCTTGACGCGAGCCTCCTCAGAGGCTAAAGCTCGGCACCATGATCAGGACTCTTCTTATTGTAGGACCGCGCACCGCTGGGGTGGTATAGGCCGCCCCGCCTGGAGTGGTGCGCGAAAAAAGGCCCCTTGAGCGGGCCTTTTTCATTTTCAAGGGTCGGTTCGGAAGGTCGAGATGAAACGAGAGAATGGGATGACCGGCATGAGCGGCGAAGCGGAAGAATTGATGACCGGCGCGGAGATCGTGCTGAGGGCGCTTGCCGACCAGGGCGTGAACCACATTTTCGGCTATCCCGGCGGCGCCGTGCTCCCGATCTATGACGAGCTGTTCCAGCAGGACCAGCTGCGCCATATCCTGGTGCGTCACGAGCAGGGCGCCACCCACATGGCCGAAGGCTATGCCCGCTCGACCGGCAAATGCGGGGTCGTCCTCGTGACGTCCGGCCCGGGCGCCACCAACGCCGTCACCGGCCTGACCGATGCGCTGATGGATTCGATCCCGATGGTCTGCATCACCGGTCAGGTGCCCACCCATCTCATCGGCAACGATGCCTTCCAGGAATGCGATACGGTCGGCATCACGCGGCCCTGCACCAAGCACAATTACCTGGTCAAGAACGTCAACGACCTGGCCCGCATCCTGCACGAGGCCTTTCATGTCGCGACCCACGGTCGGCCAGGCCCTGTGGTGGTCGACGTGCCGAAGGACGTCCAGTTCGCCAAGGGCCGCTATATCGGTCCGGCCAATATCGAGCACAAGACCTACCGCCCCCGTGTCAAGGGCGACCCGCTCGCCATCGAGGCTGCGGTCGCGCTGCTGCTCCAGGCGCGGCGCCCGCTGATCTATAGCGGCGGCGGCGTCATCAATTCCGGCCACGAGGCCTCGCGGCTGCTGCGCGAGCTCGTCGAGCGGACCGGCTTCCCGATCACCTCGACCCTGATGGGGCTTGGCGCCTACCCCGCCTCCGGGCCGAACTGGCTTGGCATGCTCGGCATGCACGGCACCTACGAGGCCAACCTCGCCATGCATGGTTGCGACGTGATGCTGTGCGTCGGCGCTCGTTTCGATGACCGCATCACCGGTCGGCTCGACGCCTTCTCGCCCGGCTCGAAGAAGATTCACATCGACATCGATCCATCCTCGATCAACAAAAATGTCCGGGTCGACATTCCGATCGTCGGCGACTGCGGCAATGTCCTTGCCGACATTCTGACGCTGATGCGCGAGCGCGACGCCTGGCCCGATCGGTCGAGTTCGCAGGACTGGTGGAGGGACATCGCCCGCTGGCGGCGGCGCGACTGCCTGCGCTACCGGCCGAACGACGACGTCATCATGCCGCAATATGCGCTCGAGCGGCTTTATGCTCTGACCCGAGGCCATGACACCTACATCACCACCGAGGTCGGTCAGCACCAGATGTGGGCTGCCCAGTTCTTCCGCTTCGAGGAACCGAACCGCTGGATGACCTCGGGCGGGCTCGGCACGATGGGCTACGGCCTGCCGGCGGCGATCGGCGTCCAGGTGGCTCACCCGAAATCGCTGGTTATCGACATCGCCGGCGATGCCTCGGTGCAGATGACCATGCAGGAGATGTCGACGGCGGTGCAGTATCGCCTGCCGGTCAAGATCTTCATCCTCAACAACCAGTATATGGGCATGGTCCGGCAATGGCAGCAGCTGCTCCATGGCAACCGCCTGTCCGAAAGCTATTCCGAGGCGCTGCCCGATTTCGTCAAGCTGGCGGAAGCCTTCGGCTGTCATGGCATCCGCTGCTCCAAGCCCGGCGATCTCGACCAGGCGATCCGCGAGATGATCGAGGTCAAGGCACCGGTGCTGTTCGATTGCCGTGTCGCCAATCTCGCCAACTGCTTCCCGATGATCCCTTCCGGCAAGGCACACCACGAGATGCTGCTCGGCGAGGACGTCCCGGAGGCCGAGATCGAGCAGGCAATCGGCGCCGAAGGCAAGGTCCTGGTGTAGACCATGATGAACAAGCCCGCCATCGACCCCCCGGCATCGGCCTATTTTCTCGAGGATCGCAAGGATCCGATTGAGGCCCACACCCTCTCCATCGTCGTCGACAACGAGCCGGGTGTCCTTGCCCGCGTCATCGGCCTGTTCTCCGGCCGCGGCTACAACATCGAGTCGCTCACCGTCTCCGAGACCGAGCATGAGGCGCACGTCTCGCGCATCACCATCGTCACGCGCGGCACGCCGATGGTGCTGCAGCAGATCAAGAGCCAGCTCGAACGCCTCGTCCCGGTCCATTCCGTGGCCGATCTGACGGTGACCGGCAATGCCATCGAGCGCGAGCTGGCGCTGGTCAAGGTGGCGGGAACCGGCGATCACCGGGTCGAGGCGCTGCGCCTGGCCGACGCCTTCCGCGCCCGCGTCGTCGATGCCACCAACATGTCCTTCGTCTTCGAGCTGACCGGCAAGACCGGCAAGATCGAGCAGTTCATCGCGCTGATGCAGCCGCTTGGCCTGGTCGAAGTGGTGCGCACCGGCATTGCCGCCATCTCGCGCGGCGTCGAGCGCCTGCGGGTGTGACATGGCGGCGGCCCTTTCGGTCAATGTCAATGCCATTGCGCTCTTGCGCAACCGGCGCAACCTGCCTTGGCCTTCGCTCGAGGTGCTCGCCCGCATCGCGCTTGAAGCCGGCGCCCACGGCATCACCGTCCATCCCCGTCCCGACGAGCGCCACATCCGCCGCGCCGATGTCCCGGTGCTGGCGAGCCTGGTGCGTCAGTTTCCGGGCGCCGAGTTCAACATCGAGGGCAATCCCGATGCGCGCTTCATCGAGCTTGTCGAGAGCGTCAAGCCCGATCAGGTTACGCTGGTGCCCGACGATGTTCGCCAGGCGACCTCCGACCATGGCTTCGATGTCGCTGCCCATCGCTCGTTCCTTACCGACATCATCGCCCGCCTGCGCTCGGGCGGCATGCGCGTCTCCGTCTTCGTCGAGGCCGAGCCCGAACGCGCCGGCGAGGCCCGCGACGTCGGTGCCGACCGGATCGAGATTTATACCGGACCCTATGGCGGCGCCCCCGATCCAGAGACAGGATCCCGCGAGCTCGATAAGATCGCCAGGACCGGCGCGGCCGCCCGGGATGCCGGGATCGGTCTCAATGCCGGCCATGACCTGACGCTCGTCAATCTGCCGCCCCTCGTTGCGAAGCTCCCCAACCTTGCCGAGGTCTCGATTGGTCACGCCCTGACCGCCGATGCCCTGATCCACGGCATGGCCGAGACCGTTCGGCTTTACCGGAAGGCTCTAAACCTTGCGCCGACCGGCGCGGGAATGGTCTAAACACATCATGCTCTAGCTTTCGCCATATGGGAGGTCGTCCAGCGATGCGCGTTTATTATGATCGAGATGCCGACGTCAATCTGATCAAGGGTCGGAACGTGTGCATCGTCGGCTATGGCAGCCAGGGCCGCGCCCATGCGTTGAACCTCAAGGATTCAGGCGTCAAGGATGTCGTCGTGGCGCTGCGCCCCGGCTCGCCGTCGGCGAGGAAGGCCGAAGCCGACGGCATTCGCGTCCTTGGCGTCTCCGAAGCTGCGAGATCCGCCGATCTGATGATGATGTGCACCCCCGACGAGCTTCAGGCCGACATCTGGAAGAACGAGATCGAGGGCCAGATCAGGGATGGCGCGGCAATCGCCTTCGCCCATGGTCTCAACGTCCATTTCAATCTCATCGAGCCGCGCCACAGCCTCGATGTCGTCATGATCGCCCCCAAGGGCCCCGGTCACACCGTGCGCAGCGAATATCAGCGCGGTGGCGGCGTGCCCTGCCTGATCGCCATCCACCAGGACGCCTCGGGCAACGCCCATGATCTCGCCTTGTCCTATGCTTCCGCCATTGGCGGCGGCCGCTCGGGTATCATCGAGACCACCTTCAAGGAGGAATGCGAGACCGATCTTTTCGGCGAGCAGACGGTGCTGTGCGGCGGCCTGGTCGAGCTGATCCGGGCCGGTTACGAAACCTTGGTGGAGGCCGGCTACGCGCCCGAGATGGCCTATTTCGAGTGCCTTCACGAGGTGAAGCTGATCGTCGACCTCATCTATGAGGGCGGCATCGCCAACATGAACTATTCGATATCCAATACTGCCGAATATGGCGAATACACAGTCGGCCCGCGCATCATCAACGATGCGACGCGGGCCGAGATGCGCCGCGTCCTGAAGGACATCCAGACCGGCCGGTTCACGAGCGACTGGATCCGCGAATGCCGGGCCGGCCAGCCGATGTTCAAGGCGACCCGGCGGGTCAACGATGCCCATCCGATCGAAGCGGTCGGCGCCCGCCTGCGCGAGATGATGCCGTGGATCGCCAAGAACAAGCTGGTGGATCGGGCCCGGAACTAGTGAGTAGTGAGATAGTGAATAGTGGGTGGGCAGGGCTCGTCCCAAACTATTCACTGCTCACCCTTACTGGCTCGCCCATACGATCCGCGCCATCCACGCCATGTCGCCGATGCCGAGCGAAACCGGCGGCTGACTCGGGTTGAAGGCGTTGAGCTCGATCGTCCTTGCCGTCTGGCGCGCCAGCACCTTCGCCAGCAGCTCGCCCGCCTTGAGCTTGACGACGACGCGATCGCCGCGCCGGGCCTGCGAGTTCGGCGACACGATGATCGTGTCGCCGTCTCGATAGACCGGCAGCATGCTGTCCCCGGAGATCTCGAGCGCAAAGGCTGAAGGATCGTTCACCTTGGGAAACGCGATCTGCTCCCAGCCTGTCCCGGTCGGGGTGCCGCTCTCGTCGAAAAGGCCGCCGTCGCCGCCAGCTTTGGCGAAACCGATGAGCGGAATGGATTCGGCCGGCCGCTCCGATCTGCCGTTCACCAGCAGCACGAAGTCGTGAAACGGCGTCCTCGTCGCATCGAGAATGCGCGACAGGCTCTCCGTCGTCGGCCAGCGCATGTGACCGGCGGAGGACAATCGCTTTGATTTGTTGAAGGTCGTGGCGTCCAGCCCTGCGCGTTTCGCCAGTCCCGAAGTCGACAAGCCATTTCGCGCAGCAAGTGCATCGATGGCATCCCACATCTGTTTATGCGAGAACATGCGGGCCTCGACTAGGACATTCTGTCATAAGCGCTGTTGGATTAGGAAAATTGTACCATGGTTGGTACCTGCAGGCAAGCCGAGCCAGGGCCTCGTTACAGCCAAAATGGGCTGCGAGACCCCACCGCATGAGGCTCTTCCGACTGACCCGGCCATTGCTCGGGATGTTTGATGCCGAGACCGCCCACCGGCTCACTCTCGCCACCCTCCGCTTGGGCTTGGTGCCCGCGGGCCCGGCCATCGACAGTCCGGCCCTGGCGATGAGCGTCATGGGGCTACGCTTCCCCAACCCGGTGGGCCTTGCCGCCGGCTTCGACAAGGATGCCAAGGTTGTCGATGCCGTGTTGAAGCAAGGCTTCGGCTTCGTCGAGGTCGGATCCCTGACGCCCGAGCCGCAGGCCGGCAATCCGCGTCCTCGCCTCTTCCGCCTTTCCGAGGATCAGGCCGTCATCAACCGCCTCGGCTTCAACAATGACGGACAGGCCGCCGCATTTGCCCGTCTCGAGCGGCGCCGCGACCGCCCGGGCATTGTCGGCGTCAATATCGGCGCCAACCGGACGACCACCGATCGCATCGGGGACTATCTCCTCGGCATCGCCCGCTTCAACCGCCTCGCCGACTACATCACCCTCAACGTCTCTTCGCCCAACACACCCGGTCTGCGTCGCCTGCAGGACCGGCGCGAGCTCGAAGTTCTGCTCGCGCGTCTCAAGGAGGAGAGGGCGCGGGCCGGCGAGAGGGACGGACGCACCGCCCCTCTGCTCCTCAAGATCGCGCCCGACCTCGATGAGACGAGCCTCGCCGACATTGCCGAGGTGGCGATCGAGAGTGCGGCACTCGACGGGCTGATCATCACCAACACGACGCTGTCGCGTCCGGCTCTGCGGTCGCGCCATGCTCACGAGGCGGGCGGCCTGTCGGGGCGGCCGTTGTTCGAGCTCTCGACCCGGATGCTCGCCAGCATGTACCGGCTGACCGGCGGCAGGCTGCCGCTCGTCGGCGTCGGCGGGATCGCCTCGGCGGCCGATGCATGGAGCAAGGTTCGGGCGGGCGCAAGCCTGCTGCAGCTCTATTCGGCGCTGGTCTATCAGGGGCCGGATCTCGTCCGCGCCATCAATCTCGGCCTCTCGGAAAGACTGGAGCAGCACCGCCTGCCGCATCTCGCCGCGGCCGTCGGCACCGATGTCGACGCCTGGCTCTAGGCAACCGCCAGGGAACCGATGCTCCTGCGGCGGGTTCGGGTCCCATGCATGATATCGAGCTGGCCTTGGAAGAAGCCGGATTGCGGCGGATTGACCCGGCGGAAATGCCGCTCCGTCGCGTCAAGGCCGGGCTCGGCTTCACCTACGTCGATTCCGAAGGCCGGACCATCACCCACCGCGGCATCCGCAGGCGGATCGCCGACCTGGTGATCCCGCCGGCCTGGAGCGAAGTGCGGATTGCCGCCGATGCCAATGCCCATCTTCAAGCCGTGGGCCGCGACGAGGCCGGCAGGCTGCAATACATCTATCACGAGTCCTGGGAGGATGTGCGTGCCCAGGGCAAGGCCCAGCGGCTCAAGCGGTTGGGACTGGTTCTGCCCGATCTGCGCGAGCGCGTGGCGCTTGCCATCGAGTCGGCCGAGCTGACCCGCGAGGCGGCGATCGCCGCCGCCGTGCGGCTGATCGACGTCGCCGTGCTGCGTGTCGGCCACGAGATGTATGCCGGCGAGGAGAGCGGCCGCGGCGCTGCCACCTTGCTCAAGCGTCATGTCCGCCTGATCGATTCGACGATCCGCCTGTCGTTCCGCGGCAAGGGCGGCAAGCGCATCGACAAGGTGCTCGAGGATCCGATGCTTCTCGGTGCCATCGAGCGCCTGCGGCGTCTGCGCGGTCGTCGGCTCTTTCTCGATCCGACCCCTCCGGTCAAGCCGCTGACCGCCAATGACATCAACTCCTGGCTTGGCGAGGTCACGGGCGAGCCGGTGACTGCCAAGGACTTCCGCACCTTTCATGCCTCGGCCATCGCGCTCGAGACCTTCACCAGGAGCGGGGCGCCCCAGTCGCGTGCCGAGGCCAAGCGAACGGCGACCGCTGTGGCGCGCGACGTCGCCCAAATTCTCGCCAACACCCCGACCGTGGCTCGCAAGAGTTACATCCACCCCGCGGTCTTGACCGCGTATGAGACTGGAACTCTTTCGGAGGAGCTGCTTCATCCGGCCCGCCGGCGCGGCATGTCGCTTGCCGAGACCGCACTCATGCGGTTCCTGGAGCAGACGCTCGACTAGCGCCCGCATTGCCACTGTTATCAACTTGTGGTTGAAGACGGTGCATGTCATGCCCCCTGCACGCGGCCTGCCATGCCCTCGCTTTGAGGAGACCGCAATTCTCGGCGGCCCGGCGGCTGACCGCTGCCCAGGGCATCGCGCTGGGGCTTGGCGGCGCAGCACTTGCCCTGATGCTGGTGGTCTGGCCGCCGGTCATCTCCGTGCTCGCCGCGCCGGCCTTCCTTGCGCTCGCCGCACTGCGGTGGGCCTGCCTGCTGCGCTGGTCGCGTCCTGTAGGCCGGCCGCTGCGCCGGCTCACCGATGCCGAGCTGCCGGTCTACACCGTGCTCGCGCCGCTCCATCGCGAGGCCGCCATTCTCGGCCAGCTTGTCGAGAGTCTTGCCGCCCTGCGCTATCCCAGGCACAAGCTCGACATCAAGCTCGTGGTCGAGGCTGAGGATCACGAGACCCGCAACGCCCTGGCGCGATGCCGGCTTCCGCCTGGGTTCGAGATCATCGTCGTGCCGCCGGCCCTGCCGCTGACCAAGCCCAAGGCGCTGAACTATGCCCTGACATTCGCCCGCGGCAGCCTGCTTGCCGTGTACGATGCCGAGGACATCCCCGAGCCCGGTCAGCTTCGCCTGGCCGCCGACATCTTCGCCGCGAGCGGGCCTGAGATCGCCTGCCTCCAGGCCCGGCTTGCCTTCTACAATTCCCATGAGAACTGGCTCAGCCGCCAATTCGCCATCGAATATGCCGTGCTGTTCGATCTTCAGCTGCCGATGCTGTCGGCCCTGTCCTGTGCGTTCCCGCTCGGCGGCACGTCCAATCACTTCCGCACCGCGGCTCTGAAGAGAGTGGGCCGCTGGGACCCCTACAATGTCACTGAGGATGCCGATCTCGGTTTCCGCCTGGCGCGGCATGGCTATCGCTGCCGCGTGATCCCCGCATCGACCCGTGAGGAGGCCAATGTCGCGCTTGGCAATTGGCTCAACCAGCGCGCCCGCTGGCTGAAGGGCTTCCTCCAGACCTGGCTCGTCCACATGAGAAGCCCGCTGCGGCTTTGGCGTGACCTTGGCATGGCGAGCTTCCTCGCCTTCCAGGCAACGACCATCGGCGTCTTTGCCTCGGCGCTGCTGCATCCCGTGTTCCTGGCCTATCTTGGCGCCGAGATCGCCGCCGGCACATTTCCCCCCGACCGGCCGGAATTCCTCCGAGCATTTGCCTCAGGAATCGGCCTTGCGGTGCTGCTGCTGGGCTATGGCGGCGGCATGGCGGCGGGCCTCAAGGCCATCCGGATCCGCAATCTTGGCCGGCTGCGCTGGTCTCTGCTCGCCATGCCGTTCTACTGGCTGCTGATCTCGGCCGCCGCGTGGCTGGCGCTCTGGCAGTTCCTGCGTCATCCCCATCGCTGGAACAAGACGCGTCATGGGCTCTCGAGAATTGCCGAAAGATGCGCGACAGGCCGCGACGAATCACACGAAGATGTGCGACAAACCGGACCGGCGCCCAACCGCCGCAGCCATGGAGAGATGCTCATGGGCCGACCGAACGGGGCACCCCGCCCGCCAGAACCTGCCAAGGCCAGGCAGAAGAAGCGCGCCACCCGCGCTGCAACCAGGCTGAAGATGGCGTCCAAGGACGGACCGTTCCGCACCGGCGACATTGTCGAGACACCCTGGCAGCGCAACCGTTTCGTGGTCATCGAGGCGAACGGCCTTGACCTCACGGTCCATCGCTTGGCGGACGAGGCGAAGGAGCCGCTTCTGATCGATGCGCGCGATGTGACTCGGGTGGATTGAAGGGCTGGCTCTCGACAGCCGGCGGGGCGGCCGCTGCTCGGACACGCGTCCCTTACCGGCTTGCCTTCCACTTCTCGAATTCGGCCAGCATGGTCGCGTCGGGCGGATAAAGGCCAAAGATCGACTGTCCGCTCTTGACGCGCTCGGTCACGAAATCCTCGAACAGGCTCTGTCGATCCCCCTCGCTCGCAACCTCGTCGGCGAGATGCCGCGGAATCACCACCACGCCCTCGCGGTCACCGACGATGATGTCCCCCGGAAACACCGCCACCTCGCCGCAGCCGATCGGCACGTTGATGTCCATTGCATGATGGCGTGTCAGGTTGGTCGGTGCGCTCCTGGCGGCGCAGTAGACCGGAAAATCGAGTTGCTCGATTGCCGGCGTGTCGCGCAAGCCGCCGTCCGTCACGACCCCGGCGGCGCCGCGCACCATCATCCGGGTGATGAGAATGCTGCCGGCGCTTGCCGCGCGCTTGTCCTGCCGGCAGTCCATCACCAGCACATGCCCCTGCGGGATCGTTTCCACCGCTTTGCGCTGTGGGTGCTCCCGGTTTTCAAAGACCGTCACGACATCGATGTCCTCGCGCGAGGGGATATAGCGCAGCGTGAAAGCCTCGCCGACCATGCTCCCGCCACCGCTCGTCAGCCGGTACACATTCTGCATGAAGGTGTTGCGCAAGCCTCGCGCCATGAGCTGCGAGGTGAGTGTCGCCGTGCTGATGCGCGACAGCAGCATCTTGGTCTGATCGGAGATCGGTGCCAGCGACATGCGGATTGACCCCTTGTTGTGATGTCAGAGCACCCGGTCCCCAAGCTTCGGGAACACCTCGTGCCCGAAAATCTGCCTCTCGCGGATGATCGCCAGAGGCCGTTCCGGATTCGTGCTTTCGAACTCGCGCGCGATGCGGTGACCATCGAAAATGGCATCTGCCAGATAGCGGGGCGCCAGGCAGTCGCCCGACCTGACCACGACCTCGATCCCGCTTTCCGCCCAGCTGTCGCGCCGCGCCACCAGACCGTCATGGAGCGCGGTGTTCGACTCGCGTGCGGTGCACAGAACGATCGTGTCGCATTCGAGACTTTCCGTGGCATCGCCGAGCCGGCGCGGGAACACCCCCTTTTCCGGCCGTGTGGTCCGACGCGACCCGTCTCGGTAATGATCGTAAAGCGCGATCTCGGCGCCATGATTGGTCGCACTCACGCGCTCCACCCAGCGGCCGGCGCGCTCATGGATTCCCTTCTCGCGCATCAGCCGCTTGAAATTCATGCCCTCGAGCGTGAGGTCCATCATCGGCGCGACCGTGTCCCAAGGCGTGACGATCGTCACGGTCTTGCCCTGGTCGACCAGCACCTCGGCAATGCTCGAAGCCATGAAATAACCGTCGGAGTCGAGAATGGCCACGCGATCGCCGATCGGCTTCCCGGCAAAGAACTGGTCCGGGGTGACGCAATGCGACAACGCCATGTCGACTCCGGGAAGCGAATCGGGTCCAGACGCTCCGAGACCGTTTCCCACCCATTTCGCGCCGGTCGCCAGAACCACGCGGGGCGCCCCATAGTCGAGGATCTCCTCGGCCGAGACCCTGCCGGTGCCGCGCATGATGCGGACGTTCGCCATCCGTGAAAGCTGCGATTCCCGGAAGGTGATCACCCGGTTCCACTCGGCAAGCCCGGGCAGCCTGACGATGTCGCGCAGATGTCCGCCGAGCGTGTCCTCGGCCTCGACCAGGTCAACTTCGTAGCCCCTGAGCCCGAGCACCCGGGCGCATTCCATGCCGGATGGCCCGGCACCGACCACCAGGACCTGCGAGGGGCGCGATGTCACGGTGAATTTTTCAGGATGCCAGCCGCGCCGATATTCCTCCATCGCAGTGGGGTTCTGCGTGCAGACGATCGTGCTGTTGAGGTTGAAACGCGACACGCACACATTGCAGCCGATGCACTCGCAGATGTCCTCGACACGACCCTCGTCGATCTTGCGCGGCAGCCAGGGATCGGCGATCGACGGCCTGGCGCAGCCGATGATGTCGAGCTGGCCTGACTTGATGACCCTGACCATCTCGTCGGGATCGGTAAAGCGGCCGACGCCCACCACCGGCACTTTGGCGATCCGCTTGACCTCGCTGTTCCACGGCGCCTGATGGTTGCTCTTGTAGAAGCGCGACGGACCTGAATCCTCGCCCCAGGCGTCGTGGCCGGCGCCGCCGAGAATGATGTCCCAGAGGTCGACGAGGCCGAGCCGGTCGGCAAGTTCGACCCACCGCAGGCCCTCGTCATGCATTTCGATGCCCCATGGCCCGGCAATGTCGTCGATGGCGAACCGGGTGGCGATCGCGCAGTGGTCGCCGGCAACGCGGCGCAGCGTCTCCAATGCCTCGATCCAGAGCCGCGCCCGGTTTTCGAAGGAGCCGCCATATCTGTCGGCGCGCCGGTTGAAATGCCGCGACAGGGCGTGGGCGGGAAACACCCCGGCCGCGCCATGGATGTAGAGAATGTCGAAGCCGGCATCGATCGCCCGCCGCCCCGCTTCGGCATACATCTGCATCAGACGCTTGATATCGTCCTCGCTTGCCTCATAGGTGTAGACCTTAGGTATGCCCGAAGATGGAAAGCGATCGAAGGCTGCCGCCACATACCGCGTCGCGAGATTGTCCTTCACCCCGCCGGCGCCCAGCTCCACCCCGGCCAGCGCGCCCCAGCGATGCACTTCGTCGGTCATGTAGCGGTGGTTGATGACATCGCCCTCGTCCCAGATCGTCGTGCAGGTGGATGTCGACTGATTGACCTCGGGATGGATCGAGCAGGACTCCGTGCAGATGCCGGCCCAGCCTCCTTCCGCCTTGACCGCCCGATGGGCGAGATTGGCGCCGGGCTTGAGCACGCCGGCGCCGGTGCATTGCGGCACCTGGTAGAAGCGGTTTTTCAGGATCTTCGGTCCGATGCGGATCGGCTCGAACAGCGGGTCGTGACGAGGATCGCGCGGCATGATCAGAAGAACGTTCGAACGGCAGAGACGACATCGTAGCCGTCATTCACGATGCACAGCACCTGCCACTTGTCGAAGGTCGTGCACGGATGGGAGATGCCGAGCGCCACCATGTCGCCCACCTGGAGCGGGCTCGCGCGCGGCACAGCGAGATGGCAATGCTGGTCATTGAGTCCGGTCACCACATGATCCGAGCCGAGCCCGGCGATGTCATCGGTAGTCGCGCCAGCTCCCGGCCTGAACCATTTCAATGGCTGCGGCAGGCGGGAATCGAAGGAGACGTCGCGCTTGCCGGCGGTGAGCAGCACCTTGTCAGCCTCGGGCCGCGATTGCACATAGGCCCAGACCTCGAGCGCCGCCTGAAGCCCGGGACCGAGTTGATCGACCTCCGGCGAGCGCTTTCTGAGCTCGCTGAAGCGAGTGGCATATTCCCCGGAATCGTGCGTGAGATAGCAGCCGCTTCGGGTCAGCACCATGAACGGTCGGGTGACTTGCGCCTTGGCGAAGCGACGCGCCACGAGGTCATAAAAGCTCGAGCCTCCGGCGGTCAGCATCACCGTGCCAGGCCCGAAATAATTCTTGTGCTCGCACGCGACCGCAATTGTTGTCAGATAGTCGAGAAAGTCGTCGACCAGCTTCTCGGTCTCCGCAGGCGTTTCTCCCTTGAGCAGCCCTTCATAGCCGCCCACTCCCCGCAGCGACAGCAAGGGCTCGCTCGCCTTCACCGCCGCTGCGACCCCGAGCGCATCGTTGAGCTGCCGGCAGCCGGTCCGGCCGCCGCGAAACCCGCCCTCGACAATGAGCTGGAGCGGGCGTTTGAGCTGCGCATCGCCCGCTGCCTCGGCAAGCCGCTTCACCAGTGCCACCGAATCGACGAGGCAGTAGAAATCGAACGCCGGATCGCGCTTGATTTCGTCGAGCACGTAGCGAATGGCCCGTCGGCCGACCAGCTGGTTCGCCATCAGCACGCGATCGAAGCCATAGTGGCGCGCCACTTGCAGTTGCTGCACCGAGCCGATCGTGATGGCGAAGGCCCCGTCGTCGAGCTGCCGGTTGAACAGCTGCGGGCTCATCGTCGTCTTGCCATGCGGCGAGATTTGCGCCCGCGACGCGGCGAGAAACCGCCGCATCCAGTGGCCATTGTGGCTCAGCGCCGACTCTTTCAGCACCGCGAGCGGCAGCGGCAGATCCTCGCGCAGCACGTTCCAACCCTGCCGCCCAATATCGCCAAGCGGCATCGGACGGAGCCCGCCCGGCATGCCCTTGACGGTCTCGTCGACGAGAATTGCCTCGATGGCCTGAAGATCGATCACTTGAATTCCGATGCAAGGAGGTGCCGAATGGGAGGGTAGACTGATTTATGGTGCCCGGCATAGGGGGTCAGCGTGGCATCCCGGGACATTGTCGACGAACTCGGCCTCACCCGCCTGATCAACGCTTCGGGAACCGAGACCGTGCTGGGCGCGAGCCCGGTCAGCCCCGAGGTGGTGGGTGCCATCGCTGCAATCCTGCCTCACGCCGTGGACATGGCAGAGCTCCAGCGGCTCGCCAGCCGCACCATCGCCGAAGCAACCGGCGCGGAAGCCGGCTGCATCACCGGCTGCACCTCGGCCAGCGTTGCCATCGCTGCGGCTGCCTGCATGACCGGGCTGGATCTGGCAAGGATCGAGCAACTTCCGGATGCCGCCGGCATGAAGAACGAGATCGTCATCCACAAAGGCCATGTCGTAAATTACGGCTCGACCATCACCGGCGACATCCGTCTCGCCGGCGCGCGCGTGGTCGAATTCGGTGCCGTCCTCGAGACCGGTCTCTACCAGCTGCGCGCCGCCTTGAGCGATGCCACGGCTGCTGCCTTCTACGTCATCTCCCATCATGCGGCTCCGACCGGCATGATACCCTTGCCGCTATACGTTGAGGTCTGTCACGCGCGCGGTGTGCCGGTGGTTGTCGATGCCGCCGCCGAATATGGCTGGCGCGACATGCTGGGGACCGGCGCCGATCTCGTGCTGTTCAGCGCCCAGAAGGCGCTGGGCGGCCCGACTGCAGGCGTCATTGCCGGCAAGCGTCATCTGGTGCGCGCCGCCTATGCCCAGAGCCGCGGCATCGGTCGTCCCATGAAGGCTGGCAAGGAAGCGGTGGTCGGCACCATCGCCGCCTTGCGCCGCTGGATGGCGCTTGATCATGCCGCCATCAGGCAGACGGTGGAGGGCAGCGCCGATCATGTCGCTCGGCGCCTTTCCGGCATTGCCGGAATGGCCGCCAGCGTCGTTCCCGACGAGACTGGAAACCCCTTCAATCGCGTTCATCTCTTGATCGACAGTGCCCGCGCCGGCTTCAGCGCTCATGGTCTCGACGCCGAGCTGTGGCGCCGCCGGCCGCGTCTCGTCCTGCGTTCGCTGCAAGCCGACCGCGGCATCCTTCAGATCGATGTCCGGCGGCTCGATGTCGCCGGTCTTGATGACCTCTGCGATCGCATTCTCGCTGCCATCGACGCCGCCCGCCGCGATGGCGCGACAGCATCGCCCGAGCCCCCGGCCGATCGCTCGGCGGCTGCCGTCCTCGATTGGCTGGATCAAGTTTGACAGTGCCCGACGGGTTGTGCGAGCGTCAGGAGAGATGGCGGCCTGAGCTGAAGCCAACCGTCATCCTCGAGTAGCGGAGGTGGCGATGCGCGACTGTCTTCCTCGGTCTTCGGGCGCAGATCGGCGCCCGGCCGCACTGGCGAACCTGGTCGCTGCCGCGCTGGTTTTCGTGGCGGGAAATGTCGCCGCTGCCGAGTACCATCAGGCGCCGATGCTCGAGGAGCTCGTGAAGTCTGGCAAGCTGCCGGCCGTCGAGCAGCGGCTGCCGGAGAATCCCCGGGTCGTGACGCCGGTCGAGAAGGTCGGCAAATATGGCGGCACTTGGCGGTCCGGCATGGTCGGCGGCTCCGACCGCAACTGGCTCTTCCGCATCGCCGGCTATGAACCGCTGCTCGCCTGGGACCGCGAATGGACTGGCAAGGTCGTTCCCAATCTTGCCGAGGAAGTCACCAGCAACCAGGACGCGACCGAATTTACCGTCAAGCTGCGCAAAGGCCTGAAATGGTCCGATGGCAAGCCCTTCGGCAGCGATGACATCGGCTTCTTCGTCAACGACATCGTCGGCAACAAGGAGCTGCTGCCCAACTCGATCGACTGGATGGTAAGCGGCGGCGAGCCGGGCAAGTTCGAGAAGATCGACGACACCACTTTCAAGATCACCTTCAAGGAACCCTATGGCGTCTTTCCGCAGCGCCTGGCCAGCGTCTACGGCGTCCAGCTCACCATGATGGCCAAGCACTACTGCTCGCAGTTCCATCCCGCCTACAACAAGGACGGCATCGCGGCGCTCGCCAAGCAGGTCGGCGTCCAGAATTGGACCGAGCTCTTCATCAAGAAATGCGCCGTCGATACCGAGGCCAATGAACGCTGGCAGAACCCCGATCGTCCCACCATGGAGCCGTGGGTCATCAAGGACCCCTATGTTGGCGGCGCGACGCTCGTCACCCTCGTACGCAATCCCTATTACCACAAAGTCGACACCGCCGGTAACCAGCTCCCCTACATCGACAACCTGCGAATCTCGGTCAATGCCGACAAGCAGACCTTGGTGCTCAAGGCGGTGAATGGCGAGATCGATTATCAGGACCGCCACATCAATGCCAATTCCAACCGGCCGGTGTTTCTCGATGCGGCCGCGAAGGCCGATATCCGCCTGGTCGACGGGCCCGACGCCGACATGAACACCACCGCCATCTCGCTCAATCTCACGCACAAGGACCCGGTGAAGCGCGAGATCTTCAACAACAAGGACTTTCGCATCGGTCTGAGCCATGCCATCGATCGCAAGGCGATCATCGACTCGGCGTTTGTCGGGCAGGGCGAACCCTGGCAGGCGGCGCCCCGCAAGGAGTCGCCCTATTACAATGAGCGGCTGGCCAAGCAGTACACGGAGTATGATGTCGCCAAGGCCAACGAGTATCTCGACAAGGCCTACCCGAAGAAGGACGGCGAGGGCTTTCGCCTGGGGCCGGACGGCAAGCGGATCTCCTTCAACATCATGGTGATCCCGGCCCTTGGCGACTTCCTCGATTCGACCCAGCTTGTTGCCCAGTACTGGCAGGCGGTCGGCATCGACGCGAAGGTTCAGACGGTGGACCGCACGCTGTTCTACGATCGCAAGGATAACAACGACCACGACGCTGCTGTCTTCTTGGGTAGCGGCGGCATGGCCGACGCGCTGTTCGAGCCCACCTTCTACTTCCCGTTCTGGAACGAGTCGCTGTTCGCCGTGCCATGGGGCAACTGGTACGCCTCCGGCGGCAAGTCCGGTGAGGCGCCGCCAGCCGAAGTCAGGAAGCAGATGGACCTCTATCGCGAGATCACCAAATATTCCGATCCCGCCAAGCAGGTTGCGCTCATGAAGCAGCTGCTCGATATTGCTGCAGATCAGTTTTACGTGATTGGTGTCAGCACCCCCGGACCGCTCTATTCGGTGGTGAAGAACACCATGCACAATGTCTATCCGCGGCCCTTCGCCTGGACCTATCCGAGCCCTGTCGCCAGCAACACCGAACAGTATTATTTCGACACGACGCAATGACGCCAAGCTGAAGCGCAGCCAAGGCGGAGGTCCGGCGGAGCAGCAAGGGGGCTGGAGCAGAGAGGACGATGCTCAATTTCCTGCTCCGTCGGTTGCTATGGATGATTCCCTCCTTCTTTGCCGTGTCGGTGGTGGCCTTCACCATCATCCAACTGCCGCCCGGCGACTTCGTGACGAGCTACGCCGCTGATCTCGCCACATCAGGGTCGCCTGCCAGCGCCGAGCAGCTTCAAGAGCTTCGCATCCGCTACGGTCTCGACCAGCCGCTTCCCGTCCAGTATCTGCGCTGGATCGGCAATGCTCTCCATGGTGACCTCGGCGTATCGTTCGAGTACCGCGCGCCCGTCGCCGATCTCATATGGAACCGGCTCGGAATGACGGCGCTGGTTGCCTTCTGCACATTGTTGTTCGTGTGGGTCATCGCCTTTCCCGTCGGCGTCTTCTCGGCCGTGCGCCAATACAGTCTCGGCGACTACCTCATCACCTTTCTCTGCTTCCTCGGCATGGCGACGCCGAATTTCCTGCTTGCCCTGTTCGTCATGTATCTCTCCGTCGTGTTCCTGGGCTATTCGGTGGGCGGACTGTTCTCGCCGGAATTCGTTCATGCCCCGTGGTCGATCGAGCGGCTTGTCGATCTGCTGCAGCACCTGTGGCTTCCGGTCGTGGTGCTCGGCGTTGCCGGCATTGCCGCGCTCGTCCGCATCATGCGCGCCAATCTGCTCGACGAACTCGGCAAGCCGTATGTCGAGACGGCACGCGCCAAGGGGCTGGCCGAGATCGCCCTGACGCTGCGCTATCCGACCCGGGTGGCCCTGAACCCGTTCGTCAGCACGGTCGGTTGGGTGTTGCCCGTCTTGGTCTCCGGCGAGGTCATCGTCTCGAGCGTCATGAGCCTGCCCACCGCCGGGCCGGTATTGATCCAGGCATTGAAGACCCAGGACATGTATCTCGGCGGCGCCCTCATCATGTTCCAGTGCATCCTGGTGCTGGTTGGAACCTTGCTCTCCGACCTGCTGCTCGTCTGGCTCGATCCGCGTATCCGTTATGACCGCTAGCTCGCCGGCTGCAACCGGCGATCCGCTGCCGCCGGACACCGTTCCTCTCGGGCCTGCCGGCTCCGCCTCGCAGCTGCGGCTGATGTGGGGCCAGTTCAAGCGCCACCGCATGGCGATGGTGAGCGCCATCGTGCTGATCATGATCTACCTGACAGCCGCCTTTTGCGAGTTCCTGGCACCCTTCAGCCCGATTGCTTTCAATCCCCGCTACACCTATGCGCCGCCGCAGCGGCTTCATCTGTTTGACCGCGATGCGGCAGGGCAGCTGGTCTTCATGCCTCACGTCAACGGTTACAAGGTCACGATCGATCCTGTCGCGCTCCGCCGCACCTTCATTGTCGACGACAAGGTCAAGCACCCGGTCGGTCTGTTCGTCGCAAGCGAGCCCTATCAGATGTGGGGCCTCATCACCCTCAGGAGGAAGCTCATCGGCCCGTTGGTCAAGGGCGACCCGATGTATTTGCTCGGCGCCGATCGCCTCGGCCGCGACATGCTGAGCCGCATCCTTTACGGCACGCGCATCTCGATGACCATCGGGCTGATCGGGGTGACTTTGAGTCTCGTTCTCGGCATCGTCCTCGGCGGCCTCTCGGGCTATTACGGCGGCTGGATCGACCACATCATCCAGCGCACGATCGAGTTTGTCCTGTCGCTGCCGACGACACCCCTGTGGCTTGGCCTCGCGGCTGCCATGCCCACCAACTGGCCTCCGCTCAGAATCTATCTCTGCATCACCATCATATTGTCGCTGATTGGCTGGACAAGCCTTGCCCGTGTCGTGCGCGGCCGTTTCCTGTCTCTGCGCACCGAGGATTTCGTCACCGCCGCCCGCCTGGATGGCGCTGGCGAATCGCGGATCATCTTCCGCCATATGGCGCCGTCCTTCATCAGCCATATCATTGCCGAGGTGAGCCTCGCCATTCCCGGCATGATCCTGGCGGAAACGGCGCTGAGCTTTCTCGGGCTCGGTCTTCAGCCGCCCATGGTGAGCTGGGGTGTTCTGCTGCAGGAGGCTCAAAACATTCGCGCCATCGCCACGGCTCCCTGGCTTTTCGCCCCCGGCATCGCCGTGGTGATAGCGGTGCTTGCCCTCAATTTCGTCGGCGACGGCTTGCGCGATGCCGCCGATCCCTACAGGCAGTAGGTCTTGCCATGACCGAGACTGATGGCGACATCGTGCTCGAGGTGAAGGATCTCAGCACCTGGTTCGAAACCCGTCACGAGACCGTCAAGGCGGTCGACCATGTGAGCTTGACTCTGCGTCACGGCAGGACGCTCTGCGTGGTCGGCGAGAGCGGCAGCGGCAAGAGCGTCACTGCCCGCTCCATCCTCAACATCGTGCCGAAGCCCGGACGCATCGTGACGGGCGAGGTGATCCTCCACAACAGCACGCTCGAATGGGCCGGGGGCAAGCCGATCGACCTTGCCGCCCTCCACCCCAGGGGGCGGCGGATCCGCACCGTCCGGGGACGCGAGATTGCCATGATCTTTCAGGAGCCGATGGCAAGCCTGAGCCCCGTCCATACCATCGGATCGCAGATCGTCGAGGCGATCCGTCTGCACCGCCGGATGAACCAGGCCGAGGCTCGTGCTCTTGCCGTCGAGATGCTCGACCGTGTCAGGATCCCGCGACCGTCTCAGGCGGTCGACAGCTACCCCTTCGAGTTCAGCGGCGGCATGCGCCAGCGCGCAATGACCGCGATGGCGCTTGTCTGCGAGCCGAAGCTTCTGATCGCCGACGAGCCCACGACGGCCCTCGACGTCACCACCCAGGCTGAGATCCTCGAGCTGATGAAGAACCTGCAGAGCCTCTATGGCATGGCGCTGATGTTCATCACCCATGATATGGGCGTCGTCGCCGAGATCGCCGACGAGGTTGCCGTGATGCATCAGGGGCGCGTGGTGGAGCATGGACCGGTCAACGCCATCTTTGCCGCCCCGCAGCATCCTTACACGCAGCGCCTGCTGAACTCCGTCCTGGTTCTCGAGCGCCGCTCGCATCGTGCGCTTGGCCGGTCGCTCCGCCCTGGAGCTGATACCATCCTCGATGTCGAGAACCTCGGCATGCGTTTCGATAGCCGGCGAGGCCTCTTCAGGACATCCGGTGAGGGGGCGGTCCAGGCGCTAGATTCGGTCGCCTTCAGCCTTGCGCGCGGCGAGAGTCTCGGCATCGTCGGCGAGAGCGGGTCGGGAAAGACGACGCTCGGCCGCTGCGTTCTGCGTATTCTCGAGCCCACCTCGGGCCGCATCCGCTTCAAGCGCCGCAGCCGCGAGCCGGTCGACCTGGCGGCTTTGCCGGCACCGGCGATGAAGCCTTATTGGGAAGCCATGCGCCTGATCTTCCAGGACCCATTCGCGTCTCTCAATCCGCGCATGACCCTGCTGCAGATCATTGGCGAACCGCTGCGCAATTACGGTATCGCCTCGGGAAGCGAGCTCGAGCATCGGGTGGCCACGCTCATGCAGCGTGTCGGCCTTTCGCCCGAGACCATGCGGCGCTATCCTCACGCCTTCAGCGGCGGCCAGCGCCAGCGCATCGGCATCGCCAGGGCGATCGCGCTCAAGCCGGAGCTCATTGTCGCAGACGAAGCGACCTCGGCGCTCGACGTGTCGCTGAGGGCGCAGATCCTCGACCTCCTGCTCGATCTCGGTCACGAGCTCGAGCTCAGCTACATCATCATCAGCCACGATATCAGCGTCATCCGCTACATGTGCGACCGGGTCGCGGTCATGCACCGTGGACGGATCGTCGAGATCGGCGAGACCGGATCGGTCTGCGATGATCCGCAACATCCCTACACGAGATCCCTGATTTCGGCGATACCCAAGCCTGATCCGCGGCAGCGCGGCCGAGCCGGCCGCATACGCTATCAGCCGAATGGCGCGAACTGACGGGAGAACTCGATGAAGCCCAGCGTCGAATGCGTTCTCGACATCAAGGCGAAGCTCGGCGAATGTCCGGTGTGGTGTCCTTCTACCGGCAGTCTCTACTGGATCGACATTCAGGCGCCCAGTCTCAACCGCTTCGACCCCTCGACCGGCAGCAACCGCGTCTGGATGCTGCCGGAGCCCATCGGCTCCTTCGCGCTCTGCGAGGACAAGCGCACGGCGCTCCTTGCTCTCAAATCCGGCCTCTGCCGCTTCGACCTCGCCAGCGGCGATCTGACTCCGCTCGCTGCGCCGGAGCCGAACCTGCCTCACAACCGCCTGAATGACGGCCGCTGCGATCGCCAGGGGCGCTTTTGGGTCGGCAGCATGCGCGATCCCCCCGAGCCCTCGGCCCCCACCGGCAGCCTCTATCGTTTCGATTCGACCGGCCGATGCATGCCGATGGTCGGCGGCCTCTATGTCGCCAATGGCCTGGCATTTAGCCCGGATGGCCGAATCCTCTACCATTCCGATTCCTTTCCTGCCGTGCGGTCGATCTGGCGCTGGGACCTCGATGTCGCGA
>DATAOT010000022.1:0-10436 GCA_036265615.1 Aestuariivirgaceae bacterium
CCGGAACTTGGCAGAGCCGGCCGCATCTGGCATCGTCCCGGCGCCATGGATCTCGACCGGGAGTACAACAACCGCGCTCGCGTCCCCGACCACCAGGCGATCATCGATCGTTGGGGCAGCGATGCCGCGGCATTCCGTACCGGCATGGGGGGCGAGCTCGACCTTGCCTATGGCCGGCACCCGCTCCAGACCTGCGATATCTTCCACACCAAGGACGATGCCGGGGGCCGGATCGTGGTGTTCATCCATGGCGGCTATTGGCGGTCGCTGGACAAGTCGCAGTTCAGCCATGTCGCCCGCGGGCTGCAGCTGCACGGGGTCACCGTCGCCATTCCCAATTATCGGCTGTGCCCCGAGGTCACGCTGGCCGACATCATCGACGACGTCACGGCATTCGCGATCTGGCTCGGGGAGCGCACCGGCCGCTCGCTTGTGGTAAGCGGTCATTCGGCGGGGGCCCACCTTGCCGCCTGCCTGACGGCCACGGACTGGAGTGCCAGCGATCTGCCGGAGGATTTCGTGGCCGCCGGTCTCGGCGCAAGCGGCATCTACGATCTGCGGCCGCTGCTGCCGACCGAGGTCAACGGCACACTCGCGCTCGACGAGCCGGCCGCCCGGGCGGTGAGTCCCATCACCTGGCCGGTTCCGGAAGGGCGTCGTTTCGTCACCTTCGTGGGCGCCGAGGAGTCGAGCGAGTTCCGCCGCCAGAGCCGCACGCTGGCGGCGGTCTGGAACGGCGGCGGGGCGCCGACCAGCTATGCCGAAATTCCCGGCGCCAACCATTTCAACATCGTCGATCACCTGGCTGCACCCGGCAGCGCGGTGACGGCTGCGCTCGTCGAACTCTGCCGTCTGCCATGACCGCTGCGGCCCCGCTCGATATCGAGACGCCCTCGGGCAAGGGCTCAGGCGACGAGAACTTCCCCGTCGGCTCGTTCCTGCTGCCGCGCCGCTTAAGGCCGCATGTCGCGACCTACTATGCTTTCGCCAGAGCCATCGACGACATCGCCGACAATCCCGAGGCACGACCCGAGGAGAAGCTCGCGCGGCTCGACGCCATGGAACGGGCACTCGATGGCGAGCCCCTCGAGGCCGCTCCCGAGAAAGCCACGAGACTCAGGGCAAGCCTCATCGCCACCGGCGTCGACTTCGCCCACGCCCGCGATCTCGTCTCGGCCTTCCGCCAGGATGCGGTGAAGGGTCGTTATGCGAGCTGGGACGAGCTCATGGACTATTGCAACCGCTCGGCCGCGCCGGTCGGGCGCTACCTTCTCGAGCTGCATGGCGAGGACCGCGCCGGTTTCCGCCAGTCGGATGCGCTGTGCAACGCGCTGCAAGTCATCAACCACCTGCAGGACTGCGGCGCCGATTATGGCCAGCTCGACCGGGTGTATCTGCCCGGCAACTGGCTGAAGCAGGAGGGCGCCGATGTCGGCATGCTGGCCGCTCCGGCCGCGGCACCGCCGCTCAGGCGGGTGATCGCGCGGACCGTTGCGGCCTGCCGCGGGCTGATGCCGGAAGCCCGCGCCCTGCCCTCCGTGTTGAAAAGCCGACACCTCGCCATGGAATCGGCGGTGATCGTCAAGATCGCAGACCGGCTGCTCGACGAGCTCGAGCGGCGCGATCCGTTGGCCGAGCGGATCGAGCTGACCAAGGTTCAATTTGCGCTGTGCGGCATCAGCGGCGCCCTTTCCGGGTTGTTCAGGTGACCATTCTCGCTCTCCTGTCGCTTGCCGTGTGGATCGGGCTCCTGCTCTTCTGGCACCAGTTCTGGCGCACCGACCAGCGGCTGCCGTCGGAGCAGGAAGCTCCCGCCCGCTGGCCCGCCGTCGTTGCCGTCATCCCGGCCCGCAACGAGGCGGCAACGATCGTGGCATGCCTCGAGAGCCTCGCCGCTCAGGATTATCCCGGGCGCTTCCGCATCGTGGTGAGCAACGATTCCAGCACCGACGACACGGCCGAGCTTGCAACCGAGCTCGCCGGCACGCTTCCCGCCGGGAAGATCACGGTCGTCGACGCTCAGCCACTGCCGGGCGACTGGGCGGGCAAGATGTGGGCGCTCAACGAGGGCTTGAGATCCCTCGGCTCGGAGCAGCCGGAATTCTTCTGGCTGAGCGATGCCGATATCCGGCATGGACCGATGACCTTGCGGCTGCTCGTCAGCAAGGCAGTGGGCGAACGCCTGGCATTGACCTCGCTCATGGTCCGCCTGTCCTGCCAGAGCTTTTGGGAGAAGCTTCTCATCCCGCCCTTCATCTTCTTCTTCGGCCTGCTCTATCCGTTTCGCGCCGTCAACGATCCGGACAGCCCGATCGCAGCCGCCGCCGGCGGGGCCATCCTCATCCGGCGCGACGCACTCGAGGCGATCGGCGGGCTGCAGGCGATCGGCGACGCGATCATCGACGACTGCGCGCTCGCCCGCGCCGTCAAGCGGAGCGGGCGGCGGATCTGGCTCGGGCTTGCCGACCACAGCCACTCGCTGCGCGACTATCCGGATCTCGCGGACCTCTGGGCCATGGTCAGCCGCTCGGCGTACCACCAGCTCGGCTATTCGCCGGTTCTCCTGGCGTTAACCCTGGTCGGTCTCGCCGCCACCTTTCTCGTGCCGCCGTTCGCCGCCATGGCGGCGCCGCTCGTCTCATGGGTCGCGGCTGCCAGCGGCATTGTCGCCTGGGGCCTCATGGCCATGGCCTACCTGCCCACGGTGCGCTATCACGGCCTCGCCGATCCATGGGCTCTCACGCTTCCCGCCGCCGCCCTGATCTATGGCGCAATGACAGCATCTTCCGCGATTGACTATCATGGCGGGCGCAAGCAAAGGTGGCGGGAGCGGGACGTCGACATCAGTTGAAACCGCAAAATACATAATAAATGTCAAGTTTTTGCGGGGTTTGCCTGAACTTTCGCCAATGATAAGTTGCTCGGCCAATGAGGCCGAAGCAGCCAAATTCGCAAGAGAACAACAGCAAGGGGCATCATGCCGGTTTCTACTCCGCTTCTCGACAGGATCCAGATCCCCGCAGACCTCCGCAAACTCCAGCCGAGCCAGCTTCGCCAGGTTGCCGATGAATTGCGCTTGGAGACCATCGACGCGGCCTCGATCAGCGGCGGCCATTTCGGTGCGGGCCTCGGCGTCGTCGAGCTCACCGTCGCGCTGCACTACGTGTTCAACACGCCGGAAGACCGCCTGATCTGGGACGTGAGCCACCAGGCCTATCCGCACAAGATCCTGACCGGCCGGCGCAGCGGCATCCGCAGCATCCGCCAGCGCGAAGGCCTTTACGGCTTCACCAAGCGGACCGAGAGCGACTATGACCCGTTCGGGGCCGCCCACAGCTCGACCTCGATCTCGGCCGCGCTCGGCATGGCCGTGGCGCGCGATCTCGAAGGGCGCCGCAACAATGTCATCGCAGTGATCGGCGATGGCGCCATGAGCGCCGGCATGGCCTATGAAGCCATGAACAATGCCGGGGCGCTGGACAGCCGTGTCACCGTCATTCTCAACGACAACGGCATGTCGATTGCGCCGGCCGTCGGGGCGCTCACCAACTATCTCTCGTGGCTCGTATCGTCGCGGCCGTTTCTGTCGCTGCGCGACATTGCCAAGCAGCTTGCCAAGCGCTTCCCCAAGAGCTTCCGCCAAGCGGCGGAGAAGGTCGACGAATATGCCCGCGGCATGGTGTTCGGCGGGACGCTGTTCGAGGAGCTCGGCTTCTATTACATCGGGCCGGTCGACGGGCACGACATCGACACGCTCGTTCCCATCCTCGAGAACATCCGCGATGCCGAGCAGCTCGGTCCGATCCTCCTGCATGTGGTCACCGAGAAGGGCAAGGGCCACCCCTTCAAGGAGCCCCACAAGGAGCGGTATCACGCGGTCACCAAATTCGACCCGGTGACGCTCGAGACGCCCAAGGCCAAGAGCAATGCCCCGAGCTACACCTCGGTGTTCGCCGAGTCCCTGATCCGCGAAGCCGAGAAGGACCGGCGGATCATCGCCATCACCGCCGCCATGCCCTCGGGCACCGGGCTCGACAAGTTCGAAAAGCGCTTCCCGGAGCGGACCTTCGATGTCGGCATCGCCGAGCAGCATGCCGTCACCTTCGCGGCCGGCCTGGCGGTGGAGGGCTACAAGCCGTTCTGCGCGATCTATTCCACCTTTCTGCAGCGCGCCTACGATCAGGTGGTCCATGATGTCGCCCTGCAGCGCCTGCCCGTGCGCTTCGCCATCGACCGGGCCGGCCTCGTGGGTCAGGACGGTGCCACCCATGCCGGCAGCTATGACCTCGCCTACCTCGCATGCCTGCCCAATTTCGTGATCATGGCGGCCTCGGACGAAGCCGAGCTCGTCCATATGGTGGCGACCGCTGCAGCAATCGAGGACCGGCCAACGGCCTTCCGTTATCCGCGCGGCGAAGGCGTCGGCGTCGATATGCCCGAGCAGGGCATCCCGCTCGAGGTCGGCAAGGGCCGCGTCATCGTCGAGGGCAGCAAGGTGGCGATCCTGTGCCTCGGCACCAGGCTCCAGGCCTGCCTCAAGGCAGCGGAGGAGCTCAGCCAGCACGGCCTGTCGACCACCGTGGCCGATGCCCGCTTCGCCAAGCCGCTCGACACCGGGCTGGTGCGCCGGCTGGCGCGTGAGCACGAGCTGCTGATCACCATGGAAGACGGCGCCATCGGCGGTTTCGGCTCGCATGTGCTGCAGTATCTTGCGGGCAACGATCTCCTCGGCGGCCGGTTCAAGGTGAGGCCCATGTTCCTGCCGGACCGGTTTATCGGTCACGGTTCGCCGCAGGAGCAGTTCGACGAAGCGGGACTGGAGGCCAAGCACATCGTCAACGAGGTGCTTGCCGCCCTGAAGCATGCCGGTGCAAAGGTCCTGGACTTCAAGGCGCGGGGCTGATCCGAGCCCCGCCAGCGCCGCCATGGCTGTCAGCTCGCCACTGTCGACCGAGCCGGTCGAGCGCACCGACCAGCAGGAGATTGCCCGCCAGGTGATGGCGGCAAGCACCTCCTTCTACTGGGCGATGCGGCTGCTCCCCCCCGATCGTCGGGCGGCGATTTTTGCGGTCTACGCCTTCTGCCGCACCGTCGACGACATCGCCGACGACGAGCCCGATCGACAGAAGCGCCAGGCGGGTCTCGCCGGTTGGCGTCGCGAGATCGACGCCCTCTATGCGGGTGAGCCGCGCCATCGCATCAGCCGCGCCCTGCTCGGCGGGGTCCGGGCCTTCGGCCTGCGCCGGGCCGACTTCCTGGCCATCATCGATGGCATGGAGATGGATGCCGAAGGTCCGATCGTCGCCCCGGACCGCGCCACCCTCGATCTCTATTGCGATCGCGTCGCCTCTGCCGTCGGCCGACTCTGCATCTCGATTTTCGGGGAGCCGGGCGCGGAGGGCATGGCCGTCGCCCATCACCTCGGACGGGCGCTACAGCTCGCCAACATCGCGCGCGACGTCGACGAGGATGCCCGGATCGGGCGGGTCTATCTGCCGGGTGATCTGCTCGAGGGCCACGGCATCCCGCCCTCGCCGCCCACCGGGATCATGCGCCATCCCGCCTTCCCCAAGGCATGGCGGGAGTTCGCCGAACTGGCACGGGCTCAGTTCGTCGATGCCGAAGGCGCGCTCGCACGCTGCGACCGCCACGCCATGCGACCGGCGAGGATCATGATGGAGGTGTATCGTCGCAATCTCTTGCGCATGATGGCGCTGCCCGACCGTGCGATCGCCGATCCCTCGATGTCGAAGCGGCTGGTCGGCAAAGCGGAGATGCTCGCCATCGCGCTGCGCTACGGTCTGTTCTGAACAGATGGGCAAAGTCCACATCATCGGTGCCGGCGTGGCCGGCCTTGCGGCTGCCGTCGAACTCGCCAGCCGCAGTGCCGAGGTGGTCGTGCACGAGGCGGCTGGCGGCGCCGGCGGCCGCTGCCGCTCATGGCATGACCCGCTGCTCGAGGCCGAGATCGACAATGGCAATCACCTCATGCTGTCGGGCAACTGGGCAACGCTCGGCTATCTCGACCGCATCGGCGCCCGCGACCGGCTGATCGGGCCCGAGCGCGCCGTTTTTCCCTTTTTCGACCTGCAATCGGGCGAACGCTGGACCGTCGACATCAATCGCGGACCGGTGCCCTGGTGGATTCTCGACAAGGACCGCCGGGTGCGCGGCACTTCGCTCGGCGAATATATCGACGGGCTGCGGCTGCTCAACGCCGGCGAGCGGACGGTGACCCAGATCTTCCGCTCGCAGGGGCCTTTCTTCCACCGCTTCTGGGAGCCGTTCACCATCGCTGTCCTCAACACGCCGCCGGACCGGGCGGCGGCGCGGCTGCTCCTGCCGGTGATCCGCGAGACGCTCGCGCAAGGGTCCGCCAAATCGACGCCGCTGATCGCCCGGCGAAGCCTTGCCGACACCCTCGTCGCTCCGGCGCTCGCGATGCTGCAGGAGCGCGGCGCGGATATGCGGTTCGGCGCCAAGATCCGTGGCCTCGAGCGCGAGGGAAAGCGCGTCACGGCGCTTGTCACGGCGCGCGGTCGCGAGCCGGTTTCAGTCAGCGACAGCGTGATCGCCGCCGTTCCCGCATGGGCCATCGGCGAGCTCCTCCCCGAGATCACGGCGCCCAGCGAATTTGCGCCGATCGTCAATCTTCATTTCCGGATCGACGACGCGCCGCTGCCGCTGATGCCGCTGCCGCTGCTCGGACTGCTCGGCGGCACTGCCCAGTGGCTGTTCGTGCGCGACAATCTCGCCTCGGTCACCATCAGCGCCGCGATGTCGCTGGTTGAGGAGCAGAACACCACCATTGCCGAGCGGGTCTGGCGCGACATCGCGACTGCCCTCGACCGGAACGGGTCGCCGATGCCGAAGGTCCGGGTGGTCAAGGAGCATCGGGCCACCTTTCTGGCAAGCCCGGAGCAGAACGCTCGCCGACCGAAAGCGGTTACCCCCTACGGCAACCTCGTTCTCGCCGGCGAGTGGATCGACACCGGCCTTCCCACAACCATAGAGGGCGCGATCCGCTCCGGCCAGGCGGCAGCCGCGATGTGCCATGGCTGAGTTTCCTTGCTGCGGCGCAGCAAATATGGAAACTAGCCTGCGCAATCCCAGCTGAGCCGAAAGACGTCTTGACTATCGAGGTTTTGCAACGATGACAGCGAGTTCCACCGCGGTCCACACGGCCGAGATTTCCGCCCCGCCGGCGCTTGCTGCGCATGCCCGCGACATCGCCATGCACAATGCCGAGGCGCTTGCCGCCCTGCAGAAGTCCGACGGGCATTTCGTCTTCGAGCTCGAGGCCGATGCCACGATCCCGGCGGAATATATTTTCCTCAACCGGTTCCTGGGCGAGAGCGAGCCGGAGCGCGAGGCGGAGCTTGCCGAGTATATCCGCTCGGTCCAGAGCGACAGCCATGGCGGCTGGCCGCTGTACCACGACGGCAAGTTCAACATCTCCTGCTCGGTGAAGGCCTATTACGCCTTGAAGATGGTTGGGGATTCGCCGGAGGCGGCGCACATGGTGCGGGCGCGCAACGCCATCCTCGCGAATGGCGGCGCGGAGACCGCCAACGTGTTCACGCGCTATTGCCTCGCGATCTTCGGCCAGCTTCCGTGGACCGGAGTGCCGGCCATGCCGGTCGAACTCATGCTCATGCCGCAATGGTTTCCCGTGAATATCTGGCGGTTTTCCTACTGGTCGCGGACCGTGATCGCGCCGCTGCTGGTGGTCGCCGCCATGCGCGGGCGGGCCCGCAACCCGGGCAACGTGTCCTGCCGCGAGCTGTTCGTGACGGCGCCCGAGCGCATCCGCAAATGGCACCACAACCCGACAGGGAAGCTCTGGGGCGAGTTCTTCCTCAAGCTCGACCGGTTGCTGCAGCCGCTCGAAGCGCATGTTCTTCCGCGCCTGCCCTTCCGCCAGCGGGCCATCCAGGCGGCTCTCGACTTCATCATGCCGCGACTGAATGGCGAGGATGGGCTCGGTGCGATCTTTCCGGCAATAGCCAATTCGGTGATGGCCTTCGACCTGCTCGGCATGGATCATGGCGATCCGCGCTTCGCGCAGGCGCTCGGCTCGGTGCGGCAGCTCATCGTCGAGGCGCGGCAGATGCGCCAAGACCGGCCGCGCTACTGCCAGCCATGCGTGTCGCCGGTGTGGGATACGGCCCTTGCCACCCATGCCATGCTCGAGGGCGGCCTCGAGCCGGCCGATCCGCGGATCCGTGCCGCCTGCGACTGGCTGGCGGCCCGCCAGATTCTCGACGTGAAGGGCGACTGGTCGGCGCGCGCCCCCGATCTCGAGCCTGGCGGCTGGGCCTTCCAGTACCGCAACGACTTCTATCCCGATGTGGACGACACCGCCGTCGTCGGCATGCTGCTGCACCGGGTCGACAGCAAGGGTTATGCCGACCGCATCGCCCGTGCTGCGCGATGGATCGAAGGGATGCAGAGCGGCAATGGCGGCTGGGGGGCGTTCGACAGAGACAACACCGCCGATTTCCTCAACTCGATCCCCTTCGCCGATCATGGAGCGCTGCTCGATCCGCCGACGGTCGACGTCACGGCGCGCTGCATCTCCTTCCTTTGCCAGATCGGGCACGCGCGCAGCCATCCGACGGTGCGGCGCGGCATCGAATTCCTGAGGGCCGAGCAGGAGGAGGACGGCTCGTGGTTCGGCCGCTGGGGCACCAATTACGTCTATGGGACGTGGTCGGCGCTATGCGCTCTCAATGCCGCCGGCGAGGACATGGGCGCGCCGTGGATCCGTCGTGCCGTCGACTGGCTGGTCGCCAAGCAGAACGCCGATGGAGGGTGGGGCGAGGATGGCTCGACCTACTGGCCGGCCGAACGCAATGCCGCCACGGACTCGACGGCCTCCCAGACCGCCTGGGCGGTGCTCGGGCTGATGGCGGCGGGCGAGATCGGCAACCCGGCTGTCGCCCGCGGCGTCCGCCACCTCGCCGCGAGCCGGCGCTCGGCGGCGCGCTGGGATGAGGATCAGTTCACGGCGGTGGGATTTCCCCGCGTCTTCTACCTCAAATATCACGGCTACTCGGCCTATTTTCCGACCTGGACGCTCGGCCGCTATGGGCGACTGATGCGCGGCAACTCGCGCAGCGTGAGCTTCGGGATCTAGGACACACTTGGCCCAAAACGTTGCATCGACGCGGCAAATAGCCATGATGAGGGGGCTACAGGCCTTGGGAATTTAGGTTATAAGTCGGAATTGTGGACTGATTCTGCGGGGGAATTGGGGACAGCATGTGCGCGAGCTGCACCGCGCCACGTCGGGTTGGCGTCGTGACCGGTCTGGCGATGGAAGCCCGGATCATTTCAAAAGCTGCCAATCAAGGTGGCCATCACCGTCCCCATCTTCAAATCGCCGGTCCCGGCGCACCTTCGGCCCAGGCCACGGTCGATCACCTGATTGGCGAGGGGGCTGAGGCCATCCTGAGCTTCGGGCTCGCCGGCGGCCTCGATCCGAGGATCCCGCCCGGCGCCCTGATCATCCCGGAGGGCGTGCTGCTGCCCGAGCAAAGCGGCCTCAAGCTTCTCGAGACCGACCGGCGCTGGCGCATCCGGCTGGTCAACCTGCTGTCATCCGGCACCGACGTCCACGAGAACCCGCTCCTCTGCTCGTTCGAGCCGGTGCTCAGGGTGGCCGACAAGGCGAAGCTCCATCAGGACAGCGAAGCCGGGGCGGTGGACATGGAATCGGCGCTGATCGCGCGCGCGGCCGCCAATCGCGGGGTGCCGTTCCTGGCGTTGCGGGCGGTTTCCGACTGCGCCGCCACGGCCATACCGGCAGCGGCCGCTTCTGCCATGACCAAGGGCGGTCGGCTCAACATCTGGCCGATCATCGTCGCCCTCGCCACCGGGCAGCTCAATCTGCTCGATCTTCTGCACATCGGACAGCAATCGCAGCTCGCCGCCGAAAATCTGAGCCGTGCAGTGCACGCTGCATTGCCGGCGTTCTCGCTGGCATAAGAAGGCAAAGCCAGCCCTCAGCCCGTGCTCCAAAAAAGCTGGATGGCCGGGTCAAGCCCGGCCATGAGGGATGGGGAAATCGTTTTTAGGCTCCAGACGCTCTCGCCTATTCCGCCGCCTCGCGCTGGACGGGGGCGTGAATCTCGGCCAGCACCTGTGCGACGTGCCGCTCATGCAGCCCGTAATCGGCCTTGCGCTGATGCGTCATGTCGATTTCGGGCGCCATCGGGCCCACGACCTGCGGGCCCCTGAGACCAACCATCACGGCCTTGAGCGGGTGGGCCAGGGCATCCATCGCCGCCGTCGGCTCGTAGCCGCAATGGGCCATGCAGTTGGCGCATTTCTCATAGCGGCCGGTGCCGTAGCTGTCCCAGTCGGTCTCCTCCATGAGCTCGCGGAAGGACTTGGCGTAACCTTCGCCGAGCAGGTAGCAGGGTTTCTGCCAG
>DATAOT010000023.1:0-7237 GCA_036265615.1 Aestuariivirgaceae bacterium
ATCGCCCGCATGCGGCGAAACCGCCTGGAGCAGAGGACCCGCCGCTTCACGCCGGCGCGGGACGAAGTGGTCGACGTGCGGGCGAGCCTCAAGCGCTCGCTCAGGTCCGGGGCCGAGATGATCGCGCTCAGCCGCCGCGGCCGGCGCCGGCGCGAGCCGCCGCTCGTGGTGCTGGCCGACATTTCCGGCTCGATGGCCAATTACACCCGCATGTTCCTGCACTTTCTGCATGCGCTGAAGAGCGACCGCAGCCGCATGCATGTGTTCGTCTTCGGCACCAGGCTCACCAACATCACCCGGGAACTCGAGCGCCGCGATGTCGACGAGGCCCTGGCGCGGGTCGCCGCCGCGGTGAAAGACTGGTCGGGCGGCACCCGCATCGGGCAATCGCTCAAGGATTTCAACTTCCACTGGGGCCGGCGCGTCCTGGGGCAGGGGGCGCATGTCGTGCTGATGACGGACGGGCTCGAGCGCGACGACCCGAAGCTGCTCGAGCAGGAGATGGCGCGGCTCGCCCGCTCGGCGAAGCGCGTGGTGTGGCTCAATCCGCTTTTGCGCTTCGATCGGTTCGAGGCCTCTGCCGCCGGGATCCGTACGATGCTTCCCCATACAGACGAGTTTCGCCCGGTGCACAATCTTCGGAGCCTTGAAGATCTGGCGGAAGCACTTTCATATTCGGCAAGGCCCGAGCATGCCTCGCGGCGATGGCTCGGGCGCAACGGAGAGGCAATGCGATGAGCGCTCCCGATCATACGGTGCTGCAGGAAGCCGTCCGCTGGCTCGACCAGGGAAGGAAGGTGGCGCTTGCCACCGTCATCGAGACCTGGGGCTCGGCGCCGCAGCCGGTCGGCAGCCAGCTGGTCATCGACGGCGCGGGCAATTTCGTCGGTTCGGTGTCGGGTGGCTGCATCGAGGGCGAGGTGGTGTCGGAAGCGCAGGATGTCATCGCGTCAGAGCTGCCGAAGATCCTGTCCTACGGGGTCGCCGACGAGACGGCCTGGAAGGTGGGGCTCGCGTGCGGCGGGCGGATCCGGATCTATGTCGAGCCGATGTCGCCGCCCGACCGGGATGTCGCGTGATGCATTACGGAATGCTGATGCAACTGATCAAGGTCCGCAACGACAAGCGAAGCGTTGCCATGATCATCAATCTCGCAAACGGCGCCGAGCGGCTGGTCGATCGCGCCAAGGCCAAGGACGATCTCCTGGCGGACGACCTCGAGGCGGCGTTTCGCTTTGACCGCTCGGGCACGGTCAAGATCGGCGATGCCGAGTATTTCATCAACGTCTACAATCCGCCACTCAACTTGATCATCGTCGGTGCGGTGCATCTCGCCCAGGCGCTCATTCCACTCGCCCGGGCGGCCGGATATGACGTCGCGGTCATCGATCCCCGCGCGGCCTTTGCGTCGCAGGAGCGGTTTCCCGATGTTTCGGTCCACAGCGAGTGGCCGGACGAGGTGCTGCCGAAGCTCGACCTTGGGCCGCGCACGGCGCTGGTCGCGCTGACGCATGACCCGAAAATCGATGATCCGGCGCTCACGGCGGCACTCGGATCGAGGTGCTTCTATATCGGGGCGCTCGGTTCCAAGAAGACGCAAGGGGCGCGCCGGGAACGGCTGACGGCTGCCGGGTTCGGCGAGGCCGATCTCAACCGCATCCACGGCCCGATCGGCTTGTCCATCGGGGCGCGCGGGCCGGCGGAGATCGCCATATCCATCATGGCCGAGATCACTGCCGCGCTGAGGGTTGGACCGCAGCATGAAGTTCGGTGAGATTGCGGTCGGCGACGCTCTCGGCGCCATTCTGGCTCATTCGGTCTCTCACCGCGACGGGGTGTTCAAGAAGGGCCGGGTGATCGGACCGCAGGACGTGGCGCTGCTCGAGGCGTCGGGCGTCGAGCGGGTGTTCGCGGCCCGACTCGATGTCGACGACGTGCCCGAGGACGAGGCCGCCGCCGCGGTGGCGCAGGCGATCGCCGGCGCCGGCATCGAAGCGCAGGAACCGTTCACCGGCCGGGCCAATCTCCATGCCCGCAGCCCGGGCGTTGCCATGATCGACGCCGATCGCGTGCTCGCCCTGAACCGGCTGCACGAGAGCCTCACGCTCGCGACGGTGGCGCCGTTCGAGACGGTGGCGCGGCGTCAGCTCCTGGCGACGGTCAAGGTCATTCCCTTCGCCGTGCCGAGGCCGATCCTGGAGCAGGCGCTGAAGCTGATCGGCGGCTCGCCGCTCATCGCGCTCAAGCCGTTCGAGGCATGCCGAGCCGGGCTTGTCATCACCTCTCTGCCGCAGACCAAGGCATCGATCGTGCGCAAGTCGGAAGCGGCCATGCGCGAGCGCCTGCAGGCGCTCGGATCGACTCTTGGCGATGTCGTGCTCTGCCGTCATGACACGGCCGAGGTCGCGGCGGCGATCGCCCGCCTCAAGGCCGGCGGGCATGATCCGGTGTTGGTGTTCGGCGCCTCGGCAATCGTCGACCGAGGCGATGTGGTGCCGGCCGGGCTCACGTCTGCCGGCGGAACGGTCGTCCATCTCGGCATGCCGGTCGACCCCGGCAATCTCATGATGCTGGGGCGGCTTGGCGATACGCCGGTGATCGGGGTGCCGTCCTGTGCGCGCTCGCCGAAGGTCAATGGCTTCGACTGGGTGCTGGCGCGCATCCTGGCGGGGATCGCGGTGACCGGCCAGGACATCATGGACATGGGGGCCGGCGGCCTGCTCAAGGAAATCATGAGCCGGCCGACGCCGCGCGACAATGCCGGCGGGGTTCCGGCGGCCCCGACGGTTGCGGCGGTGCTGCTGGCGGCCGGGGCATCGCGCCGCATGGGCGGACCCAACAAGCTGCTGGCGCGGATCGGCAGCGGGGCGCCAATGGTCCGGATGACGGCGGAGGCGCTGGTCGAGGCGGGCGTCCAGCCGATGATCGTGGTGACCGGCCGCGATGCCGGCGCGGTGGAGCAGGCGCTCCAGGGCCTCGATGTGCGCTTCGTGCAAAATGCGGATTATGAAAGCGGGCTTGCATCGTCGCTCAGGGCCGGTGTGGCGGCGGTGCCGGAGGATGCGGCGGGCGTCCTGGTGGCGCTTGGCGACATGCCGCTTGTCGGCGCCAAGGTGGTGCGCCGTCTGGCGGCCGGATTCAATCCGGCGGAGGGGCGCCTGATCTGCGTTCCCGTGCATCAGGGTCGGCGCGGCAATCCGGTGCTGTTTTCGCGGCGCTTCCTGCCGGAGCTCATGGCGCTGACCGGCGATGAGGGTGCGCGGTCGCTGCTCGCCCGCCATCCGGAGGACGTGGCCGAGATCGAGGCCGGCAGCACCACGATCTTTGCCGATTTCGACACGCCGGAGAGCCTGGCAGCGCTCAGGGGGGAGTAGGCGGAAAGAGGCAGTAGGCAGTAGGGAAGAGCACTGTTCACGACCTACTGCCTATTGCCTTCTGCAAGGTTTTCGACGGCAATTCGGCAAATCGCTGCCGGTAGCGGAGGGCAAATTCTCCGAGGTGACCGAAGCCGCAATCGAGCGCGATGCTGGTGACCGTCTCTCCATTCCTTGCTGTCAGGAGCCGGTGGCGCGCCAACTCCAGCCGGCAATCGCTCAAAAATTGCTGCGGTGTTGTGGAGAGATAGCGCCTGAAGCCCTTCTGGAGATGGCGCGGCGTGACGCCAAGCCGCGCCGCGACGCTGGCAATCCTGAGCGGCTGGTCCACTTCGCTCCTCAGAATGTCACAGGCGCAATCGATCAGCGGCGAACCGGGATCGGCAACCGGCGCTGGCGCGGCATCGGGGAGCAACGGACGCAGCAAACCAAACAGACAATGCAGGACGACTTCGTCGTAGGCAGCGAGAAGGAGCGGCGGGACAGTCTGCAGACGGGCGATCTGCTGCCAGATGAATTCGAAGCTGTGGGCGAACTGGATCCCGGATGACCGCGAAAGTTCGCCGGCAAGCGGCGATCGCTGGGTCCATTCCCGGCCTGGCGAGGCCAGGCCCATTTCATTTGCGATTTCGTGAACCAGCAATGTGACCATGAATCCGGAATTGTCGATCGGCGTGTCGAACCGAACTTCTTGATAAGGCACGATGATTGCCGGGCGCCCGATCTGGCTCGTGACCCGGGTGGAGCCGCTTTCGATGGACCGAGAGCCGCGGGTCGAACCGAAGGCGAAGATCCGGCCGCCCTCGTCAGTGTGCATCTCGTAGGCAGAGGTGTTGGTGCGGATCAATCGACTGCGACCGAGCTCGATGTGGGTTCGCCTGTAACGAAACCTGCGGGCCGCTCCGGTCAGGCGGAGATCCCTGACGGGTACGCGGATCTGCTTGAGATAATTCACCAATTCGGCGGGGTCCTCGGTGTCGACGACAACACGAGGAGTTTTGGACGTTGCCGTTGCGGGTCGAGTTTGTGACATCATCGGCCTGCTCCCGGTTCCGTGGACCGGCCCTGGCCATTCTGTGCGGCAGGCAGGAACGGTGCTACCGGCAATGCGAAGTCGCTGGCGGAAATGCGAAGTAGGCAGTAGGCAGTAGGGAAGCGCACCGTTTACTGCCTATTGCCTACTGTCCTTCTTCACAGCAGCTTCAGACCGCGGAAGCTCGCATGGCTGCCGCGGCCGATGATCAGGTGATCGTGGACCGCTATCGACAGCTTGTCGGCGGCCTCGATGATCTTGCGGGTGATCTCGATGTCGGCGCGCGACGGCGTCGGGTCGCCGGAGGGGTGGTTGTGGACGAGGATGATCGCCGATGCCGACAGCTCGAGCGCCCGTTTGAGCACCTCGCGGACATAGACCGGCGCATGATCGACGGTGCCCTGCTGCTGCACCTCGTCGGCAATGAGGTTGTTCTTGCGGTCGAGAAACAAGATGCGGAACTGCTCGGTCTCGCAGCAGGCCATGGCGGCGGTGCAGTAGTCGAGGAGGGCGCTCCAGCTGGTGAGCGCCGGGCGGTTGAGCACCTGGCGGCGCAACATGCGCACGCCTGCGGCATGGACGAGCTTGAGATCGATAATAGCCTGGCCGCCGCCCAACCCCTTCACCGCCTTCAGCCGCTCGGGCGAGGCGGCAAGCACATCGGCGAAGCTGCCGAAGGCGGCGAGCAGCTCCTTGGCGAGCGGCTTGGTGTCGCGGCGCGGAATGGTCCGGGCGAGCAGAAGCTCGAGCAGCTCGTAATCGGGCAGCGCATCGGCGCCGGCTTCCATGAAGCGCGCCCGCAGCCGCTCGCGATGGCCGAGATAATGCGGCTCGCTCTTGGGCGTCGCCCCGCCGGAGCCGTCCCCCATGGCCCGCGCCCCGCGATCCGCGCGCCTAGCCCCGCGCAGCCGGCGGCTGGTCGAGCCCCCGCGGCGAATAGGTGAAGACTTCGCAGCCGGTCTCGGTGATGCCTACGGTGTGCTCGAACTGAGCCGAAAGCGAGCGGTCGCGGGTCACCGCCGTCCAGCCGTCGCCCAGGATCTTCACATGCGGCCGGCCGAGATTGATCATCGGCTCGATGGTGAAGAACATGCCCGGACGGAGCTCGATGCCTTCGCCGGGGCGGCCATAGTGGAGAATGTTGGGGACGTCGTGGAACAGCTGCCCCAGCCCATGGCCGCAGAAATCGCGCACCACCGAGCAGCGCTCGGCTTCGGCATAGACCTGGATGGCGTGGCCGATGTCGCCGGTGCGGGCCCCGGGGACGGCGGCCTCGATGCCGCGCATCAGGCACTCATAGGTGATCTCCATCAGCCGGGCCGCCTTGCGCGACACCGTCCCGACGGGGAACATCCGGCTCGAATCGCCATGCCAGCCGTCGACGATCAGGGTGACGTCGATATTGACGATGTCGCCCTCGCGCAAGGGCTTGTCATTGGGAATGCCGTGGCAGACGACGTGGTTGATCGAGGTGCAGATGGACCGGGGGTAGCCGCGATAATAGAGGGGCGCCGGCACGGCGCCATGCATCAGGGCGAAATCACGCACGATCCGGTCGAGCGCGTCGGTGGTGACGCCCGGCCTGACATGGTCGCAGAGAAGGTCGAGCGCCTCGGCGGTCAGCTGGCCGGCCTTGCGCATTGCCGCAAAGGCACGTGGCCCGTGGAGCTTGATCTGCCCGGTGTTGGCGAGCGGGGCGATTCCCCCGTCGACATAGGTCGTTTTCATCGAGACTCCACAAAACCCGTGGTTGAACCCCGAATTCCCCCACTTTACAGGAATACGGCAACCGCTCAACGGCCGTGCCGCCGCATCCACATCGGAAATAGGCGCAGACAGGGCCGGAAGCAAGACGGGGGGACAAGGCGCCGGGGCCATTTGGAACAATGGGTCTCTCGGCGGCGTTCAGCCCCGAATGACCAGCCGGTATGAGAGGGGCAAGTGAGCAGCGATCAGCGTTATTCGAAGCTGAGGGGCCGCACCATCCTGATCGTCGAGGACGAGGTCCTGGTCGCCATGATGATGGAGGATATTCTGCTCGAGCAGGGATGCACGCCGCAGCTCGCCGGCGAGCAGAAGGCGGCGCTTGCCTGCATCGACGGGGGACGGTTGGATGCGGCGATCCTCGATGTCAACCTCAATGGCGCGGCAAGCTTCCCGATTGCCGAGGCGCTCAAGGCGCGCGGCGTCCCCTTTGCCTTCTCGACGGGCTATGACGAACGAATGCTGCGCGAAGGTTTCGGCGACCAGCCGGTGATCCGCAAGCCGTTCCTGCCTGACAAGCTGCTCGATGTGCTGTGCGCGCTGGTCTGAGCGCGCTACCATCCTCGGCCATGAGCGACCAAGCACCCAGCGCCGCCGTGCTGTTGATCGGCGACGAGATCCTTTCCGGCCGAACCAAGGACAAAAACCTGGGCTACATCGCCGATTTCCTGACCGCGCTCGGCATCGATCTCCTCGAAGCCCGGGTGGTCGGCGACAACGAGGCGGCCATCGTCGCGGCGGTCAATGACCTGCGGTCGCGCTACAGCTACGTCTTCACCACCGGAGGGATCGGTCCGACGCATGACGACATCACCGCCGATGCGGTGGCCAAGGCGTTCGGGGTGCCGATCGATCACGATCCGCAGGCGGTGGCGCTGCTCCAGGCATTCTTCTCCGAAATTGGCCGAGAGCCCAACGAGGCACGGATGCGCATGGCGCGGCTGCCGCAAGGCGCCCGGATGATCCCCAACCCGGTGTCCAAGGCACCCGGCTTCCAGATCGGCAATGTCCATGTGATGGCCGGCGTCCCGGCGATCATGCAGGCGATGCTGCAGGAGCTCGCGCC
>DATAOT010000024.1:0-15391 GCA_036265615.1 Aestuariivirgaceae bacterium
TCGCAATCTGTGGCGCCGCCGGACCCTGCACCGCCTTGCCCTGCTCGAGGACCATGTGCTCGCCGATATCGGCCTGTCGCGCCATGATGTGATGAGCGCGATGCGGCTGCCGCTGTCGGTCGATCCCCTCTACGAGATGGAGCGGCTGGCACATCGGCAAAAGCCGCGCGGCATCCGAACCAGTTAACGAGGTCTCTTCTCCCCCTCCCCCAACGTGGGGAGGGGCCGGGGGCGGGGGGCCGAGCAGGGCTTTCAGAACCCCGCAACCCGGCGCTTTGCGCCCCCTACGCCCTCCCCACCAGGGAGGTTAATTGCTCAATCGACGGGCACGAGCTTTCCGGTCCACAGCACCGGTCCGGTAGGCTGGCCGGTCGGCGAGCCGCCGCGCGGCTCGAGGCTGACCGCAAACACCACATCGCCGAAGGTTGCGCTCTTGTTTGATTCGAGACGGGCAGCCGGCAGATTCACGTCCTTAAGCGCGATCAACCCCAGCGACTGCGGCTGCGGGCGGCCGCCGCCCACCGCCCAGAGCTCGTAATCGCGGCCGGATTCCGGCGGACGCGCCGCGACCGGGCGTACGGCGATGATGCCCTTGGCGGTGTCCACCGCCACGAGGAAGACGGGCTGCTGCTCGCCCTGCTGGACGGCGGCGACGAAGTGATGAGCCGGGTGCTCGCGCGGCGAGGCGATGATGAAGCCGATCAGCGATGCGGCGAGCGCGGTGATCGCAAGCGTTGCCGTTCGCCAATGCCGGAGATGGCGCTCGAGCTTCAGGATCTTCGCCAGGTCGACAGGCTCGCCAAGACGTTGCTCGATGCGCCGGAACAGGCCCTCCGGCGGGGTGACCGGAGCGACCGCGGCATTCAGCGGGTCGAGCCGGTGTTGCCAGGCGGCGACGGCGCTGGCGAAGTCGGGATCGCTGGCGAGCAGACGCTCGGCTTCGGCCCGCTCCCCGGGATCGAGGGTGCCGAGCACATATTCGCCGGCAAGCCCCTGCAACTCCTCGGAACTATCCGGCTGGGCCATCGAGACACCTGCGGAGTTCGATCAGGCTGCGGCGCAGCGTGGTCTTCACCGTGTTGACGGGCATGCGGTAAAGGGCAGCAAGCTCCTCCCGCGTCAAGCCTTCGAGATAGGCTCTGACCACCATCTGACGGCGATTTTCCGGGAGCTGGTCGAGGCAGGCTGCGAGCGCGCCGACACTGCCGGCCAATGCCAATGTCTCGCCCGCAACCATCGCCCCGGCGCGATCCTCCGCGAGCGCGTCGCTCAAGCCGGCGATGCGCTCAGCCTGGCGACGGCGGATGTCGATCGCCTGGTTGCGGCAGATCGCGGCAAGCCAGGCGACGGCGGAACCGCGGCCGGGGTCGAACTGCGATGCTTTCTGCCAGGCCCGCACGTAAGTCTCCTGCAAGGCTTCCTCGGCGAGTTCTCTTCGCGACAAGATACGCAAGGCGATTCCCATCAGTTTCGGCGCGGTTGCCCGATAAAGCTCGGAAATCGCCCGCCGGTCGCCCTGGCCGATGGCCGCCAGCAGGCTTTCCGGGCTGCGCTCCATGCCGGGTCCTTTGTCCCTCAGGCGAGCGGCGGGCGCCGCCGGCGCCAGCTGGTCGCCTGCTCGTAGGCGAAAGCAGCGCGCAGCACGGTATGGTCGTCGAACATCCGCCCGACCAGCTGCAGCCCGACCGGCAGGCCCTTGCGGGTGAAGCCGCAGCAGATGCTGGCCGCAGGTTGCTGGGACATGTTGAAAGGATAGGTGAACGGGGTCCAGTTGACCCACTTTCCATTGTCGTCGAGCTTGGGTGCGAGCTTGCCGGCCGCAAAGGCGGGGATTGGCAAGGTCGGGGTCACCAGGAGATCGAAATCGATCATGAACTGGCGCATGGCAGCGCCGAGCTGGCCGCGGCGGGCGATCGCACCGAGATAGTCATCGAGGCTGATCGAGGCGGCACTCGCCACCACGTCGGCAAGGTCGCGCTCGAACAGGTGGCGACGGGCCTCGGGAACGGTTGCGGCCAGTGCCCGTGCCCCGCTCCACCACAAGATGCGAAAATCGGCCAGCGGGTCGGGAAAGCCCGGATCGACCTCCTCGACGCGCGCGCCGAGGTCGCGCAGCGTGCGGACCGCCTGGCGGACCGGCCGTGCCACATCAGGGTCGACATCGGCGTGGCCAAGACGCGGGCTGTAGGCGATGCGGAAGCCCTCGATGCCCTTGTAGAGGCCGGCAGCGAAATCGCGCCCGTCATAGGGCAGCGCATGCCAGTCCCTGGCATCGGGCTCGGCCATGACATTGAGCAGGATCGCCGCATCCTCGACGGTGCGGGTCATCGGGCCGACATGGGCAACCGTGCCGAACGGGCTCAATGGCCAGGCCGGGACGCGGCCGAAAGACGGCTTCAGCCCGAAGATGCCGGTGAAGCCGGCGGGAATGCGGATCGAGCCGCCACCATCGGTTCCGATGGCGAGCGGTCCCATGCCGGAAGCGACCGCGACCGCCGCACCGCCAGAGGACCCGCCGGGCGTCCTCGTCTTGTCCCAAGGGTTGCGGGTGATGCCGGTGAGCGGGGAGTCGGTGACGCCTTTCCAGCCGAATTCCGGAGTTGTGGTCTTGCCGAGGATGATCGCGCCATTCTCCTTGAGGCGCGCGGTCACTGGCGCATCGACATCGAAGGCCTGCTGCGGGTCGATGGTCTGCGAGCCGCGCAGCGTCGGCATGCCGGCGGTCAGAATGAGATCCTTGATGCTGACCGGAACGCCATCGAGGCGACCCTTGGGCGCAGCCCTGGCCCAGCGGCGCTCGGAATCGCGGGCGGCAGCATGCGCCCCTTCCGCATCCACGTGACAGAAGGCGTTAAGCTCGCGATTGAGCGACCCGATGCGGTCGAGAACGGCCTCGATCACCTCGACCGGGGAGAATCGCCGCTTCTTGTAGCCCTTCAGCAGCTTTGTCGCCGATAGCCAAGCCAGATCTTTCGCCATCGCTGCCGTCACCCACGCATACCGACCATGGTGCAATTTCGATCCAAGCGTCGTCACTCATAGCATATAAAGCCAGCATGCAACCCGATGCCGGCACATTGTTCGGGGTCAAGGCCACCGACACTTTCCTGGGGCTTCCATCTGCAGCCGTTGCCGAATTCGATTGGGCGGTCGGCATCGTCGGCGCGCCGGCGGCAACACCCTACCCGTCGGTCGGCGCCTATTGCGCGGCGGCGCCGATGGCAATCCGGGCGGCGAGCGCTGCCTATGCCGCCACTGTGGCGCATATGGATTTCGACCTCGGCGGTCCGATCTTCCCGTCCGACTCGGTCGGCGCCGCCGATCTCGGAGACCTCGCCTATGAAGAGGCGGAGCCGGCGAAGAACCGTGACCGAATCCGCGACACGGTGCGGGCGATCGTCGAGCGCGGCGCGGTGCCGGTGGTGATCGGCGGGGATGATTCGGTGCCGATCCCGGTGTTTCAGGCTTTTGCCGGGCACGGTCCGCTGACGCTCGTGCAGATCGATGCGCATATCGACTGGCGCGACGAGGTGGCGGGCGAGCGGCTCGGGCTCTCCTCGACGATGCGGCGGGCTTCCGAGATGGCGCAGATCGAGCGCATCATCCAGGTCGGCCAGCGCGGCATCGGCTCGGCGCGGGTCAGCGATTTCGAGGATGCGCGACGTTACGGCGTCCGGTTCGTGCCGGCCAGCGCGCTCGATGGCTCAGGAACCGACAGCGTGGTCGAGCTCGTGCCCAAGGGCCGGCCGGTGATCATCGATTTCGACTGCGACGCGCTCGATCCGGCGATCATGCCTGGCGTCATTGCGCCGACGCCGGGCGGGCTTTCCTATTGGCAGGCGATCCGCATCCTGCACGGCGTCGCGGCGCGGGCGCCGGTCGCCGCCTTCTCGCTTGTCGAGTTCATGCCGCAACGAGACATTGCCGGCCTCGGCGCCCAGACGGCGGCGCGGATTCTCTGCAACGTGCTCGGCCTGATCGCCCGCCAAAAGGGGTGAAGAGCCGTCCTCGCGAGATGAATGGCTGATGAATGCGCCGTTCAGCTTCGGTTACGCTCACCTCCGTTAACTTTGCTTTCAACGATCGCTGAAGCGACAAGAAAAGACTACCCCGGAGGCTTTGAACATGTTTCGTCCGATCGCAACATTGGCCCTCGCCGCCGCTTTCATGGCCGCTGGTGCGCTCGCCCCGGTAGCGCGGGTGGCGGAGAGCAAGCCGACGCTGACCGGATCGGAAAGCCGCAACGTCACAGTTCTGGAGAAAAACCAAGCCTGGCCGATCAGGCTCGCACCCTGCGGCATCGTCCGATGCGCAGAGGCATGAGTTTCACAGCTTCTCCGGCCAAATGGTCCGGAGAAACGGGACCGGGGTGCGCAAGCACCTGCATGAACCATCCGCCCCCTCTCGCCATGCAGGTGAGCGCACCCCGGAATCCCTGAACCGATTTTCCTCCCACGGCCCTCCATCCCCTGCCAAAGTTTGGAAGCCGAAACTTGAAGGGCTCTCTGCGGAGAGCCCTTTTTTAGGCAATAGGCAATAGGCAATAGTCAGTAGGCAGTAGGTAGTGAGCGGTGCTCGTCCCTATTGCCTAATGCCCTTACTGCACGATCACCTTGGCGCCGATCTTGACCCTGTCATAGAGATCGGTGACGTCATCATTGGTCAGCCGAATGCAGCCCGAGGACACGCTGGTCCCGATGGTCCAGGGCTGGGCGGTGCCATGAATGCGGTATTCGCTGTTGCCGAGATACATGGCGCGGGCGCCGAGCGGGTTGTCGGGCCCGCCCTTCATGAATTCCGGCACCGTGGGGTCGCGGCGGCGCATCTCCTTCGGCGGGTGCCAATCCGGCCACTCGGCCTTGCGGGAAACCCGCTCGACGCCCGACCATTTGAAGCCCATGCGACCGACGCCGATGCCGTAGCGCAGCGCCTTGCCGCCGCCGAGCACCAGGTAAAGATAGCGCTTGCTCGTCGAGATGATGATGGTGCCGGGCTTCTCCGGCGTGTCGAGGGAGACCTCCTGCTTGTGGAACTTGCCGTCGAGCGACCACGGCTCGGCGCCGAAATTGTATTTGGCGCCGTTGATCAGGGCACCATGGGCCGTCTCGGCCTTCACCGCATGGCCCGGCGCAAGCATCGCAACTCCGGCAATGACAGCCAGAATCACTCTCCCTAGCATGATAAGCCTCCGAAATTCCCCGATTCGGCGGCAGGTCACCCTGCGCATCCACGCCAAGGTCGCCCCGGTTTGACATGCCAGTCAAGCGCCCGCGATGGCGTGCAATGGCAAATTTGCCAGCCCCGTGGCAGCAAAAACACAATGAGCCTGTCAGGCGGCCTCGGCCTTGCGCGCCGCCATGACCTGCTCGGCGAGGCGGCCCGTCAACTCCGCAAGGTGATCGTGGCGGTAGGTGAAAGTGCCGACGCCGGCGGTTGCCGAGCGCAACTCGACGATCAGATTGCCGATCTCCGCCTCGGGGATGTTGGCTTCGACGGTATCCCAGCCAGGCCAGCCCTCGCGGGCATCGAAGCCCAGGAGCTGACCGCGGCGGCCAGAGACGATCTGGTTGACCCGCGGCGTCGCCTCGGACGGCACGTGCAGGTCGACGTGAACGATCGGCTCGAGCAGCACCGGCTGACATTGCGGCATGCCGTCGGTCATGGCCACCCGGGCCGCCGTCTTGAAGGCCATTTCCGAGGAGTCGACGCTGTGGTAGCTGCCGTCCGAGAGATTGACGTGGATGTCGATCACCGGGAAGCCGAGCGGCCCGTGGTGCATATATTCGACGACGCCCGCCTCGACCGCCGGAATGTACTGCTTCGGCACCACGCCGCCGGTGATGCTGTCGCTGAACAGGAAGCCCTCGCCCCGGCTGCGCGGCGCGATCTCGACCACCACATCGCCGAACTGGCCATGGCCGCCCGACTGCTTCTTGTGGCGGCCGCGAATCTGCACGCTCTTGCGGATCGTTTCCTTGTAGGCGACATGGCGAGGCTTCGAGCGGGCATTCACGCCGAACTTCCCGGCGAGGCGCTCCAGCGCCACCCTGAGATGCATCTCGCCCTGGCCCCACAGGACCATCTCATGAGTTTCCTGATTGTGATCAAGGCGAAGGGAAGGATCCTCCTCCACCAGCTTGGCGATGGCGCCGGTGAGCTTGACCTCGTCCTTGCGGTCGGCAACCGAGATGGCGAAGCCATAGACGGGCTCCGGGGGAACCGAGCGGACGAGCTGCGGGGTCTCGCCCTTCACGGTCGACACCGTCTCGCCGGTCTGAATGGTCTCCAACCGGCCGAGCGCCACGGTCTCGCCGGCCCGGGTGCTCGCAACCTTGCGCGGCTCCTGGCCCATCAGCTGGAACACCCCGGCCACCCTTGCATCCTGACCGCGGGCGCCATGCAGGATCGACCCGTCCGACAGCTCGCCGGCAAGGACCCTGACCAGCGACAGCTTGCCGCCATGCGGCGTATGGAAGGTCTTGATGACCTGGGCGACGCTTCCCGCCTTGCCGGTGTCGAGGCCGAGGCGCTTGCCGGTCGCCTCGACGCCAGGCGCTTCGTGACGGAGCGCCTTCAGCAGGCGCAATATGCCGTTGCCGTTTTCGGCAGAGCCGAACAGAACCGGGGTGATGAGACCCTCGCCGACCTCGCGCGTCAGATCGGCAAACACCCGATCGCGCGGAGGCTCCATGTCGTTCAGCAGCTGCTCCAGCAACTCGTCGTCATAGTCGGCGAGACGCTCGAGCATGGCGAAGCGCGCTTCCTTCTCGCGCGCCATCATGTCCTTGGGAATCTCTATGACCTCGCTCGGCGCCTGCGGCCGGTAGACATAGGCGCGTTCGAGCGCCAGATCGACGAAGCCCTTGGCCGTGCCGTCCTCCCAGATCGGCACCTGGCGCAGCACCAGCGGCCGTGAGCTTGCCGGCTGCATATAGGCCAGCACCTCATGCAGGCGCTGCTCGGTACGGTCGATCTTGTTGACGAAGATGAAGCGCGGGATCGACAATTGGTCGAGTTGCTTGAGGATCAGCTGCAGGGCGGGCACCTTCTTGTCATCGGGCTCGGCAACGACGACGGCGGCATCGCAGCCGGCCAGCGCATTGCGCGCTTCTTCAGCGAATTCGATGGACCCGGGACAATCGACAAAGGTGAAGGTCTCGCCGAGAAAATCGATCGAGGCGACATTGAGCTCGACGCTCATGCCATGGGCGCGCGCCTCGGGAGCGGAGTCGCCGACGGTGGTCCGGTCGCTGACCCTGCCCTGGCGCTGAATCGTACCGGACCGATAAAGAATAGCCTCGAGCAGAGTGGTCTTGCCGCTTAGATAGGGGCCCACCAAAGCTATGCATCGGGGGCCCTTCGCTGCTCTGCCGCCTGCCTCTCCCATCGCCGGTTCCTCCTCTGTCGCGACGTTGCCGCGCGAGGACCGCCCGTTGTTGTCTGGAAACCGACAGGGCGGTTCCCTACGCCCTCACGCGCTTCATGCTCGCTCCAATCGCGAGGCTTGGCAAGGAGATTGGTCCCGGCCGTAGAAGGTCAGTAGCGGCCGATCGCGACCCCCCACCCCTGACCCCACCCCACAAGGGGGAGGGGGAGCGTTGAGTCACCCCTCCCCCAGCGTGAGGAGGGTGGCCGAGCGCAAGCGAGGCCGGGTGGGGGGCACGGTGTTGATGCTGCTTCGATGTGAAATCTAGCGCTCGGCCCTGAGCTCGAGCGAGGCCACGCCGGCCGCGACGTTGAGCCCGGTCTGGCCCTGGATCGACAAGGGCTGAAGCGCAACCGAGCCGTTGAAGCCGCCGATCAGCGCATTGGCGCCGAGGCCTAGACCTGCCGACACCTCGGCGGAGGCTCCGCCATAGCTGCCCTGAAGGGCACCGCGCGCGACACTGCCCGGGGCGAACACCACCCAGGTCATCACCGCCTCGCCGGAGTAGCCGATGTCGAGGCCGAATTTGCGAATGACGCCGGAATAATGCTGCGGCGGACCGCCCGCGGGCGAGAAGGTGCAGGCCATCGACTTGGCGGAGGTGATGATATAGCCGATGCTGCCGGATACGTTGCAGGTCAGCGTGCCGATGTTGACCCCCGCCTGCCCCGCTGCCGCTCCAGCAGCGAGCGCCACGAAGGCGGCGGCCAGAATCCCCCGCTTTGCCAATCCAGCACGATCACGCATGACATCCCTCCGTCCATCTTCAAGATCAACGCAGATTTGCACAGAACCGCTGCACCCGCTGGCAGGCGTCCTCGAGCGCCGAGGTGGCAGTGGCATAGCTGATGCGGAAACAGGGCGACATGCCGAAGGCCGCGCCATGGACCACGGCAACGCCCTCGGCACCGAGCAGCTCGGTGGCGAAGTCCTCGTCGCTGCTTATGACCTTCCCGCTCGGGGCAGTGCGGCCGATGGTCTCGGCGCAGGAGGGAAACACGTAGAAGGCACCTTGCGGCGTCGGGCAGGAAAGGCCGCGACTCTGGTTGAGCATGGAAACCACGAGGTCGCGGCGCTCCCTGAAGACGCGATTGTTGGCGGCGATGAAATCCTGCGGACCGGTAAGCGCTTCGACGGCGGCCCACTGCGAGACCGAGGTCGGATTGGAGGTCGACTGCGACTGGAGCTTGGCCATCGCCTTGATGAGAGGCTCGGGGGCACCGCCATAGCCGATGCGCCAGCCAGTCATGCAATAGGCCTTGGAAACGCCGTTCATCGTCAGGCAGCGATCGCGAAGGCGGGGTTCGACCTCGACCGCGGTGGCGAAGCGGAAGCCGTCATAGACGAGATGCTCATACATGTCGTCGCAGAGCAGCCAGACATGCGGATGATCCATCAGCACGTCGGTCAGCTCTCTCAGCTCGGCAGCCGAATAGGCAGCGCCCGAGGGGTTCGAGGGCGAATTGAGCACCACCCATTTGGTCTTTCCGGTGATTGACTTGTCGAGCCTTTCGGGGCGGAGCTTGTAACCCTCCGCCGGCTCGGTCGCGACAAAGACGGGGGTGCCGCCGGCGAGCTGCACGATGTCGGGATAGCTCACCCAATAGGGTGCCGGGATCACCACCTCGTCGCCATGATCGACGGTGGCCATCAGAGCGTTGAACAGCACCTGCTTGCCGCCGGTGCCAACGGAGATCTCGGAGATCTTGTAATCGAGCCCGTTGTCGCGCTTGAACTTGGCGACGATCGCCTTTTTCAGCTCGGGGATGCCGTCGACATCGGTGTATTTCGTCTCGCCGCGGCGGATTGCGGCGATCGCTGCTTCCTTTATGTTGGCCGGCGTGTCGAAATCGGGCTCGCCGGCAGCAAGGCCGATCACGTCGCGGCCTTCAGCCTTGAGGGCACGGGCCTTGGCGGAGATGGCGATGGTCTGCGCCGGCTGGATGCGGTTGAGGGAGCTGGCAAAAAAACCCATGTGGTGGTTCCCCGGGACGATTGCGTGCGCCAAGATCGGGCACGCCTCGATAGTGCGGGGGTTTCAACGTGGCAAGAAAAAAGCGCGAGTACGGCCGTTTGGGGGCGGTGACCGGTGACCATCGTCGTGGTGGGCGGCGGAATCGCCGGGATCGCCACCGCCATCGCGCTGGCGCGCAGGGAACTCGCGGTGGAGGTCCTGGAGCAGGCAGGCGCGGCCGAGGCGGCGGGCGCCGGCGTCCAGATCGGCCCCAATGCGGCGCATGCGCTGCAGGCGATCGGCGCCTATGAGGCCGTGGCGGCCCGGAGCACAGAGCCAAGCGGCCTTGTGATCCGCAATGGCGAGACCGGCGCGACACTGGCCGCCATACCGTTCGGTCAAAGCTTCGAGGGCCGCTTCGGGGCGCCCTATCGGGTGGCGCATCGGGCCGACCTGCTCGATGCCCTGCTGCTGACGGCGAACCAGATTCCAGGAATCACGCTTCGTTATGGCGGTCGGGTCATGGCAGTGGCGGCGAATGATGACGGTGGCCACACGCTCCAGCTCGCAGATGGCTCCGAGCGGCGGGTTCGAGCCCTGATCGGCGCCGACGGCATCCGTTCGACGGTACGGGCGCATCTCCTGCGCGACGGGCCGCCCGTTCCTTCGGGCCATCGGCTCTATCGGGCGTTGTTCGACCCGGCGGCGCTGCCTGCGGCGATGGCGGGCGACGAGGTCACGCTTGATCTGCTGCCCAATGCGCATGTGGTGACCTATCGGGTCGCCGGCGGCCGGCTCATCAATGTGGTGGTCGTGATCGCCGGCAATGGCGAGGGAGCGGAGTGGAGCGTGCCGGTCGACAGAGCGGAGGTGCTCGGCGGGCTGCAACGGCGGGCGGCGATGCTCGATGCGCTGCTCACGGCGGCGCCGAGTTGGACGCGCTGGACGGGGGCCGACCGCCCTCCCGCCCAACGCTGGGGAGAGGGCTCGGCCACCCTGGTCGGGGATGCCGCCCACCCCGCCCTGCCCTTTCTGGCCCAGGGCGCGGCGATGGCGCTCGAGGATGCCGCCGTGCTCGGCGGCCTCGCAACCGAGGCGGCAACGCTCGCCGAGGCGTTCCGCCGCTATGAGCAGCAGCGGCAGGCCAGGACCGCCCGCCTCACGATTGCGGCCCGCCGCCAAGGCGCCATTTACCATCAGTCCGGCGGGCTCAGGCTGTTGCGCGATCTTGCCTTAAGGCTCGCGCCCGCCTCCCTCGCGATCCGGCAGCTCGACTGGCTCTATCGCTGGAAAATCGTCGGCTGACGTTAACGCGATCTGAAATGTCGCGTGGTCTACTGGCCATGGATGTCCGACGGCGCGATCCAGCTCCGCCATGCGTTCCTGCGCTGGCCTTTGTGCGTCAGCGTGCTCGTCACGCTGGGCGCCACGCTGTTCGTCGGCACCTTGATCTCCTCGGCGCTGCACCAGTCGATCGAATTCCGCGGCATCGAGCTCGCCCGGTCGATCGATGCCGGGGCGCTGATCACCCGCAATCGCGGCTATCTGCAGAACCTCGTCACCGGGCTGAGCGGCTATGGCAAGACGGCAACGGTTGTGGTGGTGCAGAGCAAGCCGGCGGTCATCATCGCGGCCAGCAATCCGAAGCTGGTCGCCACCAGTCTCGGCTCGCTCGCCGATACCGAACTGCGCGAGGTGATTGCGGCGGCGCTGCGCAGCGGCGGCTTTTCCTCGGCCGTCCCGGCAGGCTTCGAGCGCAGCGTCGCGCTCCTGCCGCTGGCTCCGGCATCGCGCCAGATCGAGCCCGGCGATCCGGTCGCATCCTTCGCCTGGCTGATCCCGGCCTGGCATTATCAGCACCTTCCATCGGAGCCGACCGGCATCGACGTGCTGCTCGAGCCCATGCGATCGCGGCCCTATACACGGTTCGTGCTGGCCGATCCCGACAGCTATGGCGGCGTCATCGCGGTCGAGATGAAGCCCGGCTTCGCGCTGGCGATCGCCAATGGCACGGTCGCGCTCATCGCGCTGCTGTTCGGGTTGAGCGCCATGGCAATGCTGGTCTCGACCTGGGCGACGTTCCGGCACCATGTGACCCTGCCGCTCGGCCGTTTCCGGTCAATCGTCGAGCGGCAGCGGGCCGGCGAGCGCTCGGCACGGGTGCCAGCGACGGGGGTGGGCGACTTCGACATCCTCGCCGCCGAATGGAACGCACTTCTCGACGAGCAGGCGCGGGCCGAGGAAAAACAGCGGATCTTCGCCGAGCTCATGGAGCAGGTGCCGGTCGGGATCGAGATCATCGACGGCCATGACACGATCGAGCACGCCAATTCGGGATTTCTCAAGCTGACCGGCAAGAGCGCCGCCGAGGTGATCGGCCGGCCGGCCGGCACCGTCGGGGCATTTTCCGCCCTGCCGCCGGACAGCGTCGCGGATGCGAGGCAGGCGCTGTCGCGCCACGAGACCTGGCGCGGCGAGGTGCGTCTGACGAATGCCGCCGGAGCGGCAACGGTGATCGAACTCGTGCTCTGCCCGGTGTTCAGCGCCGCCGGGACGCTCGAACGGGTGGTCAGCCTCTGGCATGACATCTCCGAGCGCAAGGAGAACGAGCAGAAGCTGATCGCCGCCCGTCTCACCGCCGAGGCTGCGGACCGCGCCAAGTCGGAATTCATCTCGCTGATGAGCCACGAGCTCAGGACACCGCTCAATTCGGTGATCGGCTTCGCCGGGATCATCGCGCGCGAGCAGATCAGCATGGCGGGCCAGCACAGCTATCGCGAATTCGGTCAGATCATCGAGAGCTCGGCGATCACGCTGTTGTCGATCATCAACACGATCATCGAGCTGAACCGCCTGGACAAGGGCACGCTCGCCATCGAGGAGGAACCGTTCGCCCCGGGCCTGACCGCCGCACGGGTGCTCGCCTCGCGCGGCGCCGAGCTCGAGGCCGGAGGCATTGCCGCGACACTTGTCGACCGCAGCCGCGGCGCGGCGCTGATGGCCGATCCGCGCGCATTCCGCCGCATCGTCGATCACCTGCTTTCCAACGCAATCCGGTTCAACCGCAGGAGGATGCCGAAGATCAAGGTGCGAATCGCCTTGGACAGGGAGGGTCGGCTGGTGCTCGCGGTGCGCGACACCGGAATCGGCATCCCGCCCGAGGCGCTGGCGCGGGTCACCGAGGCGTTCTTCCAGGTCCGATCCGGCTCGGCCCGCAGCCATGACGGGGTGGGCCTCGGGCTCACCATCACCCGGGCGCTCGCCGCGGCGCATGGGGCCAGCGTTGCAATCGACAGCATGCCCGGCACCGGCACCACCGTCACGGTGACTTTTCCGAGCCGACGGACCATCCGGGCGCGCCGCGCACGCAGCCGCCCAGCCCGGTCCGGCCGCCTAATTCCGGCGTGACCAATGCAACACACGCGGCTGTTGCCCTATTTTCGCCACAAGAAATTCCGTTGTGATGCACAAAGCGGTTGCGCGAGGGTCACGATGTCCTTCCAAAAAGTTGAGGCGAGCGCGGGGAGGACAAGCATGGTTCTGCTGACGAAAGGCGTGAACACCGTTCCGATGACGGCGCTCGGCGCCGAGACCCGGCGGGTATCGGACGAGCTCCTGGCGCGGGAAGCGGATGCGCGGCGGACCCTCGTGCTGTTCGCCCTTGCCCTGGCGGTGGCGCTTGGAACCGTGCTGGGCGTTCTCGGTGCCGGCAGCATGGGGACGCTGGAACTGCAGGCAGCGAGCTTGCGGCTGCCAGCCCATGGCGGCTGGGGCGGGCTCGCCGGGCTTGCCGGGCTCTGCGCCTGTGCGGCGCTTGCGATCAGCGGGGCAAGCTGGCTGCTGGCGCGTCAGCGCACCGCCTGACGTGCCGCACGCGAAAAAACGCGCCCTTCTCGTCGTGGACGTTCAGAACGGTTTTTGCGCGAACGGCAACCTGCCGGTGCCTGGCGGCGAGGCGGTCGTGCCGGTGATCAACCGGCTGATGGCCGAAGGCGGCTACGACCTGATCGTCGCATCGCAGGACTGGCATCCGCCGGATCACAAGAGCTTCGCCTCGCAGCACCCGGGCAAGAAGCCGTTCGAAATGGGCTCGCTGCGCGGCAGGCCGCAGGTCATGTGGCCCGATCACTGCGTGCAGGGCAGCCGCGACGCCGAGCTCCATCCCGAGCTCGACCGCAACCGCATCCATCTTGTCCAACGCAAGGGCGAGGACCGGGAGACCGACAGTTATTCGGCATTCCGCGACAATCACGCAGAGCGCACCACCGGGCTCGATGCGGAATTGAAGCGGCATGGCATCGAGCAGCTCGATGTTTGCGGCCTTGCCACCGACTATTGCGTCAAGTTCAGCGCCCTCGACGCGGTCGCCATGCTGCCAGGCGTGGAGGTGCGGGTGATCGAAAATGCCAGCCGCGGGATCACGCCGGAGGGGGTGAAGTCGGCATTCGAGGAGCTGCGCCAGGCGGGCGTCGCCGTGGTGAGGCTCTAAGATCCGGACCTCGTGAGAAGAGGCAGGACCGTTTGGCTGCGAGGCCGCTTGCAGAACGAGCTGGATGGCCGGGTCAAGCCCGGCCATGAGGGATGGGAATGGCGCGGTGCTCTCAAAGGGTCCCGACCCTAGCGCAGGGTCAGTTCGGCACCGGTGTTGGCACCGTTGCCCAGAATGGCGCGGCCTGCTTGTCATAGGCCGGGGTCGAGCGGATTGCGGCGCTCAGATCGACATTGCGGAAACGGGCATAGACCGCGGCGTTGATGGCCTCGGCGCGCTTCAAGCCGGCCGGATACCCATCGAAGATGGCGAAAATCGTCTGCTTCTGGGCGTTGGTGTCGAGAAGGGCGGAGAAGCTCCTCGGCGCCTCGCGCGGGTCGTAGCCGGCCATGATCATCGTCTCGAGCCCCATGCGGTCGGCCTCCTCCTCCTGGGCGCGGGTATAGGAGTTGAAGCCGGTGCGGGCCAGCGAGGTGAGCCCGTGGCTCACCCACGGCACGCCCATGTCCTGCTCGAACACGCGCTTGCCGAAGGCCACCACGCGCTGGCTGATCTCACGACCGTTGCGGCCTTTGAGGACATGGGCCTGCGTGTTGTGGGCGAGCTCGTGGGCCAGCACCATGGCCATCTGCGCCTCGGTGTGCAGCCGGGCGACCAGGCCGGTGGTGACGAAAATATGGCCGCCACCCGAGGTGAAGGCATTGGGATTGGGACTCTCGATCAGATAGACACGATAAAGGAAGCGGGGGGCGCGCGGATCGGCAGCCGCAAGGCGGCGAACCATTCGGGTGAGATAAGCCTCCATGGAGCGGTTGCGGCTTCGCTTCGAGCGGGCGAGCGCCTGCTTGGCGAGCTCGGTACCCACCCTGATCTGATTGTCCAGGGAGTAATCGAAGGATTTGCCGGGTTCCGTCGGCTCCTCGGCAACATTGATGGCGCCGAGGCCGGTGGCTGCGGAACCTGCCGGGACCTCTCCGTCAAGGCGATTGAGCAGCCCGGCATCCTGACAACCAACCGCCAGAATGCAGAGCACTGCCACAAGGGCACTGCGCCGAATCAGAACGAGTTGCATGTCCCCGCCAAGCCCGCGCCTGGTCTCGTCTTGTCTGCCGCCATCCCGGCGGCATGTTAAGCGGCTTCAGTTTTGCGTCGCAAGGTGAAATGCGGCTTTCTGCACGCCAATTGTGGGAAACTATTGAAATATAGTTGCCAATTTGTCGTAGCCCGAAGCAGGCCATTGAGAGGAAAAGCGCCATGTGAGGACTTTTGCCCTTGCCGCGGGTTGGTCGCCAATCCCGTTATGCGGCAGCGGAGAAGATCGCACTTGCCAAGGAGTAGTTGCAAGTGATCGCCAGCCGCTGCGCCCTGATGTGCGAGTCCTATGTTGACCTCGCGGCAGCGATCGACGAAGCCAGGCCCTGATCCGGCCTCGCACAGTTTTGAACGGACCGTTCGATGACGTGAGTGGCGCTCCTGCGACAGGAGCGCCATAGAGCCTCATGCAAATCATCAGGAAAAAAAG
>DATAOT010000025.1:0-5488 GCA_036265615.1 Aestuariivirgaceae bacterium
GATCTCAATGCGCTCGAGGAGGCGCGGGCCTATGCGCAGCTGATGGAACAATTCGGCTACACGCAGCTGCAGCTGGCGGAGGCGGTGGGCAAGAGCCGGAGCCACATCGCCAATACGGTGCGTCTGCTGCAGCTGCCGGAATCGGTCAGGGCGCAGGTGGAGCAGGGACTGCTGACGGCCGGGCATGCGCGCACCCTCGTCGCTGCCGACGATGCCGAGGCGCTGGCCGACCGGATCGTCAAGCTCGGCCTGTCGGTGCGCGAGGCGGAGGAGCTGGCGCGCCGTCCAGCAGAGTCTCCGCAGGCGCAGGCGAATGGCCAAGGGCAGGGGCGGTCGCCGCCCGAAAAGGATCCCAATGTGCGGGCGCTCGAGGAAGCGCTGTCGCAAGCTTTGGGTCTCGAGGTCGCGCTCGAGGATCGAGGGCGGGCGGGCGGAAAAGTGGTGATCCGCTACCGCACGCTCGAGCAGCTCGACGAGGTCTGCGCCAGACTGTCGCGTCGGCCGGGCAGCGCCGTCAGCCCTGGCGGCGGGCAAGGATCCGAGCACGGCGAGCCAGGGCGAGGACCGTCCGTTCGGCGATTGTAGCCTCGAGCGCCGGGCGCTGCCGGATCTCGGTCAAGGCGGCGTGCACGGTGTGCGCAGCGTCTTGCAGAGATGCGCCGTCCCAGGTTCGGAGCTGGCGACGCAGGCTTGGCTGACGCTGAAAGAAAACAGGCGGCCTGGCGCTGCGCAGTGCCTGATCGATGGACCCGCCGGAATCGATTTCGGTTCTGAAACGGTCCAGAGAAGTCAAGGCTTGGACCGCAGCCGAAAGGACTCGCGTGCCGCTCTCGCCGGTCGCCGCGAGGCGGGTGAGGGCGCGGGCTGTGGCAATCGTTTCGCCCTCGAAAGCACGGTCGAGAGCATCGTCGAGGGTGGCGGAGGCGGTGTCGCCGCACACCGCATCGATGTCGGCGATCTCAATGCGACGCTTGCCATGAGCAAACAGGGCAAGCTTGTCGAGCTCGCTGCGGGCGAGCCTTCGGTCGGTACCGAGCAGGTTCTTGAGATAGTGGCGGGCGTCGTCGGTAAGATCGAGGCCGGCCCTGGACAGGACCTCGGTGATCAGGCCGTCATAGTCCTTGGCAGCATCGTCATAGAGGGCGACCGCCAAGGCAGCGGCGGAGCGCTCGACGAGCTGCCGCAGCTTGGCGGATTTGGCGAGCGGGCCGGATTCGGCAACGATCAGGCCGGAGGCCGGTCGATCGAGCAACGGCTCGAGGGCCTTGGCAAGTCCCTGGCCGGCATCGCGGATCCAGACGATGCGGCGACCGCCGAACATCGGGATGGCGGCAGTCTCGTCGGCCAGCAGGCCCGGATTGGCGCTCAGGACTTGATCGGCAATGACGAGCGGATTGAACGGGTCATCGAGCCTTGCGCCATGCGCCTCGACGACCTTGACGGCCTGCTCGCGCACCGCCCCGAGGTCGCCGCCATAGATGAGGATGGCCGCGACGGCAGGATCGCGGTCACGCAGATAGGCCGAGAGGCGTTCGAGTTTGAGGACGGCCATGGCTGGCTCTCGTGGTGCGTAGGCAGTAGGCAGCAGGGAAGAGCATCGGTCACTGCCTATTGCCTACTGCCTAGAGCGAGGCGAGATAGGCGGCAATGCGCGTGCGGATGTCGATGCCGACCTCGTGGGCTGCCCGCTCTTCGGCATTGGTCGCGGCCTGGACATTGGCGAGCGGCGAGGACACGCGGTCATAGGAGATATAGGAAAAGGTCTTGCCGCTATAGACCGGCTTGCCGGTGCGGTTGTCGGACAGCTTGAAGCTGACATTCAGCCGGTAGGTCTTGCGCAGGACGTCGGTGTTGCTCGATTCGATCTCGTTGACCTCGCGGGCCTCAGGCTCGATCTCCAACCGATAGACGGACAGGCCGCCCTGTCCCGGTGGCACATCGGCCAGAAACTCATTGCGGATCAGCTGGCCGACGCGGGTCTTGGGCGGATCGACGGCCACGCCGTTCAGAGCCGCCGTCAAGGGCTCAGACCCCTGGCGCTCGCCATAAAGCGGCTGGAAACCACAGCCGCCGAGAAGCAGGACCAGCGCAAGCGCGGCTGGTCTCATGTTTGTGCATGATGGTCCTCGAAAAAGCGGTATCCACCTTTTCGCATCATGCCGGAGCCTCGAGTTCGACACGGCAAGCTCCCCGCTAATCCGTGACGATGTTGGCGATCCTCCCCGGTACCACCACCACCCGCCGCACCGTCTTGTCCCCGACGGCGCGACGCACATTATCCATCCGGAGGACCGCCGCTTCAATCTCTTCCGCACTCGCGGCCACCGGAAGGACGATTTCGTCCCGCCTTTTCCCATTGACCTGGATGGCAATTGTGGCGGTTTCGCTGGCGAGCAGCGTTGGATCGGCCTTCGGCCAGGCGGATTCAGCCAGCAGCCCGGAGTGGCCGAGCGCCCGCCAGCATTCCTCGGCCAAATGCGGCATCATCGGGGCAAAAATCTGGACGAGGATCTCGACCGATTCGCGAATCGCCCGTTTGAGGCCCGGCTCGGCGGGCCGCTGCAGTGCTGCCTGGATGGCGTTGGCGAGCTCGTAAATCCGTGCAATGGCCCGGTTGAAGCGCAAATGATCGAGATCGTTGCCGACCGCGTGGAGCGCCTGATGGGCGGCACGGCGCAGCGCCTCGCCGTCGCGGCCGAGCGGGGCAGTGGCCGGAGTTCCAGTCCGCGCCGTCTCCCCGACCAGCCGCCAGACCCGCTGGACGAAGCGCCACGAGCCCTCGACCCCCGACTCGGTCCATTCGATGTCGCGCTCGGGCGGGGTGTCCGACAGCATGAACCAGCGGGCGGTGTCGGCGCCGTAGCGGGCAATGATCTCCTCGGGGTCGATGACGTTCTTCTTCGATTTCGACATCTTCTCGGCCGGGCCGACGACGAGCGGCTCGCCGGTTGTCGCGTGGACGGCGGTGCCGTCGTCGCGGATGACGGTGTCGGCCGGCAGGATCCATTCGCCGGCCGCATTGCGGTAGGTCTGATGGATGACCATGCCTTGCGTGAACAGGCTCGAGAACGGCTCGACGATGTCCATCTGGCCGGTGCGCTTCATGGCCCGCATGTAGAAGCGGGAATAGAGCAGATGCAGAATGGCATGCTCGATGCCGCCGATATATTGATCGACCGGCATCCAGTAGCGGATGGCGTCATGGTCGACCGGCGCCTCGGCATGCGGGGCGCAGAAACGGGCGAAGTACCAGGAGGAATCGACGAAAGTGTCGAAGGTGTCGGTCTCGCGCGTCGCCGGGCCGCCGCATTGCGGACAGGCGACATGCTTCCAGGTGGGATGGCGATCGAGGGGATTGCCGGGGGCGTCGAAGGTGACATCCTCGGGCAGGGTGACCGGCAGGTCGTGCTTGGGCACCGGCAGCGGGCCGCAGGCCGGGCAGTGGATCACCGGGATCGGACAGCCCCAGTAGCGCTGGCGCGACACGCCCCAATCGCGCAGCCGGTAGTTGACGGTACGCTGGCCGATCCCCATCGCCTCGGCGCGCGCCGCGATCTCCTCCTTGGCCTGCGGCACGGTCATGCCGTTCAGGAAATCGGAATTGATCATCACGGCATCGGCGCCTTCGGCATCGAGGAAGGCCGTGTCGCCGATCTCCGATGCCGCCGGGTCGCTGCCGGCGCGGGCGACCACCGGTATCACCGGCAGGCCATATTTGCGGGCGAAATCGAGGTCGCGCTGGTCGTGGGCCGGGCAGCCGAAGATGGCGCCCTCGCCATAGGCCATCAGCACGAAATTGGCAGCATAGACCGGGAGCAGCACGCCCTTGCGGAAGGGGTGGACGGCGAAGAGCCCGAGGGGCAGGCCCTTCTTCTCGGCGCGCTCGATCGCCTCTTCGCTCGTGCCAAGCGCGGCGCATTCGCGGCGGAACCGGGCGACCTCGGGCAGGAGCTCGGCCTGCTCGCGGGTCAGGGGATGGTCGGCCGAGAGGGCGCAGAAGGTGGCGCCGAAGATGGTGTCGTGGCGCGTGGTGTAGACGACGAGCTTGTCGGGCAGGGGCCGCCCCTCGGCATCGACGAGGTCGAAGCTCAAGCGCAGGCCCTCGGAGCGACCGATCCAGTTCCTCTGCATCAGCCGGACCTTGTCGGGCCAGCCGGTCAGCCCGTCCAAGGCGTCGAGCAGCTCGCGGGAGTAGTCGGTGATCTTGAGAAACCACTGGGCCAGCTCGCGTTTCTCGACCAGGGCGCCGGAGCGCCAGCCGCGGCCCTCGATCACCTGCTCATTGGCGAGAACGGTCCGGTCGACCGGGTCCCAATTGACCATGGCAGTGCGGCGCTCGACGAGGCCTGCGGCCATGAAGTCGACAAACATCGCCTGCTCATGGCGGTAATAATCAGGATCGCAGGTGGCGATCTCGCGGCTCCAATCGAGCGACAGCCCCATGGATTTGAGCTGCCGGCGCATGGCTGCGATGTTGTCGTAGGTCCAGCTCCTGGGATGGACGCCGCGCTCGATTGCGGCATTTTCCGCCGGCATGCCGAAGGCGTCCCAACCCATGGGATGGAGCACGTTGAAGCCCCTGGCGCGCATATAGCGGGCGAGCACGTCGCCCATGGCATAGTTGCGGACATGCCCCATATGAATGCGGCCCGAAGGATAGGGAAACATTTCGAGGACGTAATATTTCGGCCGCGCCGAATCCTCGGCGGCGCGAAAGGATTCGCGATCCTGCCATACGGCCTGCCATTTCGGCTCGGCCTCGCCGGGATTGTAGCGCTCGGTGGTCATGGGCCCGTGTGAGTACCAGCACTTGTGCCGAGGGGCAAGCTCGGTCAATCCTTCACCCATGAGCGGGCTCGATGATGTGCGCGAAAGGCTCAAGGCGGCAGCGGCCATGGCGGGGCGGGAGGCTTCGGCGGTCACGCTGGTGGCGGTGAGCAAGACCTTCGGGCCGGAAGCGATCACGCCGGTCATCGCCGCCGGGCAGCGGGTGTTCGGCGAAAACCGGGTGCAGGAAGCCAAGGCGAAATGGCCGGCGCTCAAGGCGGCCCATCCGGGTCTCGAGCTGCATCTGGTCGGGCCGCTGCAGACCAACAAGGTGGAGGAGGCGGTCAAGCTGTTCGACGTGATCGAGACGATCGACCGCGAGAAGCTAGCGCGGGCGGTGGCCAAGGAGATGGCGCGGCAGGGCTCGCGCCCGCGGCTATTCATTCAGGTCAATACCGGCGAGGAAGCGCAGAAGGCCGGCATCGGCCCGCGCGAGACCGATGCGCTGGTGGAGCTGTGCCGGTCGGAGCTCGGGCTTCAGATCGAGGGGCTGATGTGCGTGCCGCCGATCGAGGAGGAGGCGGCACTGCATTTCGCGCTGCTCAGAAAAATTGCGGAGCGCAACGGGCTCAAGGCTCTGAGCATGGGGATGAGCAGCGATTTCGAAACGGCCATAGCCTTCGGCGCCACCCATGTGCGTGTCGGGTCGGCGATCTTCGGG
>DATAOT010000026.1:0-29509 GCA_036265615.1 Aestuariivirgaceae bacterium
CATATCGCCCAGCGGCCGCTCCGCGCGGTAGCCCGGAAAGACATAGTCCGAAACACGAATCAGCCGCATCGCCTCCATAATGGCCAGGGCGCGTGGCGAGAGCGGCACTCGATGTTCGCGCCCCGCCTTGATCCGGGTGGGCGGCACGGTCCAGACCTTGGCTTCGATGTCGATTTCGCTCCAGCGCAGGCCCAGCACCTCGCCGGATCGTGCCGCAGTGAGGATCGCGAACTCCAATGCCTGGGCGGCCAAGCCCTCACGCGCTCGCAGGCGCGCCATGAAGTTTGGCAGCTCGGTATAAGGCATGGCGGCATAGTGGCCCCGGGTGAGCCTCTGCCGCGGCGGCAGCAGCGTCTCGAGGTGGCCGCGCCAGCGCGCCGGGTTCTCACCCTCGCGGTAACCCTTGGCACGGGCAGCATCGAGCACCTTCTCAATCCGTGATCGGAGGCGGGCAGCGGTTTCGGGGTATTCTCTGCCAGAGCGGGTTCAGGACCCTGAGCACCACCGCCGTCTCGACCATGTTCACCGGCATCGACCGGATTTCCTCGGTGTATCGGGTCAGGGTCATCACCCATTGGTCCCGGTGTGTTTGGTTGCGCCATTTGCCTTCCATGCTCGCCACGAACTCATCGGCGCACTCACCGAAGGTCGGGACCCGTCCAGCGGCCTTGCGCGCCTCGATCGGGTTTTTGCCCGCGGCGAGGGTCGACCGACACCATTCGGCAAGTCTCCGAGCCTCGGCCAGGTTCACGCGAGTGAGGCCCCCCAAGCCCATTTCCTTAAGTGGTCCGCCGAACCGGAACAGGAAGACCCAGCGCTTGGCGCCGCTCTTGTCGACCACGAGGTAAAGGCCGCCGCCGTCCGCGTGGCGGCCGGGCCTTTTAACCGTCGCCACCGTCCGCGCACTTAGTCGATTGAGCCGTCTGGTCATTTCCCCGCACCCCAACATTTACCCCAACGCACGACACGGATTGTAGCGTATGTTCACGTACACCGGCAAACAGTTCGAGGTGAATTATCCCTAGAATTCATGGCCTTTGTGGACGGCCCCGGACACAGGAGAACATCAGTAAGGCGGACCCCTCATCCGCCCTCCGGGCACCTTCTCCCCGCAAGCGGGGAGAAGGGAAAAAGAGAGCGCTTTCGTTTTCCCCTCGCGCCGTGTCAGCGGCGAGAGGGCGTAGGGGGCGCAAAGCGCCGGGTGAGGGATCTGCCTTCGGAGAAGGCCGGTGGGGGCGCTGGCCAATGTATCCCCCACCCCGACCCCTCCTCACCAGGGGGACGGGTTGCCTTTGCCCTACCTGCCTCACAACAATCCCCGCGCTTCCGCCTGCCGGCGCAGGGGCTTCAGCGGGCGGGCACCGAAATGGGCGATGATCTCGGCCGCGGCGAAGGTGCCGAGACGGGCGCAGTCCACAAGATCCATGCCGCGGCTCAACCCGAACAGGAAGCCGGCGGCGTAGAGGTCGCCGGCCCCGGTGACGTCGACCACCTTGTCGAGGCGCTCGGCGGGCACGGCATTCACAGCATCGCCGCCGATGATCACCGAGCCCAAGGCGGAGCGCGTCAGGACGACAAGCGGACAGAGGCGGCGGGCCTGGGCAATGAGCCCGTCGAGATCATCCAATCGGAACAGGGCCTTCGCCTCCGCCTCGTTGGCAAAGAGCACGTCGATGCTCGAGCCGATCAAAGCCAGAAAGTCCTCGCGATGACGAGCGACGCAGAATGAGTCGGACAAGGTGAGAGCAACCCGGCGGCCGGCCGCGCTGGCAATCGCCGCCGCCTTCTCGAAGGCCTGCTTGGCGGCGGCACGATCGAACAGATAACCTTCGAGATAGAGCGTGCCGGCGGCGGCCACGTCAGCCTCGGCGATGTCCTCCGGTCCGATCAAGGCGCTGGCGCCAAGAAAGGTGTTCATCGTGCGCTCGCCATCCGGCGTCACGGCAATGAGGCAGCGGCCGGTCGTGGGACCATCGGGCGTTCCCGCCATCGTGTAACGGACGCCGGCCGCCCTGATGTCGTGGGCGAATACGGCACCCAACTGGTCGGCGCGCACCTTGCCGATAAAGCCGGCGGTGCCGCCCAGCGAGGCCACCCCGGCGACAGTGTTGGCAGCGGAGCCTCCGGACACCTCGATGGCCGGGCCGAATGCGGCATAGAGGCGCTCGGCCTCCGCCTCGTCGATGAGGCGCATGCTGCCCTTGGCGAGCTGCCAATCGGTCAGGAACGAGTCCTCGACCCGGGCCAGAACGTCGACAATGGCATTGCCGATGGCAAGGACATCGAGGGGTGCGGGCATGCCGTTTCCATCTCGCGGGAGGTTCGGAGCTTCAGACTATGGCCATCGCATCCTGTCGACAATCCTTGCCTCGCGCGGCGCCCGCGACTATTTCAAGCGCGGCGTTCAGGAGGAGACCCCGGTCGATGCTCGATGCTGCGCTTCGTTCGCTGCGGGACGTGCTGTCCGACGACTTCCGCCACATTCTGTGGAAGGCGATCGGCCTCACGCTGCTCCTGTTCGTCGCGATCTTCATCGGCGTCGAGACGACGCTGTCGCTGTTTGCCGGCCTCCCCTGGCCTTGGCTCACCACGGTGCTGTCGATCATCACCGGGCTCGGGCTGATCGCGGCCTTCTTTTTCGTGATGGCGCCCGTCACGGCGATGTTCGCCGGCATCTTCCTTGACCAGGTGGCGGAGCGGATCGAGCGCCGCGACTATCCGCAGGACTCGGTCGGCAGGCCGCTGCCGCTCAGCACCTCGTTCCTCATGGGAGTGCAGTTCGCGCTTCTCGTGCTGGTGGTCAACCTGGCGACGCTTCCGACCTTTTTCCTCGGCATCGGCGCAGCGGCGATGGTGCTGGCCAACGCCTATCTGCTCGGGCGCGAATATTTCACCATGGTGGCGGCCCGCCATATGGACATCGGGGAGGCTTCCCAACTCAGGCGCGACCACGCCGCACGCATTTTCGCCGCCGGCCTCATTCCGGCGGGGCTGGCAGTGATTCCGCTCGTCAACGTGCTGGTGCCGATTTTCTCCACCGCCTATTTCGTGCACATCTTCAAGATGATCGCGGCTGATGAACGGGTGCTCCCGGCGTCTTCTCCTTGAAGCGGCAAATGTCGCGAATGAGGCAGCGCGGGCACTCGGGGCGGCGCGCCTTGCAGACATAGCGGCCGTGCAGAATCAGCCAATGGTGAGCATGGCGCTTGCGCTCGGGCGGCACGACGGCGTCGAGCACGCTCTCGACCTCGGCCGGGGTCTTGCCGGGGGCAAGGCCGGTGCGGTTGCCAACCCTGAACAGATGGGTGTCGACCGCAATAGTGGGCTCGCCGAAGGCGGCGTTGAGGACAACATTGGCGGTCTTGCGCCCGACGCCTGGCAGGGCCTCGAGTGCGGCGCGGTCGCGCGGCACCTCGCCGCCATGCCGCTCGATCAGTGCCTTCGAGAGCGCAATCACATTCCTTGCCTTGATGCGGTAGAGGCCGATCGAACGAATATGGTCGGTGAGACCTTCTTCGCCCAGCGCCACCATCTTTTGCGGCGTGTCGACCTTGGAGAACAATCGGCTGGTGGCGCGGTTGACGCCTTCATCGGTCGCCTGGGCGGAAAGCACCACCGCGACGAGGAGGGTGTAGGTATTGACGGCCTCGAGCTCGCCCTTGGGCTCGGGCTCGGCGCGGGCAAAGCGGTCGAAGACCTCGGCGATCTCGGCCCTGGTCAATTTCGAGCGGCGCGGCATCTGTCGCTCCCCGGTGAAGTCCAGCTAGGCTTAGCGCGATGCGAGGTGCAATGGAAACCTTCGTGCTTCGTCCGAACAGCTCGCTGAGCCCAGGCCAGCACCTGGCGCTGGTTTGCGTCTTCGGGTTCCTGACGGTCATTGCCGGAATCGTCTGCATCGCCTGCGGCGCCTGGCCGGTCGCAGGATTTCTCGGCATCGACCTCGCTCTTCTTGCCTGGGCGCTCAGGCGGAGCAGGGCGGCGTGCCAGGAGTTCGAGACGATCGTGATCGATGCCGAGCGCCTGGTGTGGACCAGCATCAAGCCGACGCGGGCGGCGCGGCGGCTGGAATTTGCCCGATGCTTCGTCAGGGTCGCACTCGATATCGACAGGCGGCGCGACATGGTCGGGCCGCTGACATTGCAATCGGCGGGGCGGTCGCATGAAATCGGGCGGTTTCTCGGGGGCGAGGAGCGGCGGGCCTTTGCCGCGGCGCTAAGCGCAGCCCTAGCCCGGTGAGGCTCAGCGGTCGAGGATCTCGCGGCCCTCGATGCGGCTGTCGCTCTTCAGCCGATAGATGATCGGCACGCCGGTCAAGAGCTCGCGGCTCAGGATCTCGGCCGGGGACAGCCCCTCCATGGCCATGATCAAGGCGCGCAGCGAGTTGCCATGGGCGACGACGATCACGCGCTCGCCGTCAAGAACGTCAGGAAGGATGTTGCGGAGATAATAGGGCACGGTGCGGGCAAGCGTGTCCCTGAGGCTCTCGCCGCCCGGCGGCGCCACATCGTAGGAACGGCGCCAGGCCTGGACCTGCTTCTTGCCCCAGCGGGCCGCCGCGTCGTCCTTGTTGAGACCGGTCAGATCGCCATAGTCGCGCTCGTTTAGGGCGGCGTCGCAGACGGTCTCGAGGCCGGGCTGGCCGATCTCTTCGAGGATGAGGGAGAGCGTGTCCTGGGCGCGCACGAGGGAGCTCGTATAGGCCTTGTCGAAGGTGAGGCCGCGCTGCTTCAGCCGCCGCCCGGCCTCGCGCGCTTCGCTGCGGCCAAGCTCGGTCAGGGCCGGGTCGCGCCAGCCGGTGAAGAGATTCTGGAGGTTCCATTCGCTTTGACCATGCCGCACCAGCACGCAGATCCGTTGCATCGCGCTCATTCCGCGCTCACTCCCAGCACATCCATCATGCTGTAAAGGCCGGGCTTGCGCGGGTAGGCCCACAAAGCGGCGCGCAGGGCACCGCGGGCGAAGATGTCGCGCGATTCGGCACGATGGCTGAGCTCGATCCGCTCGGCGGGACCAGCGAACACGACGGTGTGCTCGCCGACGACGCTGCCGCCGCGCAGGGTGGCGAAACCGATGCCGCCGGAGGGGCGCGGACCGGTGTGGCCGTCACGGGTGCGGATGGCGGCGGTGCCAAGCTCGACGGAACGCCCGGCCGCAGCGGCACTGCCGAGAAGGAGCGCGGTGCCGCTCGGGGCATCGACCTTGTGGCGGTGATGCATTTCCAGGATTTCGATGTCGAACTCCTCGCCAAGGGTCGCAGCAACGCGGCGAACAAGGGCAGCGAGAAGGTTGACGCCGACGCTCATATTGCCAGAGCGGACGATGCGGGCGTGGCGGGCGGCCGCGACGAGCGCCGCGTCGTGCTCGCGCTTGAGGCCAGTGGTGCCGAGCACATGCACGATGCGGGCCTGGGCCGCGAGCGCGGCCAGCTCCATCGAGGCGGCCGGGGTCGTGAAGTCGACAATGGCATCGATGACGGCGAAAAGGCTCGGGGCGTCAGCGGTGACAGCAATACCGATCGGACCGATGCCGGCAAGCTCGCCCATATCGGCGCCGATCACCGGGGATTGCGGCGGTTCGAGGCCGCCGGCCACCACGATGCCCGGGGTCTCGCGCGCCACCCGGGTGAGGGTGCGCCCCATGCGGCCGGCCGCACCGGCAATGGCAAGCTTGAGGTGGTCCATGGGGCCGCCTGATAGCAGCACCGTTCGGAAGAGGAAAGGCCAAGCACGGGCGCCGGTCAGATTTCGGCCAAGAAGCCATGCCAATCGGCTTGTCCGAGAGCGGGGAGCTCGTGGGATGTTGCGATCGATCGTGGCCGCCACGATGGCGGCATTCATCGGTTTGTTCAGTTCTGGAGAAGCCGGGGCGGCGCCGAGCTATGGCGCCTATGTCGAGGCTCTCCTGGCCAAGCCGTCGGACAGCGTCAAGTTCAGGCCCGATCTCGAGACCTATCTCGACGGGCTGGCTTCCAGCACGCGTCGGGGGGCCGGTCGCAAATCGCTTGCCGCCAACGAGCGGCTCAAGCGGGCAGCCCGGGCCCAGGCGCTCGACATGGCGCTCGGCGGCTATGTCGGCCATGAATCGCGCAACGGCTATCGCTTCAGCGAGCGCTTCGCCGCCTTCGCCGATCCGGCGGCGGTCGGCTATCACGGCGAGAACGCGGCCCGCGATCGGCAGCCGGGCAGTGTCGACCAGGTCAAGGCGCGACGCCTGTTCGGGCAGTGGCTCGACTCGAGCGGCCACCGCCGCAACCTCCTCAATCCGGCCTATGCGTATGTCGCGACCGGGGCGGTGCAGGTCGGCCATGCGCTCTATGCGGTTCAGATCTTCTGGCAATACGAGGCGCCGCCGGCAACGGAAACGTCCAGCAGCAATCAGGGCGGGGCGCAATTCTACTGAAGAAGGCAATAGGCAATAGGCAATAGGCAATAGGCAATAGGCAGTGAAGTGTGCTCGTCCCTACTGCCTACTACCTACTGCCTATTTATCCCGGAGGGACGTGGTGCGGCAGAGCGCCGCCATAGGCCAGCCCAAGAAGAACCGCTCCGAGCAGGACGCGGTAGATCACGAAAGGCAGGAAGCTGTGGCGTCGGATGATGGCCATGAGGACGGCGATGGTGGCGAGCGCGGTGACAAAGGTGAGGGCGCCGGTGATCAGGGCATCGACGCCGATCGGCTGATGGTTCTTCACGGCATCGCCGAGGATCAACACTCCGGCGGCAGCGGTTGCCGGGATCGACAGCAGGAAGGAAAAGCGGGCGGCATCGGGGCGGGCATAGCCGAGCGCCCGGCCAGCGGTCATGGTGATGCCGGAGCGGCTGGTGCCGGGAACCAGGGCCAGCGCCTGGGCCGCACCAATGGTCATGGCCGATTTGAAGTCGATATCGTCGATGGTTTTGCGGAAGCCTCCGAAGCTGTCGGCGAGGTACAGCACAACGCCGAAAATGATGGCGTCCCAGGCCACCACCACGGGGCTGCGCATGAGATCGGAAAGGCCTGTGACCTTGAACAGGGCCCCGACGATGACGATGGGCACGGTGCCGGCAATGATATAGAGGGCCATGCGGCCTTCCGGCGTCAGCCGGCCGGTCAACAGGACGAGCAGGCCGCGGGCGAGTGCGACGACATCGCGCCAGAAATAGACGAGGACGGCGAGCAGCGAGCCCATATGGGTCATGACGTCGACCACGACGCCCTGGTCCTGCCAGCCGGTCAGGGCGGGAACCAGGATCAAATGCCCGGAGGAGGAGATCGGAAGGAATTCGGTGATGCCCTGGATGAGGGCGAGAACGACAATCTGTTCGATCGACATGCAGGGATCCCGATTGCGCCGCGAGCCGAGTCCCCTTGGCTCGGGCGGTTCGAGGCTCTATACCCCCACGGACTGAACCATGGCCAGATTGTTTCATTTCCCGCTCGACCCGCTTTGCCGGCGAATCCGGCTGGCGCTCGCCGAGTATGGCAGAGATGCCGAGCTCGTCGAGGAGCGGCCGTGGGAGGGCCGGGCGGAGTTCCTGGACCGCAATCCGGCGGGACTGCTGCCGATCTTCGAGGATGACGACGGGACGCAGGCGGCTGGAATCGAGGCGGTCGGAGAATATCTCGACGAGACGCGCGCCAGCCGTGCGCGCTCGCTATACGGGACGAGCCCGGCCGAGCGCGCCGAGACGCGGCGGCTCATCGCCTGGTTCGACCAGAAGTTTCATGGCGAAGTCTCGGCACCGCTAATCGCCGAAAAGGTGGTGCGGCGTCATCTGCCGCGCGAGGCCGGCGGCGGGCCGCCGGAGATGGGACCGGTGCGGCGGGCGCTGGCATCAATCCGGGCCCATCTCAACTATATCGGCGTCCTGGCCGAAAGCCGCAACTGGCTCGCCGGAAGCGAGCTCAGTGCGGCCGACCTGGCGGCGGCGGCGCATCTGTCGGCAGTGGATTATCTCGGCGACGTGCCATGGGAGGAAAACGCCGACGCCAAGGCTTGGTATCAGCGGATCAAGTCGCGACCGTCGTTCCGGCCGCTCCTCGGCGATCAGATCCGGGGCATCTCACCCCCGCGCGCTTATGCGGATCTCGATTTCTGAGGCGCCGCGCAAGACGGCACCGCCGCCCATCGAATCGCGGATCAAGGCGCAAGCGCGGGCGCTTGGCCTGGCATCGGCCGGAATCGCCCGTCTCGACCATGATGCGGCGACGGCGCGGCGGTTCGACAGCTTCATCGCTGCCGATTTCCATGGCGACATGGCATGGCTCAGCAAGACTGCGGCGCGCCGGCGCTCGCCGGCCGCTCTGTGGCCGGAAGCGCGAAGCGCCATCATGGTGGCGCTGAACTACGGGCCGGAGGTCGATCCGATGCAGCGCCTAAGCCACGCGGACCGCGGCGTCATCTCGGTCTATGCGCTGGGGCGCGACTATCACGACGTCCTCAAGGGCAAGCTCAAGCAGCTGGGCGGCTGGCTCGAGCGCGAGACGGACGCGTCGGTGAGGATTTTCGTCGATACCGCTCCGCTTCTGGAAAAGCCGCTGGCCGCCAAGGCGGGAATCGGCTGGCAGGGTAAGCACACCAACCTGGTGAGCCGCGACCATGGCTCGTGGACCTTTCTCGGCGCCGTCCTGACGACGCTCCCGCTCGAGCCCGATCCACCGCACGAGGACCGCTGCGGCCGCTGCCGAGGCTGTCTCGACATCTGTCCCACCGCGGCGTTCCCCGAGCCTTATCGGCTCGATCCGCGGCGCTGCATCTCCTATCTCACGATCGAGCACAAGGGCCACATCGCGCGCGAATTCCGCAAGGCCATGGGCAACCGCATCTATGGCTGCGACGACTGCCTGGCGGTGTGCCCATGGAACAAGTTTGCAAGCGTCGCCGCCGAGGCCAGGATCAAGGCGCGCGACGATCTCGTGCTGCCGAAACTCGAAGAGCTGGCCGGGCTCGACGACATGCGCTTTCGCAGATTGTTCGCCGGCTCGCCGGTGAAGCGGACCGGGCGCGACCGCTTCGTGCGCAATGTGCTGATCGCCATCGGCAATTCGAACGAGCCGCAGCTTGCCGACGCTGCCGAGCGGCTGCTCGAGGACCATTCTCCTCTCGTGCGGGCGATGGCGGTGTGGGCGCTGTCGCAGCTCTCTTCGCAGGAGCGCTTCCAGGAGCTCGCCCAGCGCTTCCTGCCGCGGGAGGCCGACGAAGCGGTGCGCGAGGAGTGGAGGGCCGGCGGTTGAGGATCTTCTGCTTCGGTCTCGGCTATGTCGCGACGGCGCTGGCGAGGACGCTTGCCCCGCGCGGCTTCAGCATTGCGGGGACGCACCGAAGCGAAGCCGGGATTGCGGCAATGTCGGCACAAGGGCAGGACGGCTGGCAGTTCGACGGGACGCAGCCAGTGGCGGCAGAAGCGCTCGAGGAGGTCAGCCATGTCCTCGTCTCGATCCCACCCGAGGAGGACGGCGATCCGGTCTTGAGACACCATCGCGACCTCCTCGCTCAGCAGGCGCGGCAGTTCGAGTGGGTCGGCTATCTGTCGACGACAGGGGTCTATGGCGACCGGGCCGGCGAGTGGGTCGACGAGACCTCGCGGCTCGAACCGGCGACCGCCCGCGGGGGGCGCCGGGTCGCAGCCGAGGCGGAGTGGCGGGCGCTTCAGGAAGGCTTTGGCCTGCCGGTGCATATTTTCCGGCTGGCCGGAATCTACGGGCCGGGCCGCAACCAGCTCGCGGCCATACGCGACGGCACGGCGCGGCGCATCGTGAAGCCGGGCCAGGTGTTCTCGCGCGTGCATGTCGATGACATTGTCGGAATTTTGACATCGTCCATCGCGCGACCGCGGCCAGGAGCGGTCTACAATGTCTGCGACGACGAGCCGACGCCGCCGCAGGAGGTGGTGGCGCATGCGGCGCGCCTGCTCGGCCGGGCACCGCCACCTGAAATTCCCATCGCGGCGGCCGCGCTGACGCCGATGGCGCAAAGCTTCTTCAGCGAATCGAAGCGGGTGTCCAACCGGCTGGTCAAGGACGAGCTCGGCTATCGCTTTCGCTACCCGACCTATCGCGAGGGGCTGGCCGCGCTCGTCGATTGAGATCGCGCGCTGTCGCAATCGTGGGCGAGCGCCTCGATCGTGGCGACGAGGAGCGCGATGTCGCGAGGCGTCGACAGCCGATGGTCGCCGCCCTTGATCAAGGTGAGGCGGATGTCGTCGCCGCGCAGAGCATGAAAGGTTCGCAGGACGTGGTCGTAGGAGACATCGGGATCCTGGTCGCCCTGGAGGATTCGCACCGGACAGGAAAGATCAAGCCCCTGCTGCAGCAGGAGGTGGCGGCGACCGTCCTCGAGCAGCGCCAAGGTGTAGAGATAGGGCTCGGGGCCATAGCGCGACGGCTCGAGGCAACAGCCTTGCGCCGTGATTTCGTGGCGCGCCGCATCGGACAAGCGGTCCCAGATCAGCGTGGTCATGTCGGCGGCGGGTGCGATCAGCACAAGACCGCGGATGCGCGCCGCGGCGTCGGGGTCGGTGGACCCGAGCCGGCGCAGCAGCAAGAGGGCAAGCCAGCCGCCCATGCTCGAGCCGACGACGATGCGGGGGCCGGCGGCCAAGGTCGAGAAGGCCTGCACCGCCTCGGCAAGCCAACCGGAGATCGTACCGCCGGCGAGGTCGCCGCCGGATTCACCATGGCCGGAATAATCGAAGCGAAAGCATGGCCGGCCAGCGGCCGCGGCATGGGCGGCGATGGCCTCGGCCTTGGTGCCGCTCATGTCGGATCTGAAGCCGCTCAGCCAGAAGAAACCGCAGGGCGTCCCGGGTCGCGGCGGCGGACCGTCCTCGCGCCAGGCAATCCGCACGCCTTCGGTGGTGTCGAAAATCCCCAGCCGGGTTGCATTCGGCATTTTTGTCGTTCCTCGGCTGTTCTCCTCGCTTGACTTGGAGAAAGCCTTCGCGATGTATAGGGGCCTCGCAAGCTCGTGACCACCGGCTTCAATTGAAAGCCCCGTGGTCCGTGGAAGAAGGAGACAACCATTCGTAAGCCTTTGAGGGGCCCGCAGCCGCCGCGTGATGACGGGCCGCGTATCAATCAGTTCATCGACTCGCGAGAAGTTCTTCTGATCGACGCCAGCGGGGAAAAACGGGGGGTGGTCCCGACTCGGGATGCCATCGCCATCGCAGAAGAAGCCGGGCTCGATCTCGTCGAAGTCTCTCCCAACACCAATCCGCCGGTCTGCAAGATTCTCGATTACGGGAAATACAAGTACCAGGCGCAGAAGAAGGCGGCGGAGGCCCGCAAGAACCAAAAGATCATCGAGATCAAAGAGATCAAGATGCGCCCGAACATCGACACGCATGATTACGACGTGAAGATGCGGTCGATCCGGCGATTTTTCGAGGAGGGCGACAAGGTCAAGGTGACGCTCAGGTTCCGTGGCCGCGAGATGGCGCATACCGAGCTCGGCATCGATCTGCTGAACCGCGTCAAGACCGACACGGTGGAAATCGCCAAAGTCGAATCCGAGCCTCGGCTCGAGGGGCGCCAGATGGTGATGGTGCTGTCGCCCCGGTGAGGAGCACTCGTCGCCAGGGTTGCAATCGGGCCGGCCGGGCCCTATAAAGCCGCCCGCGTTTCGAACCGTCCGGCGTCGTTAGAGGGCATGCCGTGGCGGTTTTTGATGCTTTCGGAAGGATAGCAAAATGCCCAAGATGAAAACCAAGTCGTCCTGCAAGAAGCGATTCACCGTCACGGCGACTGGCAAGGTGCGCGCGACCCAGGCGGGCAAGCGGCACGGGATGATCAAGCGCACGAACAAGCAGATCAGGCAACAGCGCGGCACGACGATTCTCGAGCCCGGCGATGCCCGCCTGCTCAAGAGCTTCATGCCGTATCGCTAGCTTTCACGCTCAAGGAGTTCCGTCATGGCTCGCGTCAAGCGCGGCGTCACCGCCCATGCCCGTCACAAGAAGATCATCAAGCAGGCCAAAGGCTACTACGGCCGCCGCAAGAACGTGTTTCGCGCCGCCGTGCAGGCGGTCGAGAAGGCCGGCCAGTATGCCTATCGCGACCGCCGCCAGCGCAAGCGCAACTTCCGCGCCTTGTGGATCCAGCGGATCAATGCGGCGGCGCGCGAGCTCGGCCTGACCTATGGTCGCTTCATCAACGGCCTCGGCAAGGCCGGGGTGGAGATCGACCGCAAGGTGCTCGCCGATCTCGCGGTCAGGGAGCCCGAGGCCTTCAGGTCGCTGGTCGAGACGGCCAAGGCGGCGCTCTAGTCTCGAGCGCCGGTCTTCGCCCCTCCCGGGCTAGCGTCCAGTGCGATTTGAGAAACAGCGCCATGATGAGGGAAGAGATCAGCGTCGAGCGGCTGGAATCCGACATTCTGGCCCAGATCAGCACCGCGACCGATGAGCGGCAGCTCGAATCGGTGCGCATCGCCGCACTCGGCAAGAAGGGGGTGATCTCGGAGCGGATGAAGGAGCTCGGGGCTCTCGAGCCGGAGGCGCGGCGGGCAACCGGGGCGTTGCTCAACCGCGTCAAGGAGCGGGTCACGGAAGCGCTGAGCGAGCGCCGCGACAAGCTTCGCGAGGCGGTGCTGGAGGCGCGCCTGGCGACGGAGCGGCTCGACGTGACATTGCCGCCGCGACCCTTGCGCGATGGCAGCGTCCATCCGGTGAGCCACGTGCTCGACGAGGTGGTCGAGATCTTCGGCGATCTCGGGTTCGGCGTCGCCGAGGGGCCGCATATCGAGACTGACTGGTACAATTTCGGTGCGCTCAACATACCGCCGGAGCATCCGGCGCGGCAGGAGCACGACACGTTCTATTTCAGGCCAAAGCCCGATGGCAGCCGCATGGTGCTGCGCACCCATACGAGCCCGGTGCAGATCCGCAGCATGGAGACAATCTCGCCGCCGATCCGGATCATCGCGCCGGGGCGCACCTTCCGCTGCGACAGCGATCTCACCCACACGCCGATGTTCCACCAGATCGAAGGGCTGGCGATCGACCGCGACCTGACGCTCGGGCATCTCAAATGGTGCCTGGAGGAGTTCTGCAAGGCGTTTTTCGAGCTTGACCAGGTGAAGATGCGGTTCCGAGCCTCGCATTTTCCGTTCACCGAGCCGTCGATGGAGGTCGACATCAACTGCTCCTGGGAAGGCGGGCAGGTCCGCATCGGCACCGGCGACAGCTGGCTCGAGATCCTGGGATCGGGAATGGTCCATCCCAATGTGGTGCGGGCCGGCGGGCTCGATCCGGAGCAATGGCAGGGCTTTGCCTTCGGCATGGGCCTCGATCGCATCGCCATGCTGAAATATGGAATTCCGGACCTCAGGGCCTTTTTCGAAGCCGATCTGCGCTGGCTCAGGCATTACGGCTTCAAGGCGCTTGATGCACCTTCGCTTGCCGGAGGGCTGACGTGAAATTCACGCTCGGCTGGCTCAAGGAGCATCTCGACACGACGGCGAGCCTCGAGGAGATTCGCGACGGGCTGATCGGCGCCGGTCTCGAGGTCGAGGGCATCAGCGATCCGGCCGAGGCGCTCAAGCCCTTCACCGTGGCGCGGGTGATCGAGGCGCGGCCCCATCCCAATGCCGACCGACTCAAGGTTCTCGATGTCGAGACTGCCAGGGGCCGGGTGCAGGTGGTGTGCGGCGCCGCCAATGCCCGAACCGGCCTCATCGGCCTTTTCGCGCCGCCGGGGACGCATATTCCGGGCACCGGGCTCGATCTCGAGCCGGGCCTCATTCGCGGCGTCGAGTCGAACGGGATGATGTGCTCGGAGCGCGAGCTGCAGCTCTCCGATGATCATGAGGGCATCATCGACCTCGAGACCGAGCTGCCGGTCGGCACGCCGGCCGCGGTGGCGCTCGGTCTCGACGATCCGGTGTTCCATATCAAGGTAACCCCGAACCGGCCGGATGCGCTCGGGGTGCGCGGCATCGCGCGCGATCTGGCGGCAAAGGGGCTGGGCACGCTCAAGCCGCTCGATGTCAGGCCGGTCCAGGGCAGCTTCATCTCGCCGGTCGCGGTGCGGCTGGCATTCGATGGCGATACAAGCCCCTGCCCGCTGTTTGTCGGCCGCTATTTTCGCGGGGTCAGAAACGGACCGTCGCCCGACTGGCTGGCGCGGCGTCTCATGGCCATCGGTCTCAGGCCGATCTCGGCGCTCGTCGACATCACCAACTACATCACCTATGCCTTCTCCCGGCCGCTGCATGTGTTCGATGCCGACCGGATCAGAGGCAACATCCAGGTCCGGCTGGCGCGGCCCGGGGAGACCATCGCGGCCCTCGACGGCAGGACCTATGAGCTCGATCCCGCGGTGACGGTGATCGCCGACGACGAGGGTGCGGAGTCGATCGGCGGCATCATGGGAGGCGAGCGCTCGGGCTGCACCGACGACACGGTGAACGTGTTCCTCGAGGCGGCGCTGTTCGATCCGGTGCGCACGGCGGCGAGCGGGCGCAAGCTCGCCATCCAGTCGGACGCCCGTTACCGCTTCGAACGGGGCGTCGACCCGGCCTTCGTCATTCCCGGCGCCGAGATCGCGACCGGCATGATTCTCGACATCTGCGGCGGCAGCGCCTCAGAGCTGGTCATTGCCGGCGCCGTCCCGGCGCAGGATCGCCGAGTGACGCTGAGGCCGTCGCGGGTGAAGACGCTGGGCGGGCTCGATGTGCCGCAGACCCGGCAGGTCGAAATCCTGACGGCGCTCGGCTTCACGGTGCGGGAGACCGAGGAAGGACTGGAATGCCAGGTCCCGAGCTTCAGGCCCGACATCCGGGGAGAAGCGGATCTGGTCGAGGAAGTGTGCCGCATCATCGGTCTCGACAAAGTGCCGGCGACGCCGATGCGGCGGCTTCATGCGGTGGCCCGCCCGGTGCTCACGCCGCTGCAGCGGCGCATCGTTGCGGTGCGGCGGCGGCTCGCGAGCCTCGGCCTCAACGAGGCCGTGACCTGGTCGTTCCTGGCAGAAAGCCAGGCTCGGCTGTTCGGCGGCGGTCAGCCCGAGCTCAAGCTCGACAATCCGATCTCGTCGGAACTGTCCGACATGCGGCCCTCGCTCTTGCCCAATCTGATCGCCGCGGCAGGCCGCAACATGGCGCGGGGCTTTGCGGATATCGGGCTGTTCGAGGTCGGCCAGGCCTATGGCGGCGACCGGCCGGAGCAGGAGACGGTGCGGGCGGCGGCGGTGCGGCGCGGAGCGGCGGCGGCGCGCCACTGGGCCAGCGAGGCGCGCGCCATCGACGTGTTCGACGTCAAGGCCGACAGCCTGGCGGCGCTGGCGGCGGCCGGAGCGCCGGTCGGCAATGTCCAGACGGTCGCCGGCGGCCCTTCCTGGTTCCATCCCGGACGCTCCGGAACGCTGCAGCTCGGGCCGAAGCTTCAGCTCGGCTGGTTCGGCGAAATCCATCCGCGGGTGCTGCAGGAGATGGATGTGCGCGGCCCTCTCTACGGCTTCGAGATCATCCTCGATGCGGTGCCGGAGCCGCGCGGCCGCAGCGCGCTCAGGCCGGCGCTCGAGGCCTCCGACCTCATGCCAATCAAGCGCGACTTCGCCTTCGTTGTCGATGACAGCGTCGAGGCGGAGAAGCTGGTCAAAGCGGTGCGCGGTGCCGACAAGGTGCTGATCAGCGACGTCGTGGTGTTCGACGTATTCGCGGGCGGGGCGATCGGGGCAGGGAAGAAATCAGTGGCGATCGAGATCACCATCAGCCCCCGCGAGCGCAGTCTGACCGAACAGGAGATCGAGGCGATCAGCGCCAAGGTCGTGGCCCAGGCCAGCAAGGCGACCGGGGCGACGCTCCGGTCTTAATCTGGCAGTTGGCAGTAGAAGATCCCTCACCCGCGCTTCGCGCCACCCTCTCCCCGCTCACGCGGGGCGAGGGGAAAACGGGGGCAACGCTCCGGTCTTAGCGAAAGCTTTTTCAACCGATAGTAGCAATCTGAACTTGCGGATCAAGCCGACAATCGCCTAGTTGAATCATGGCTGCCGAGGATTTCAGGACGCTTCGCGAGGTCGGGATCGCGATCGAGGGCATCAAGCACCGGCTCAATCTGATGACCGGCGTCTTCGCCTTATCTGTGTTCATTGGCGCCGGGGCGCTCGGCTACGTGGCGAACCGTGTCAACATGGTGGCGGAGAGCATCGGCGAAATTAAGGGCCGGCTCGATGGAATCGACAAACGCCTCGACACTCTCACCACGCTTGTAAGCAATCTCCAGCCATCGAAGCGGCGGGGGCGGCTGGAGGCGCCTCAGCCAATCCCTTTTGACTATACTCCTCCGATCGCTGCACCTCCCTCATGGCCGGCGTGCCCCCACCTCGAAGTGATTGTGCTCTAAGCACTGCCGATCAGGATCCCGGTGAGGAATACCAAGGCGCCGCCAAGGGCGATCTGCGCCGCGGCGCGCAAAAAGGGCGTGTCCATGTAGCGGTAGCGGATCCATGAGATCGCCCACAGCTCAATGAAGACGATGACCATTGCCAAGATGGTGGCGGTCCAGAAATGCGGAATGAGATAGGGGAGCGCATGGCCAAGCCCGCCGACGGCGGTCATGATGCCCGTGGCAAGGCCGCGGATGAGCGGATGGCCGCGGCCGGTGAGCTTGCCATCGTCCGACAGGCCCTCGGCCAGCCCCATTGAAATGCCGGCGCCGAGCGAGGCGGCTGTGCCGACGAGGAAGGTCTGCCAGGTGTCGTGGGTGGCAAAGGCGGCGGCAAAGAGCGGCGCCAGCGTCGACACCGAACCGTCCATCAGCCCGACGAGGCCGGGTTGAATGACCTGCAGCAGGAAGAGTCGGCGCTGGGCCTCGCCTTCGGCGGTGAGGGCGTCGGGCGTGAGGTGCTTCGCCTCGAGGCGTTCGGCCATCGATTCATGCTGCTTCTCGGCGGCGGCGAGATCGAGAAGGAGCTGGCGGATGGCGGGATCGCTGCTGCGCTCGGCGGCCTGCCGGTAGAAGCGATAGTTCTCAAGCTCCATGACCTCGGCGCGCTGCCGGATGGAATCGACGCCCATGTGCTGCATGAGCCAGGCGGGCTTGTGCTTGACGAAGCCGGTGACGTCGTGGCGGCGGATCAGCGGGATGAAATCCCCGAATTTCTGACGATAAGCTTCGGTCAGCCGGCGGCGGTGCTCGTGCTCCTCCTCCGCCATGTCGGAAAAGACCAGCGCCGAGGCCGGGAAGCGCTCGCGCAGGGCATTGGCGAAGGTGGTGTAGGTGCGGGCGTCGTCATCCTCGCTCGAAATGGCGAGCGCCAGCAATTCCTGCTCGGTCAGTTCGGAAAAGGGCTTCACGCTCAATCCTCATATCGTCATGGATCTTAGAAATGTTCCAATCTGTGGCGATCGGTCAAGCCCGACGCGTTTGCCTGGTGAGGCAGGCGGGCTCGCTTGACGGCATGGCGCGGCGCTGCCATCAAGCGCCCCATGGCAGAAACGGCCCAGATCCGCAATTTCTCGATCATTGCCCATATCGATCACGGCAAATCCACCCTGGCCGACCGGCTGATCCAAATGTGCGGCGCCGTTTCGGATCGCGAGATGAAGGATCAAATTCTCGACTCGATGGACCTCGAGCGCGAGCGCGGCATCACCATCAAGGCCAATACGGTGCGGCTCGACTACATGGCGCACGATGGAAAATCCTATGTTCTCAATCTGATCGACACGCCAGGCCATGTCGATTTCGCCTATGAGGTGAACCGATCGCTTGCGGCGGTGGAAGGATCGCTGCTGGTGGTCGATGCCAGCCAGGGCGTCGAGGCGCAGACGCTCGCCAATGTCTATCAGGCGATCGACAACAATCACGAGATCGTGCCGGTGCTCAACAAGATCGATCTGCCGGCGGCGGAGCCGGAGCGGGTTCGCCAGCAGATCGAGGACGTGATCGGGCTCGATGCTTCGAATGCCATCGAAATCTCGGCCAAAACCGGTTTCGGGATCGCTGAGGTGCTGGAGGCCATCGTGCAGCGGCTGCCGCCGCCCCGGGGCGACCGCAACGCGCCGCTCAAGGCGCTGCTGGTCGACTCCTGGTACGACCCGTATCTCGGCGTGGTGGTGCTGGTGCGGGTGGTCGATGGCGAGCTCAAAAGAGGGCAGCGCATCAAGCTCGTTTCGACCGATGCCAGCTATCTGATCGAGCGGGTCGGCATTTTTCGCCCGAAGCAGGAAACGATCGACAAGCTCGGGCCCGGCGAAATCGGCTTCTTCACGGCAGCGATCAAGCAGGTGGCGGATACGCGGGTCGGCGACACGATCACCGAGGAGAAGCGGCCCTGCGTGAAACCCCTGCCGGGGTTCAAGCCGGCTCAGCCGGTGGTGTTTGCCGGCTTCTTTCCGGTTGACACGGCAGAATTCGAAGCTTTGCGCGAGGCGATCGCCAAGCTCAGGCTGAATGACGCGAGCTTTACCTACGAGATGGAAAGCTCAGCAGCCCTCGGCTTCGGCTTTCGTTGCGGGTTTCTCGGGCTTCTTCACCTCGAAATCATCCGAGAGAGGCTCGAGCGCGAATTCAATATCGATCTCATCACCACTGCGCCATCGGTCATCTATCGGGTCTACCTCCAGGATGGCGCGATGATCGAGCTGCACAATCCGGTCGACATGCCGGAGGCGCATAAGATCAAGCGGATCGAGGAGCCGTGGATCCGGGCCACCATTCTGGTGCCCGACGACTATCTCGGCGCCGTGCTCAAGCTGTGCGAAGACCGAAGGGGCCGGCAGAAGGAGCTCACTTACGCCGGGGCGCGCGCCATGGTGGTTTATGAGCTGCCCCTGAACGAGGTGGTCTTCGATTTCTATGATCGTTTAAAATCTGTAAGCCGAGGATATGCGAGCTTTGATTATCAATTGCTCGATTATGAAGAGGGCGACCTCGTGCGCATGACCATCCTCGTCAACGAGGAGCCGGTCGATGCCCTGTCGGTGATCGTGCACCGCTCCCGGGCCGAGCAGCGCGGCCGCGTCATGTGCGAAAAGCTGAAGGAGCTGATCCCCCGTCATCTGTTCAAGATCCCGGTGCAGGCGGCGCTCGGAGCGAAGATCATTGCGCGGGAAACCATCTCGGCCCTCAGGAAGGACGTCACCGCGAAATGCTATGGCGGCGACATCACGCGCAAGCGCAAGCTCCTCGACAAGCAGAAGGAGGGCAAGAAGAAGATGCGTCAGTTCGGGCGGGTGGAAATCCCTCAGGAGGCGTTCATCAGCGCGTTGAAGATGGACGAGAATTGAGAAAGGGTGAGTAGTGAATGGTGAGTAGTGAGTAGTCGGGACCGAGCGCTGCCCTTAACACTACTCGCTATTCACTATTCACTATTCACTACTCACTTTTCGCTTAGCGTGGGAATTGACGAAGCCGACGATCTTGGGAGCGATCTCGTCGCGGAAGCGCGAGCCGTTGAAGACGCCGTAATGGCCGACCCGCGGCTGCAGATGGTGCAGCCGCATCTCCGGCGGCAAGGCGCTGCACAGATCATGGGCCGCCTCGGTCTGACCGACGCCGGAAATGTCGTCGCGCTCGCCTTCGACCGTCATCAGGGCGGTACGGGTGATCAAGGCCGGGTTGACCGGGGTGTTGCGGTGGCTGAACACGCCCCGTGCGAGCGCATGCTCGATGAACACCTTCTCGACCGTCTGGAGGTAGAACTCGGCCGTCAGATCCATGACCGAGAGATATTCGTCATAGAACTCGTCGTGCTTGTCGGCCGAATCGCCGTCGCCCTGGACGAGATGCCAGAACAGATCGCGGTGGGCATCGATATGCCGATCGAGATTCATGGTCATGAAGCCGGTCAGCTGGAGGAAGCCCGGATAGACCTCGCGCATATAGCCGGGATGCGGCATCGGCACAGGGACGATGACATTGCGCTTGAACCAGTCGATTCCGCGCTCGACGGCGAGCTTGTTGACGGCGGTCGGGTTGCGCCGGGTGTCGATCGGGCCACCCATCAGCACCATGCTGGCCGGCGTGTCCGGATCATTGTTGGCATTCATCAACGACACGGCTGCGAGCACCGGCACCGAGGGCTGGCAGACCGCCATGATGTGGCTGCCAGGTCCGAGGTGACGGATCATCTCGAGCAGGTAGTCGATATAGTCGTCGAGATCGAAATGGCCCCTGGACAGTTCGACCTGGCGGGCATCGGCCCAGTCGGTGATGTGGATGTCGGCATGGGGCAGCATGGCCGCCACGGTGCCGCGCAGAAGGGTGGCATAATGACCCGACATCGGCGCGACGATCAGCACCTTCTCGCGTTTCGCCGGCAGGGCTTTTCCGCCAGCTTCGAGACGAAAATGCAACAGCCGGCAGAACGGCCGTTCCCACACGACCTCCTCGGACACGCGATAGTCGGTGCCACTGATTCGGGTCTGGGTGATGCCGAATTCCGGCTTTCCGTAACGTCGGGTCACCCGCTCGAACACGTCGAGGGAGGCAGCCATGGAGCGGGCGATATAGGTGCCGGACAGCGGATTTCCTGGATTTTTCCAGAAAAACCGGCCAAAGTTCGCCGCCGCCCGCCAGGGCGCCACAGCCGCATGATTCAGTTCGTAGAGGTAATAAAGCATTCAGGCCCCCCGCCCGATATGCACCGCGCCCCTCAGGTAAAAACCTAGCAAGGGTTGGGCTCTGATGCAACGGGACGTTGGTCAGACTGTTGTTTTCACGTTTCAACGCGCAATTGCTTGCCTTAGTTGCTGAGCAAGTGCCGCGGCATCTGTTGTATAGGTGAAGTGACGGACGAATTGCCCGTCGGGACCCATGAGATAGATGATGCTGGAATGATCCATGAGGTAGTCGCGGGAGGTGCTGGCCGAGCCTTCTGCCTTGGCGTAATAGACCCGATAGGCCTTGGCGACGTCGGCGATCTCAGCGCTGGTGCCGGTCAGGAGAACGAGCCGAGGGTGGAAGTTGCCGGCGTAAAGGGCAAGCTGGGGCACGGTATCGCGCTCCGGATCGATGGTGATGAACACCGGCTGGATGCGATCGGCGAGCGGCCCGAGCTCGTCGAGCGCGGCGGTGATCACCTGGAGCTCGGCCGGGCAGACATCCGGGCAGAAGGTGTAGCCAAAGACGACGAGCATGTATTTGCCGCGGAAATCGCTGTCGCTGACCGCCCTGCCATGCTGATCGGTCAGCTTGAAGGGTCCGCCGACCAGGGCCTTGCCGGTGGTCAGCACGGTGCCATTTTCGGGCACGCGCGTCAGCGCCGCCCCGCCGATCAAAAGGGCAAGGATCACGCAGGCGGCAATGAACAGCGGCCGGGAGGCGGACATGCCCACAATGTGGTCAAAACACCGGCATTTTTAAAGGACCCGCCCGGGCGGCCAAGCGGCGCAGGACGGTGATGGTCAGCATTTCCAGCCAATCGCTCAATTCGGCGCGGGAAAGCGGTGCGGCGCTGCTCAGGCCGGGGGGAATCCACGCATCCGGCGAGGGCCTCCGGCTCCAGACGATCGTGCGCCTGCGCTGGCTCGCGGTGTTCGGCCAGGCGGGAGCGGTGCTTTTCGTGGCCTTGATGCTGCGATTCCCATTTCCGCTCGGCTGGTGCCTGGCGGTGATCGCGCTCTCGGCTTGGCTCAACATCTTCCTCACGCTGCGCTGGCGCACGAGCGTGCGGCTGCATGAGCGGTATTCGACGCTGCTGCTCGCCTATGACATCGTCCAGCTGGCGGCGCTCCTGTTCCTGACCGGCGGGCTCGCCAATCCTTTCGCGTTCCTGTTCATCGTGCCGGTGGCGGTGTCGGCGGCAACGCTGCCGCCGACGCGGACGCTGTGGCTCGGGGGGCTCGCGCTGGTGCTGGCGGGGGTGCTCGCCTTCTTCCGGCTGCCGTTGCCCTGGCATGGCGGAGGCCCGCTCGAGCTGCCGCCCCTCTACATTGCCGGGATGTGGGTGGCGGTGGCCTGCTGCGTCGTGTTCTCGGCGCTCTATTCGGGCCGTACCGCCGCAGAATCGCGCCAGATGTCGAATGCGCTGGCGGCGACCGAGATGATCCTGGCGCGCGAGCAGAAGCTGTCGGCGCTGGACGGGCTCGCGGCCGCTGCCGCCCATGAGCTCGGGACACCGCTCGCCACGATCCAGCTCGTCGCCAACGAGCTCAAGCGCGGCATACCCGACGCGCAGCGGCTCGAAGAGGATCTCGATCTCCTGGTCAGCCAGTCGGCACGCTGCCGGGACATTCTCTCGCGGCTCAGCAACCGCGATGCCCAGATGGACGACATGTTCGCCCGCCAGAAGCTGTCGGAGATGCTGGAAGAGATCGTCGAGCCGTTGCGCGGCAGCGAGGTGGCAATCCTGTTCGACGTCAAGCCGGAGGACGGCGAAGGAATTGCCGAGCCCGTCCTTGCGCGCAACCCTGGCCTGCGCTACGGGCTGACGAACCTTGTGGAAAACGCGGTCGATTTCGCGACGACACGGGTCGAGATCGAGGTCGGCTGGTCAATGCATACGGTGACGCTGGAGATTCGCGATGACGGGCCGGGATTTGCCCAGGACGTGATGGACCGGCTGGGGGATCCTTTCGTGACCACGCGACGGCGGAGCGAGACGCTGACAGAGCGCGGCAGCCGGGACGGCCATGGCGGAATGGGGCTTGGCTTCTTCATCGCCAAGACCCTGCTCGAGCGCAGCGGGGCGCGGGTGTCGCTGGCCAACAAGCGGCATCCCGAACATGGGGCGATCATCCGGCTCGACTGGCCGCGGGCCTGGCTCGAGCAGCACGACTTGATGAGCAACGAGGCAATGGCCTAGAGCATGATGATGCTCCAGCTTTGAGGAACACCATGGTCGACACCCGGCAGCAGACGCCGCTCAGCCTACTTCTGGTCGATGACGACAAGCCCTTCGTGACACGGCTGGCACGGGCGATGGAAAGCCGCGGCTTCGACGTCCGAACTGCCGAAACAGTGGCAGAGGGCATCGCCCAGGTGCGGCGCGATCCGCCGAATTTCGCGGTGGTCGACCTGAGGCTTGGCGACGGCTCGGGCCTCGACGTCATCGAGGCGCTGCACCAGGCGAGGGCGGATGCGCGGGCGGTCGTGCTCACCGGCTACGGCAATATCGCAACCGCCGTCACCGCAGTGAAGCTGGGGGCGGTCGATTATCTCGCCAAGCCGGCCGATGCCGATGCGGTCTACGGCGCCTTGATGGCGGAGACCGACACCCGCACGGCGCTGCCCGAAAATCCGATGTCGGCCGATCGGGTAAGGTGGGAGCACATCCAGCGGGTCTATGAGCTGTGCAACCGCAATGTCTCGGAGACGGCGCGGCGGCTCAACATGCATCGCCGCACGCTGCAGCGGATCCTCGCCAAGCGGGCACCGAAGTAAGGGAATAGGCAATAGGCAATAGGCAATAGGCAATAGGCCGTGAGCGGTGTCGTCCTACTGCCTATTGCCTACTGCCTACTGCCTACTGCCTACTGCCTACTCACTACCCACTCCCTGGGGATCGGCCAAACCGTGCAGCCGGAAGGCAGCGGCGCGGGCAAAGCGGAGCATCACCGCCTTGCGGCGGGCTGCGGCCAGCGGTGCCATGGCGCCGTCGCGCAGCACCTCGGCGCCAAAGCTGTCGGCCACGATCAAGCCGGCGGCAGGAGGGATGATGGTCCGGTCCATGAAAGGCGGGATGGCGAAATAGAGCTGGTCGCAGAATTCGGCATAGAACGGCCATTTGTGATCGGCATGGAAGTCCTCGGGCGAGGATTTGATCTCGATGATCCAAATCTCGCCCCTGTCGCCGAGCGCCATGATGTCGGCGCGCCGGCCATCGGCGAGCGGCAGCTCGCAGAGGCTGGCAAGGCCGCGCTGGCGCAGCATGCGGCAGACGCCGCGCTGGGTGGCATAGGCGGTGTCGGACTGGCGGCCGTCGCGCCGTGGAGCGGGCGGGCTGATGGACATGGCATTCGCTTAAAGGAGGGAGCCCGCATCATGCAAGAGGCAGCAGGGCAGGAGGGCAAGCAACAGGGCTGCTGCAACGACACAAACCGGTCCAAGGCCGGATATTGCCTCGCTTGCTCAATAAGGGCTACAAGCTCGCGCCATGCCTGAAGCAGACGGTCCGATCCTGCTCGTCGATGCCGGCGGCACCCATGTGCGCTTTGCCTTGGCCAGCGATGACGGCAAGCCAGACAAGATCCGGGTGCTGGCGACGCGGACCTATGGGCGCTTCGAGGACGCGGCCACGGCCTATCGCGAGCAGGTCGGCGCGCCGCAGCTCGGCGGGGCGGTGATCGCCATGGCGGGGCTCGTCGAGGGCGACCGTATCAGCATGACGAACGGCAGCTGGGTGCTCTCCCGCATCGCGCTTGCCCAGCATCTTGGCGTCGCCAAGCTCATCATTCTCAACGATGTCGAGGCGCTGGCGCTGGCGCTGCCGCTGCTCGGCCCCGATGATCTCGTGACAATTCATCCGGGCGAGGCGCGGCCGGACGGCACACGGCTTGTCATCGCGCTCGGCACGGGTCTCGGTGCGGCGGGCCTCGTGCATGGGCCGGAGGGCTGGCGGTCGCTGCCGACCGAGGCCGGACACATGACCTTCGCGCTGCAGGGCGCCGAGGAGTTCGCGCTCGCCGAGTGGCTGGAGACCAGCGATGGACGCGTGTCGAACGAGGATGTGCTGTCAGGGCGGGGCCTCGTCGCGATCTATTCGGCGTTGTCGCGCAGCCGGGGCTCGTCACTCGTTCAGGACACGGCGGAAGCGATCACCGCGGCGGCGGTTTCGGGCAGCGATCCCCTGGCGATCGAGGCGATCGCTCTCCATGCGCGGTGGCTCGGCCGGGTTGCCAGCGACCTCGCGCTGGCGCTGAATGCGCGCGGCGGAGTCTATCTCGCGGGCGGGGTGACCCGACATCTGCTGCCGCTGCTGATCAGCGGCGCATTTGCGGTTGCGTTCGAGTCGAAAGGGCGGGTATCGGACATGGTCAAGCCCATCCCGGTGCGCGCGGTGTCGCGGGGTGAACCGACGCTGATCGGCTGTCTTGAAGCGTGGCGATCGCAGCAGACGCTTCATGCCGGCGATCACATGACTTGAGAGCGAGATCGAGGGAGATCGCATGCGGGTCCTGTGCATCGGCTCGGCCATGATCGACGTCGTCGTGCTGGTCGACAGCCGCAATGTCGAGCGCATGACGATGGCCAATGCGACATCGTCCTTTCTGCTGCTCGAGCAGGGTTCGAAGATCGAGGCGTCGAATGTTTCCAGCCATTGCGGGGGCGGCGCGGTGAACACTGCGACAGCCATGCGCCAGCTCGGGGCCGAGAGCCGGGTGATCGTCAAGATCGGCATGGACCAGAATGGCGAGCGCGTGCTGCATCAGCTCGATGCGGCGGGGATCGACAGCTCGGCGGTGTCGCGGACCAAGGAGCTCGCCACCGGCCAGGCGGTGATGGTCTCGTCGCACGACCGCAATGCCACCATCTTCACGCTGCGCGGCGCCAACGGGCTGCTCAGGCCCTCGGATCTCGATCCGCTGCTGTTTGCCGATATCGATCTCGTCTATGTGTCGGGGCTGTCGAACCGATCGGCCGACTGCTTCCCGGTGATCCTGCGCCAGGCGAAGGACGTGAATGCGTTCATCGCGGTCAATCCCGGGATCCGGCAGATCACCTCGAGAACCGATGCGCTCATTCATTCCTTGATCGATGTGGGGCTCGTGACGATAAACCGGATCGAGGCGCAGGCGCTGGTCCCGACACTTGCGGCACGGATGCAAGGCCAGGGCCGCCGACTGAGAACAAGCGCGCATAGCGAGCTGCCGTCGCTGATGCGCACCGGGCTCAGCTTCGGCGGCTTCGACATCGGGCTTGGAGAATTCTTAAGCGGCTTGCTGGCGGTAAGCCGTGCCCAGCGCATCGCCGTCACCGACGGCACCCAGGGCGCCTATCTCGCCGATTCGGCAGGCGTGCATTTCTGTCCGATTCTCAGGGTCAAGGTCCAAGGGACGGCGGGCGCCGGCGATGCCTTCTCCTCGACGCTCGCCTTCATGACGGCGTCAGGCGCCAGTGCCGAGCGGGCGCTCAGGGCGGCAGTGATCAACGCTGCCGCCGTCGTGACGCGATCCGACACCACGAGCGGGCTGCTCGACTCCGAGCAGCTCTTGACAGAGCTCAAGCGGCGCCAAGGCGAGCTGCCGGTGGCGAGCTGGAGCTGGGCGGGGTAAAGGCAGTAGGCAATAGGGCAGTAGGCAATAGGCAATAGGCAGTAGGCGGTCATCAGTGCCCTTCCCTACTGCCTACTCCCTATTCCCTACTGCCTCTTTCAATGGGCCTCTTCCCAATTGCGGGCGGCGCGCACGTCGACCTGGATCGGAACACCGAAGCGCAGCGCCGGCTCAGGCGCCTTTTCCATGACCTCGCGGGCGAGCCGCATGGTGGCCTCGACCTCCTCATGCGAGGACTCGAAGACGAGCTCGTCATGCACCTGCAGCAGCATGCGGCTGGCAAGGCCGGCGCCGGCCAGGGCCGCGGGCATGCGCGTCATGGCGCGGCGGATGATGTCGGCGGCCGATCCCTGGATCGGCGCGTTGATCGCGGCGCGCTCCTGAAAAGCGCGCTCCGAGGGATTGGGCGAGCCGATGCGGGGAAAATGCATGCGCCGACCGAAGATCGTCTCGACATAGCCGCGCTCGCGGGCCAGCCGCTTGGTCTCGTCGATATAGTCGCGAATGCCGGGGAAACGGCGGAAATAAGTGCGGATATACTCGCCTGCTTCGTCGCGGCCGATGCCGAGCTGGGCGGCGAGGCCAAAGGCCGAGATGCCGTAGATGATGCCGAAATTGATCGCCTTGGCGCGGCGGCGGACCAGCGGGTCCATGCCCGCCACCGGCAGACCGAACATCTCGCCCGCGGTCATGGCGTGGATGTCGAGTCCCTCGGCGAAGGCGCGGCGCAATTGCGGGATATCGGCGATGTGGGCAAGAACCCTGAGCTCGATCTGGCTGTAATCGGCCGAGACCAGGTTCGAGCCTTGCGGCGCGACGAAAGCGGTGCGGATGCGGCGGCCTTCCTCGGTGCGCACGGGAATGTTCTGGAGGTTGGGCTCGACCGAGGAGAGCCGGCCGGTCGAGGTCGAGGCCAGGGCGTAGCTGGTGTGGACGCGGCCCGTTGCCGGATTGATGTGATCGGGCAGCGCATCGGCATAGGTCGATTTGAGCTTGGTCAGCTGGCGCCAGTCGAGGACCTTGCGGGCGAGCTCGACACCCTGCTCGGCGAGCGTCTCGAGCGCATCCGAATCGGTGCTCCAGGCGCCGGTCGCGGTCTTGCGGCCGCCGGGCAGCTGCATCTTGCCGAAAAGAATGTCGCCGAGCTGCCTGGGGCTGCCGATGTTGAACGGCCCGCCGGCGAGATCGTAGATCTCCGCCTCGAGCGCCGCAGCCTTTTGGGCGAGCTCGCCGGAGAGGCGCGACAGCACCTGGCGGTCGACGAGCACGCCGGAGCGCTCCATCCCAGAGAGCACGCCGACAAGCGGCCGCTCGAGGGTCTCGTAGACGGTGGCGCGGTGCTCGCGCGCGAGCCGCGGCTTGAGCAGGGACCAGAGCCGCAAGCTCACCTCGGCCTCTTCCGCGGCCTGGGCCGTGGCGCGGTCGAGCGGCACGAGATCGAACGTCACGGCCGAGCGGCCGCTGCCGAGGATCTCCTTCGCCGTCAGCATGTCGTGGCCGAGATGGAGCCTGGCGAGCTCGCGCGCCTCATGGCCATGACGGCCGGAATCGAGGACATAGGAGACGAGCAAGGTGTCGTCGACGGCCTTCACCGCGATGTCGTAGCGGGCAAGCACCGTGATGGCCGATTTGATGTCATGGCCGATCTTGAGCACCGAGGGGTCCTCGAGCAGCGGCCGCAGGACTGCGAGAACTTCGCCACGGGGAAGCTGCGGCACGGCGGCGCCGCTGAGATCGAGGCCGGCCGAATTGCGATGGGCGAACGGCAGATAGGCCGCCCTGCCCGGGGCGGTCGCCATGGCGAGGCCGACGAGATCGCCCTGCATGGGGTCGGCCGAGGTGGTCTTGACGGCGATGGCGACATGGCCGACCTCATGGATCTCCTCGATCCAGTCGGCGAAAGCCTTGGGCTCGCTCAGCGTCCGATACAGGCGGTGATCGATCGGCTTCACGGCCGGGCGGGAAATCGGCCTTGCCTCAGGCGGGGACGGGCGGTCGGCGCGGTTGGCGGGGAGGGGCCGAACGGGCTGAGCCAGGCCCTCGGGCGGCGACCAGCCGGCGATCTCGACCTCGATGGCATCGATCGCCGAGGGATCGACGCCGAGAACCGGCGCGACGCGCCTGACAAGGTCGCGGAACTCCAGCGCCTTGAAATAGCCGATCAGATGTTTTGGATCAGGCTGAGCCAATCCCAAACCTTCCAGCGGAATTTCAAGCGGTACATCCTGGCGCAGGCGCACAAGCTCTCGCGACAGACGCGCCTGATCGGAATGGGCGACCAGGGCTTCGCGGCGCTTCGGCTGCTTGATGAGGTGGACCGAAGAGAGAAGCCCCTCCAGGTCGCCATATTCGAGGATAAGCTGGGCGCCGGTCTTGAGGCCGATGCCGGGAACGCCGGGGACGTTGTCGATCGAATCGCCGGCAAGCGCCTGGACGTCGATGACCTTGGCGGGGGGGACGCCGAATTTCTCGATGACCTGGGCCTCGCCGATCTCGCGGCCAGGCTCCTTCATGGTGTCGTAAAGCGTGACGCCTTCGCCGACGAGCTGCATCAGATCCTTGTCGGAGGACACGATTCTGACCTTGGCGCCAGCCTCGCGGGCGAGCCGCGCATAGGTGGCGATGAGGTCGTCGGCCTCGAAGCCCTCCTGCTCGACGCACGGTACCGCGAAAGCGTTGGCACCCTGGCGAATGAGGCCGAACTGATGAACGAGATCGGATGGTGGATCGGTGCGGTTGGCCTTGTAATCCTTGTAGATCTCGCTCCGGAAAGATTGTCTCGCCTTATCGAACACGACGGCGATGTGCGACGGGCGCTGACCGGCATCGATCTCGCGCAAGAGCTTGTTCAGCATGTTGCAGAAGCCGAGCACGGCATTGAGCGGCAGCCCGTCGGACCGCCGGTTCAGGGGCGGCAGAGCATGATAGGCGCGAAAGATGAAGCCTGATCCGTCGATCAGGTAGACATAGTCGCCGGGCTTGACGGGGCGAGCATTGCGGGCGGGCATGGCGGGCGCACTATGCCACCCGCTCTCCCGTCTTGGCTACCCGGATCGAGGCTTCCTCGGCGGCGCTGCCGGTTCGGGCGGGCGCGAGATGAAAGGCGGCCGGACGCTCGAACAGGAAGGCCAGGCCAGTCTTGCGGATCAGGCGGTGCAAGATCAGCGGGCCAATGACCCCTGCGGCAGTGACAATGAGGGCAATCACTCCCGGCTCGAGCCCGGTTGCGACATTGAGCAGCAGCGAGCGGGTGCTCGCCATGAACAGGAAAAAAGCGAGATAGATCACGATCGAATTCTCGCCGGCATAGCGGATCGGGGCGGCGAGGCTGGTGCGGGCGAGGAGCACGCCGGTCAGGATGACGGCGCCGGCGCCGGC
>DATAOT010000027.1:0-10757 GCA_036265615.1 Aestuariivirgaceae bacterium
GTGGCAGCGGCTTGACGAGATCGGGCTGCCGCCCAAGGACCGCCGCTACCGGCCGAGCGATCTGCCCAAGGCTGCTGCCGCCTATGCGCTGGCCGGCATTCAGCGATATGCCAAGGACGGATGGCCGGAGCTGTTCTGGCCTTGGCCCAGGACCCGCTTCCGTCCCGGGTTGCCCCGCGCCAATCTCGTGCGCGCGGCAGCGCTGATCGTTGCCGAGATCGAGCGTCTGGACCGCCTTGCGGCGCGGCCGCCATCGGCAGGTGACGACGACCTCGTTTGACATTTGGCACGGTCGGGACTGAACTTGCCGCCATGCGCCCGGTTAGAGGCGCGTGGAGGATCCGATGACTCGCGTGAATATAAATCGGCGGGATGCCTTGCGCCTCGCCCTGTCTCTCTCGGCGGCTGCCGGGCTGGGCCTTGTTCCGCCTCGCGCCCATGCGGCTGGCACCATCAATTTCGCCGATATCGGTGTCGGCGACCCGGGCGGCGACTGGTCCAAGTTCAAGGCGGCGAGCGGCTACGACGTCAATCTGGTCTCGATCGGCAATGCCCCTTCGGCCGTGCTCAACGTGCTGGTCGCCTCGGGCGGCCAGGGCACTTATGAGATCATCAACATCGTCGGTGGCATGCAGAAGCCTCTGGTCGACAACGGTCTCGTCGAGAAGATCGACACCGGCCGCCTGCCCAACTGGGCCAAGGACACCTATGTCGAGGAGTTCCTCGGCAACGGCAAGCCGGGCTTCCAGTTCATCGGCTATGACAACGACATTTACGGCGTGCCGACGGTCCTGCAGGGCGACAGCTTCGCCTATCTGCCGGAGAAGACCGGCAAGCTCGACTCCTATGCCGCGCTGTTCGATCCGAAATGGAAGGGCTATGTGGCGCTCGAGGACAACTACACCACCGCCGGCCAGAAGACCGCGCTCTATCTCAAGAAGGCGGGCCTCGCCAAGATCGCCAATCCCGACGACATGACCAAGGAGGAGTTCAAGGCGGTCACCGACTTCCTGATCGATCAGAAGAAGAAGGGCCAGTTCCGAGTGATCTGGAACAGCTTCGAGCAGGCGGTGAACCTGATCACCAGCAAGGAGGTCTATGTCATCGACTGCTGGGAGCCCATGGTGTTCGTCGCCAAGTCGAAGGGGATGGATGTCGTCTATGCCGATCCGAAGGAGGGCTACCTGCTTTGGGCCATGGCCGCCTATCTGGTGAAAAACCCGAACCGCACCGCCGAGCAGACCGAAGCCGCCTACAAGCTCCTCGATTTCATGCTTGGCGGCTGGTACGGCGCCAAGATCACCAATCTGCGCGGCTATATGACCAACCCGCAGGCCGAGACCTATGCCAAGGACAATCCCTCGGAGTTCCCGGCCGAGCAGGCAAAGCGCGTCGCCGAGATCACTGAGAACGTTCGCCGCAAATTCCGTCAGGGCGGCACCTGGCAGAACCGCTGGCCGACCGAGGTCGAGTTCTATGAATCGGAGTGGTCGCGCTTCAAGGCGGCCTGATCGAGGCTAAGGCGGCTCGTGAGGGGCATGGTGACGGCTGTCGAGCCATGGGCGCGGCGCGTCCTGCTCTGCCTGCCGCTGATCTTCATCGCCGTCTTTCTCGTCATTCCCTTGGGGCTGACGGTGATGATCAGCTTCTGGGAGAGGGTGGGGTTGAGATTTCGCCCTGCCTTCTCGCTTGCCTCCTATGTCTCGCTGGTCGGCGGGGCGCGCCTCGAGGTGCTGCGGCGCAGTCTCCTTGTCGCGATCGAGGCCACCGCTCTGTCGCTGATCATCGCTTATGTCATCGCCTATTTTCTCGCCCGCAAGGTCACCCCAGCGGCCGCGCGCATCGTGCTGGTGCTGTTCACCATTCCCTTCCTCATCAACTATATCGTTCGCAACGTTTCCTACACCGTCCTTCTCGGCCGCACCGGCGTCGTCAACACCGCCCTCATGGCGGCCGGCATCATCGATGCTCCGCTCGATTGGCTGCTCTACAGCGATTTTGCGGTCCTGCTCGGGCTGATCTCGGCCTATATGCCCTTCATGATCTTCCCGCTGTTTCTGTCGATCGGCGCCATCGATCGGCAGTATCTCGAGGCAAGCGCCCTCCTCGGTGCATCGCCCCTCACCACCTTCCGCACGATCACCCTGCCATTGTCGCTGCCGGGCGTGTTCGCCGCCGGCCTGTTCGGCCTCGTCGGCTGCCTTGGCGAAAGTGCCGTGCCGATCATTCTCGGTGGCGTCGGCTATGAGCTGATCGGCAACACCATCACGAGCAGCATGGACGTCTTGAACTATCCCCTTGCTGCCGCCCTCTCCTCGGTCGTCATCCTGCTGATGCTGCTGCTCATGCTCGGCTGGTATCTCGTCTTCGACATGCGCAGCTTCCTCGGCCGCATCCTCGAATGGAGGGCCTGATGGACGAGCCTGCAAGCCCATGGCGGCGCTGGCCCATGTGGCTGATCATCGCCCTCGCCCTGGCATTTCTCTATGTGCCGCTCGTGCCCTCGCTGGTCGCCTCGCTCCAGGGGGTCGAGCCAGGCCAATGGACGCTGCGCTGGTATGGCGAGCTCTGGCGCACGCCGCTGGTCCTCGGCGCCTTCCGGGCCTCGGCAATGATTGCCGTCCTGGTCGGCATTCTCGCACCGTTGCTCGGGCTTCTCGCCGCCATGTCGATCCGCGAGCTCGGCGTGCCCCGCTTCATCCTCCTGGTCATGCTCCTGCCGCTGTTCATTCCCGGCGTCAGCATGGGTCTTGCCAGCGCCTTCCTGTTCCGGCTGCTCGGCATCGCCCCCTCGCTTGCCACCATCGTCATCGTTCAGACGCTGTGGGCCCTGCCTTTCGCGACGCTGATCATCCTGACTGCCATGACCACCTTCGATCCCCAATATCTCGAAGCCGCCTATCTGGCCGGCGCCGGCCGCTGGCGCGCCTTTCGCGATATCGAGCTGCCGCTCATTGCCTCCGGCATCACCGGCGCGATCAGCTTCTCGGCGATCTTGTCGATCAACGAGACGATCAGGACCAGCGCCGTTCAGGGACCCTGGAACACCGTTCCGACCTATATCTGGTCGACCTACCGCCAGGTCGGGCTGTCGCCGGTCCTCTACGCGCTGATGGGGCTGATCATCATCGCAACCGTCGTCATCGTGCTCAGCTTTCTGCTGCTCGGCCGTGAAGCCCGCCCGCGGTGACGGCGACCGCGATCTCGACCGCCCTCACGGTCATTGCCGGATCCATCGAAGCGAGGTCCGCCCGCTGGTGCAGCTCGAGCACCGATTCGGCGCGGAGCTCCTCGAGCATGGACGCGACCTGCGCCGGCGCATAGGGAACATGAATGAAGCCGGCCGCGACCGTGCTCCGCCCCGTCTCCTCGAGAAGCTCGAGCACCGTGTAGAGACAGGCATTGCACAGGAATGTCCCGGCGCTCGACGAGATCCGCGCCGGAATGCCCTCGGCGAGGAGCGCGGTTTCGATGGCGCGCACCGGCAGTGTCGCGAGCCTTGCCGCTGCTCCCGTCTCGGCCAGCACGCTGTCGCTTGGGCGGCTGCCCTCATTGTCGGCGATCTCGAAATCGGCGACATTGATGCCGATCCGTTCCAGCCGGATCACCGCCTCGCCGGGCCACAGCCCGACCGAAATGACGGCCTGGGGCCGGACCTCATCGAGATACCGCGCGAGCGTTCGGCGCAGCGGTGCGAGCGACACCGGGAGCCCCCGGCCGATCACCTCGGCCCCGCCGATCGTCCGGCCATCAAGCGCCTGCATGGTTTCGAAGGACGGGTTGAGGCTCCGCCCGCCATAGGGCTCAAAGGCGGTGAGGAGCACGCGAAAGCTGGTCATGGCATGGCGGTCCGATCGGGTGTGGATGCGCCGATAGTGGGCAGGGCGCGCAAGCGAGGCAAGAGGCTACGGGCCTAGGCTCTTTGTCGAGCACAGAACAGTTTCCATTTCCCTCATGGCCGGGCTTGACCCGGCCATGAGGAATAGAAGGAGAGGGCGATAGCTCCTCACCCCCCGCTGATCGCTGTCACGACGTAGACCTCCGAGCCGGGCTTGAGCGCCGTTTCGAGGGTGGCCCGCTCGCCCTCGACAAACACGTTGATGTGCCGGCGAATTGCCGGCCGCGAGTCGCACAGCCGGTCGCGCATGCCCGGCCAGCGCCGGTCGAGCGCGTTCATCAGCTCCTCGACCGTTGCAGCCCTGACTTCCACCCGTCTTTCGCTGTTCGGGAAAAGGCCCGCGAGGGCTGCCGGAAGAACGACCACGACCGGCGACATCACCCGCTCGTCGCCAAGGTTTCGACCGAATAGACCGCCGGCAGATTTTCGGCGATCCTCGTCCAGCTCTCGCCCTCGTCCGCGCTTGCATAGACCGAGCCGGAGCTCGTCCCGAAATAAACGCCCGCCGGGTCGAGCCGGTCGGTCGCCATCGCTTGCCGCAGCACGTTGAAGAACACATTCTCTTGCGGCAGGCCGTCGGTCAGCTTGTCCCAGCTTTCCCCGCCATTGCGCGTCCGCCACACCGCCGCCTGCCCGCCCGGCACATAGCGGCCCGCCGTGTCGCCATTGAGCGGCAGCAGGAACAGGGTGCCGGGATCCCGCGGATGGCTCGCCGCCGGAAAGCCGAATGATGACGGCAGCCCCTTCTCGATGCTTTCCCAGTGCACTCCGCCATCGTCGCTGCGATACATGCCGCAATGGTTCTGCTGATAGAGCCGGTTCGGCATGCCGGGGGCCATGACCAGGCAATGGACGCATTGGCCGAATTCCGGATAGCGCATGTCCTCCGGCAGGAAATCGGCGCGGGTGCCGCGGTTGCGCGGCTCGAAGCTCTCGCCGCCGTCGCTCGAGTGGAACACGCCGGCCGCCGAGATGCCGACCCAGATCTCCTTCGCGTCAATCGGATTGATGACCAGCGAATGCAGGATCAGTCCGCCGCCGCCGGGATGCCAGTTCGGCCGCGACGGATGATTGCGCAAGCCCGCGACATGTCTCCACGATTGGCCATCGTCATCGCTTCGGAACAGCCCCGCCGGCTCCACCCCGGCATAGAGCCGCTCGCCATGCTTGGCGAGACTCCACACCGCTTTGATCGGAGTTTCGCCGGCCGCATAGGCCAGGCCTTCGCTCGAATGGGTCCAGGTGGCACCGAGATCGCTGGACTTCCACACCGCCGGTCCGAACCACTCGTTGCCGCCGCCGGCATAGAGCGTGCCGCGAGAGGGATCGGCCACCACATGGTTCATTGGCCAGTTGTCGCAATAGGGGCCGCGCAGCGCAAACGAGCGGCGCCTGTCATCGCCCTCGAGTATGAAGGCGCCCTTCTTGGTTCCGAGCAGGATGAGGACTTTCCTCGCCATGCACACCTCCTTGCCGCGAGACGATCCTGGCCCTGCTCATGCACTCTGAACTGCGGCAAAATGGTGGTGCCCCCGCCGCTCGAGCGGGGGCACTCCACAGAAGTCGTATGGCGGCGCTTAAGTGCGGCTGGTCACCGCGGGGTCGTGCCGGTGCAGCTTGAAGGCGAGCATGATGTAGATGATCCCGGCGAGAATTGCATAGGTGCCGATCACCCAGATCAGGGCCAGAGCGCCGGCCCCGGGCGAGATGATCAGGATCGCACCGAACAGGACCGACAGCACGCCGCTCACGATCAGCAGCCATTCATTGTCGATCTCTTTGCGCAGCCTGATGGCTCCCACGATCTCGAACACCCCGGTGGCGATTGCCCAGCCGGCAATGAAGTAGAGGAGAACGATCGCGGTGATGCCCGGCCACAGGAATGTCAGCAGGCCGGCGGCCACGCCGAGCACGCCGACCACCGCCATCCACCAGCGCGGTCCTGCAGTGCCGGGTCCAGCCACGGCTTCGCCGATGGCGAGCGCTCCGTCGACCAGCGCATAGGCGCCATAGAACAGCACCAGTGTGAGCAGGGTCACGCCGGGCCAGATGAAAGCCAGCACCCCGAACACGATTGCCACGATCCCACGCAGCAGCATCAGCCACCAATACTTGGCGAGCGGTTCCAGGATCGTGGGGAACAGCAAGCCAGGGTCTTTGGTCGGGATAGTTGTCATGCAAAACATCTCCGGTGAATCAGCTAAGTTCAGTTGACGAGCAGACTATAGCACAACTTCACTCTGTCGACCCTGACATGCGCAATGGCATTCGTTGATTCCCGGAAAATTCTAATCATTAAGATGAAGAAATTATTTCGAGCGGGGCTCGGGTAAGTCTTGCCCGGCCGTGGCCAGTCGTCCTGTCGCTTGTGCCAGCACCGCCTCCGCCAGGGTCCGTGCTGCATTCCGCACCTCTTCCTGAATGGCGAGGTCGGCATCGAGCGCATCATGACTGGTGGCGTAGGGTTCGAAATAGCCGATATAGCGATCGACTTCTGCCCTGGGGCCGGCCGGAAGCAGGCTCATCGATTTCAGCCAATCGGACAAGGAGCGCCGCGCCGCCTCGGCCCCCTCGACATCGCCATGCACGATCACCGCGAACAGGCGGCCTGCGAGATGGCGCGGATACGCCCAGCCTTCGAGCTCGATCTCCTTGGCGCACGCGGCATCCTTGCCGTGCGTGAGCGTCGGATCGGCATTGCCGCCATCGGCGCAGACCAGCCGGTCGATCATGAGCTTCAGTGACGATGACGTGTGATACCAATTGACAGGCGTAATGATCATGATTCCATGGGCTGCCACCCACATCGGATAAATCTCGTTCATCCAGTCCTGAGTCTGGCCCAGCGAGTGGTTCGGATAGCAGGAGCACGGCTAGTGACAGAGCGGCGCCGCCGTCGAGAAGCAGGCCTTGCAGGGGTGGATCTTGCGGCCGTATTCCGAGGCCAGCCGTGCGAGATCGAGGACCTCGGTCTCCAGGCGGCATTCCTCCTCCAGCACCTGGCGCGCGATGGTCAGGAGCCGCCAGCTCTTGGACATCTCGCCCGGGCAGGTATGGTCGCTTCTCGACGAGCCGTTGATGAGGAGAACGCGCCCCCGAAGTTGCCCCTGCTGGTGCCGCTCGCCCGCAGCCTTGATCGCCGCCCTGGCCTGAAGCCAGTCCACCGACAGCTCGAACTGCGGGTCGGCAAAACCGACGCCCGCCTTGGCCGTGCGGGGGCTCTTGCGCGAATGCGAGTAGCCGTCCCATGCCGCCTCGGCAATTCGCGAAAGCTCGGCCTCGAGCGGAGCGAAGGCGGGATCTCTGAACTGATCCAGGAACCGCCGCTTGAATGTCTGCTCGTCAAGCTTCGGGCTTGGCATTCCGCTACGCACCTGAGGCATCGGGAGCCCTCCTGTCAGACGAAGCTTGTCGCATCCCGTTGGTCGGGATCGGCCAGCAGCGCCGGCACCAGCACGACCGCTGCATGAGCCGGCAGCACCCAGCCATCAGCCGTTTCCACCGCCGGCGTGCCGTTGCCACCGTAACGCGGATCCTCGCTCGACCATAACAGTGTCCAGGCGCATCCGTAGGGCGGCGCGATCAACGGCTCCGGGACGGCATCGAGCCGCTGGTCGCTGCCGAAATTGACGATCAGCAGCCGGTCCATCCCGTCAGCTGCGAAAAAGCGCAGGAGAAGCGCATCTGCGGTGAGAGCGGCGCCATCGACCATGCCTGGCTCGTCGCGGCTGAGCACCGGATCGTGCTTTCGCAAGGCGATGAGATCGCGATGGAGCGCCACCTTTGCAGCGTTGTCCCGCCGCTCCTGCGGTTTGAGCTTCGAGCGCCGGAAGGTCTCCCAGTCGCAAGGATCGGGGATCAGCGCCTGCATCTCGGGCGTGGCGAGGCTTGGAAACTGCGCCAGGAAGGCGGCCCGCCCCTTGGCCACCTGTTCGGCGATGTCTGGCTTGTGGCAGGCAAAATAGAAGAAGGGCGAGGACGCGGCGAACTCCTGTCCCTGGAACAGCATCGGGGTGCCGGGCATCAGCAGGAGCAGCGCCGCAAAGCCGCGCGTCTCCGCCGCGCCGGTCAGCACGTGGCTGCGCTGGCCCCGTCCGGAATTGGCGATCTGGTCGTGGTTCTGGATGAAATTGACGAAGGTCGAGGGCCGAAGCCCTCGTGCCGGCGTTCCGCGCCGCTGCTTCTGCCAGCGGTAGAGCTGCCCTTGATAGAGATAGCCGTATTTCGCCGCCGCCACGAACTCCTGCGGAGCCCCGCAATAGTCGCTGTAATAGGCCTCGCGCTTGCCCGTCAGCCGCACCATGGCGCTATGGTGGAAATCGTCGTTCCACAAACGGTCGATGCCATGGCCGCCGCGCTCGATCGGTACCGCGAGCCTTGTTTGCTGCGGCTCGTTCTCGGCAACGATCAGCGTGCTCCGCCCCGCTGCCGCCTCGCGCACGGTGGCGGTGATGTCGGCCAGAATATGCCGCGGCGATGCATCGAAGATGTCTTGCGTTGCGTCGAGCCTGAGCCCGTCGAGCCGGTATTCCTCGATCCAGTGCCGCGCATTGGCGAGGAAGAAGGCGCGCACCGGAGCGGATTCGGCGCCGTCGAAATTGATCGCTTCGCCCCAGTCGGTCTTGTAGCGGGTCGAAAAATAATGATCGGAAAATTTCTTGAGATAATTCCCATCAGGGCCGAAATGATTGTAGACGACGTCGAGGATGACAGCCATGCCGAGCCCATGCGCCGCATCGATGAAGGCGCGCATGTCGTCGGGGCTGCCATAGAGCCGGGTGGGAGCGAACAGATTGACCCCGTCATAGCCCCAGCCGAAATCGCCGGCGAAATCGGCGACCGGCATCACCTCGAGCACGGTGATGCCGAGATCGGCCAGTGCCGGCAGCTCCGCAATGGCGCTTTGCCAGGTTCCTTCGGGCGTGAAAGTCCCGATATGCATCTCGTAGACGATCTGCACGCCCTCGCGCACGCCTTGCCATGCCGTCTCCCGCCAGCCATAGCGCGGATCGACGATCATCGAGGGACCGTGCGGCCCCTCCGGCTGGAAGCGCGACGCGGGATCGGAAAAGGACTTCCCCCCGTCCAGCCGATAACGGTACCGCACACCGGGTTCGAGCCCCTCGATCAGGGTCGAGAAATACCCGTCTGGCTCGGCCTCGAGTTCGAAAGCCTCGGCATCTTGCGTTTCCGACTCGGTCACCACCGCAACCCGTCGGCACTTTGGCGCCCACACCCGCACATGCAGCCCCTGCTCGAGGAGCTCGGCGCCGACCGGCAATCTCCGCTGGATGTCTCGCATGGATCTCGACAGCAAAGTTCCAATGGCCGGCCAGAGTTCCCGGCGCGGGCTGTTGCGATCCTTACCCGCCCAGCGCCTTGATCAGAGCTTGAGCGGCCGCCGGGTTGCGCACCTTGGCGCCGGAAATGAAATAGATGAACACATCGCCGCGCTTGGCCCATGCCCTGGCCTTGCGCACCCAATGTTTCAGCTCCTTCGGGTCGATGCCGTTGTCGAGGTCCTCGCGGCTCGACATCAGCCGCGCATAGGTGAAGTCGGCCGTGGCCTCGTCGATCTCGGGAAACGTCTCCTCCTTGGCATAGACGATGGCCACCCCGTGCCGGCGTGCCAGCGCGTAGAAGGTGGAATCGCGGAAGCTGTCATGACGGATCTCGACGGCATGGCTCAGTGCCCGCCCGTCCACTTCCTTGGGGAGAAGCTTGAGGAAACCTTCGAAGTCGTCCGCCTCGAATTTTTTCGTGGCCATGAACTGCCAGTTGATCGGACCGAGCTTGTCGCCGAGATGCGTGAGGCCCTGCTCGATGAATCGGGCGATCGATTTCGCCGACAGGGGATCGGACAGCACCCGGCGATTGGTTGAATAGCGCGACCCCTTGACGGCGAATCTGAATCCCTCTGGTGTATCTGCCGCCCATTTCTGCCAGCTGTCAGGCCTGAAGGTGGAATAATAAGTGCCATTGATCTCGATCGATGTGAGCGCCCTGCTCGCATATTCGAGCTCGCGCTTATGCGGCAGGCCCTTCGGATAGAACACCCCGCGCCACGGCTCGAAGGTCCAACCGCCGACGCCGACATGGATCTTTCCCGACATGTCGTCCTCAAGCTCGCGTGCTCGTTCCGGCGCCATTGAGGCCGGCGCGCCACACCAGCGGAATATCCCACAACACGCCTTCCTCGACGAGTGGCGCTGCCCGGATCGTGAAGCCATGCTTCAGATACCAGTTCACCGACGGGAGCGGCGCGTGCGCCTCGAGCTGGATCGGCTGCAGCCGCGCCACGAGCGCGGCGAACAGCCGGCTCGCCACACCTGTCCGCTGCACCTCGGGATGCACGCAAATGAGTTCGAGATGACGATGCCGCGCCACCAGCGCCACGCCCTCGACCACCTCCCCCTGCAGAGAGAAGAAGGCGTCGTGCTCCGCGACCGGCAGCCACGCCGCAATATTTTGAGCCGTCTTGTTGGCGAGCCATGCCGTCGCGACCGACCGGGGATAGGCACTGCGGCAGGAACTGAGGATCGCCGCCCGCACGCAGCGCGCCGCGCTTGTCACCAGCAGCGTCGTTGACACTGGAGCGCGCGCCGCACCTTCGGTCCTCAGCTGATGGATCATGATAAGCCCCCGGAATCTGCAACCAGATAGATACTGAAGGTTGGCTACACAATCCTTGCATGATCGAAATCTGCGGAAAACTCCGAAGGTTGCATTGGATTGCATGGCTCCCCTTTGAGCTGCGGGAGTGTTACATTTCCCGAGGAGGCTAGCGTGATGGACGAAGCTTTTTGTGCCGTGGTCGAAGCCGGCGAGGAGATCCGGTCGGTGACCGATGCCCATTTCT
>DATAOT010000028.1:0-11618 GCA_036265615.1 Aestuariivirgaceae bacterium
AGCCGCAGGGACAGCGAAGGGCTGTCGGCCATGGTCAAGCTGAGATTGCCGTCGGCCTTGGCGCCATCGAGCGTGATCTCGGCTTCGCTGAAGCGGATGCGGTCGGCGCTCGCATCGAGCCGTCCCGACAGGTCGAGCTGGCCGCGCTGACCGGTCCACACCTTGTCGATCGAGTCGGCCTTGTCGGGCAGGAGCCAGGTCACAAGCTCGCGGAGCGACGCCGATTCCAGCCGCACATCGCCCGAAACCGAGGCGCCGGAAGGCTGCGGCAGAAAGGTACCGGCGAAGGCGAGCCTGGTATGGCCGGGAATCGACAGCTTGAGCGCCTCGACCTTGAGGCTTCTGGCCGAAAGCGAGGCGGCAAGCTCGGCACCGTCCAGGGTTTCGCCGCCCGCCACCAGGCTTGCAACACCGAGGTGGAGATTGGCGATGACCTTGTCGGGCAGCGTCTCCATCAGCGCCGAGAGGGCGTCGAGCCCATCCCTGGACAGGAGGGCGCGGCGGCTCTCGGCATCGAGCAGGGTGTCGAGCTCGATGCGCGGGGACTGGAGGTCTGCGCTGACCACGATGGTCGAGCCGAGGTCGATGTTGGCGGTGCCGGTGACGAGATTGCCGGTGTCGGCGCTGGCGGCCGGGCTGACCTCGATCTTCGACAGGGCGACGTGGTTGAAGCTCGCCGCCACGTCGGCCTTGACGCTGAAGGGCTGGACGCCGAAGGCGGCATCGCTCTTGCCCTCGGGGTTCTCGACCGGGACAATGCTCAACGTGCCGTCCATGGTGCCATCGGGCGTTGCCGGCGTCGTGCCGTCGAACGTGTAGGAATAGCCGCCACCTGAAACCGGCGAGATCCTGAGGAAGGTCGGGCGCGGGTCGCCCTGGCGCGCGCTTCCGGAGGTGAAGGTGAGCTGCAGCTCGCGGCCGTGATAGGCGACGGTGCCGCCAAGCTTCCACGGCCCGCGGAGCTCGGGGGCATTGGCAGTGATGGTGCGGATCGCAACCTCGGCGCTGCCGCCGCGCTTGCGATCGACGAGATAGGCGGTGCCGCCATCGACGCGGATTGCCGGGAAGGACAGTCGATGCGGTCCGATCTCCTCGAGCAGCGCGCGGTCGGGCTTGAGAGTCCAGGTGCCCTCGTCGCCGGCGAGGCGCTCGAGCGCAACCGTCGGCCGGGCAATCCTGACCTCGGTCATCTCGAGATGGCCGGAGAGCAGCGGCGGCAGAGCAAGCTCGATGGTGAGGACCGGGGCGATGAACAGATCGGGATGGAGGGCGCCGCGGGGGTTGGCGACGCGGACATCGCGCAGCGTCAGGGTTGGCCAGGGAAAGAGCTGAGCGTCGATCTTGCCGCCGATCCGCACCACGCGGCCGGTCAGCTGGCGGCCGTAGGATTCAATGGTGGGGCGATAGGCGTCCCAATCGAGGAAAAAAGGCGCAAAGAGGGCAGCACCCGCAGCGATGATGGCGAGAATTCCGAGCAGCAGAAGAGGCGACTTCCATGGGCTCATCGCCTCTGTTCCGCCCGCGGCCTGCGGCCATTTTCGAGAAATCCCAGAGTCATGCAGCGACGATCTTACCTGGATTCATGATGTTCCCCGGATCGAGCGATTGTTTGACGCGGCGCATCAGATCGACGGCGCGGCCAAGCTCGAGGTTGAGGAATTTCATCTTGCCCCGCCCCACCCCGTGCTCGCCCGTGCAGGTGCCGTCCATGGCGATCGCCCGCATGATCAGCCGCTCGTAGAACGCCTCGACCCGCGCCACCTCGTCCGGGTCCTTGCGGTCGCAAAAGAGGACGACGTGGAAATTGCCATCACCGACATGGCCGACGATCGGCCCGTAGAGATGAGACCGGGCGAGGTCGGCCTCGGTCTCGAGGACGCATTCGGCGAGACGCGATATGGGTACGCTGACATCGGTGGCAAAGACGTCCTTGCCGGGGCGCAAGGCCTTGGCGGCCCAGAAGGCATCGTGCCGGGCCTGCCAGAGCCTGGCGCGATCCTCCTCGTGGCGGGCGGTCGCGAGCGGGCCGCCCCCATTGTCGCTGGCAATCGTCTCGAACAGCGCCGCCTGCTCGGCAGCACCGGCCTCGGTGCCGTGAAACTCGACAAAGAGGGTGTGGGTCTCGGCGAGGGCGGTCTTGGAATAGGCGTTGAAGGCGCGGACATGCTCGACATCCACCAGCTCGATGCGGGCGATGGGAATGCCGTACTGGATGGTGGCAATGGCGGTGTTGCAGGCGGCCTCGATCGAGGGGAACGGGCAGGAGCCGGCAATGATCGCCTGCGGGATGCCATAAAGGCGAAGAGCGACCTCGGTGATGACGCCCAACGTCCCCTCGGAGCCGACAAAAAGCCGGGTGAGATCATAGCCGGCCGAGGATTTCCGCGCCCGGCGCGCCGTGCGCAGGCATTCGCCATCGGCGGTCACGACGGTCAGGCTCAGCACGTTGTCGCGCATCGTGCCGTATCGAACGGCATTGGTGCCCGAGGCGCGGGTCGCCGCCATGCCGCCCAGGGAGGCATCGGCCCCCGGGTCGATGGGGAAAAACAACCCCTGGTCGCGGAGATGGGCGTTGAGCTTGCCGCGGGTGACGCCGGCTTCGACCCGACAATCGAGATCTTCGCCATTGACCTCGAGAATGCGGTTCATGCGGCTCAAGTCGAGGCTCACGCCGCCATGCGGTGCGGTGATGTGGCCCTCCAGCGAAGTTCCTGTTCCATAAGGAATAATCGGGGTGCCGTGGCGGCCGCAGATCGTCACTATCTGCTGCACCTCCGGCGTGCTCTCGACGAACGCCACCGCATCCGGAGGCGAACCCGGGTTCCAGGTCAGGTCTTTGCCATGCTGCTCGCGCACCGAGGGGGCCGTGGAAAGCCGGTCGCCGATCACGCCGGCAATCGCCTTTAGAGCCGCGTCAATGCCGTCCCGCGCCCGCGGGAACCCTGCCGTCGTCGTCATGACGATCCTTCACCTCTGCCCCAAGGAACACTAGCCAAGGGAGGCTCCCGGCGCACGCTTTTCCTCGGGGCGCGAGGTCGAAATGCCATGCCCCCGCTGTTATATAAATATAAATGATTGGCTCGATTCGCAGGGGCACGGTGACCGGACCCATCGATTTCAACGAATTGGACGACGATCCCGGGCTCAAGCCGCGCCGCGGCGGCTTGGCGGCGCGGGCGATGGCCCCCGCCGATCCGCCCTACATGCACGGTCTCAACCCCGAACAGCGCGCCGCCGTGGAGACGCTGGACGGGCCACTCCTCGTGCTGGCCGGCGCCGGGACCGGCAAGACACGGGTGCTGACCACCCGGCTTGCCCATCTGCTCGCGACCGGAAAGGCCTGGCCGGGGCAGATCCTGGCCGTGACCTTCACCAACAAGGCCGCCCGCGAGATGAAGGAACGGATCGGGCTGCTGATCGGCGGCGTGGTCGAGGGCATGACGTGGCTCGGCACGTTCCATTCCATCAGCGTCAAGATCCTGCGCCGCCATGCCGAGCTCGTCGATCTCAAGAAGGACTTCACCATACTAGACACCGACGACCAGATCCGGCTCCTGAAGCAGGTCCTGTCGGCGAACGACATCGACGAGAAGCGCTGGCCAGCGCGGCAGCTCGCGGCGCTGATCGACGGCTGGAAGAACCGCGGCCTGCCGCCGGCCAGGGTGCCGGCCGCCGAGGGCCATGGCTTTGCCGGCAGAGGGGGCGAGCTCTATCGCATCTATCAGGAGCGGCTGAAGCTGCTCAATGCCTGCGATTTCGGCGATCTCCTGCTCGAATGCCTGCGGCTGTTCCAGGACAATCCCGACGTTCTGGCGGATTACCAGCGGCGGTTCAAATACATGCTGGTCGATGAGTACCAGGACACCAATGTTGCACAATACTTATGGCTGAGGCTGCTCGGTCAGGGTCGGCGCAACATCTGCTGTGTCGGCGATGACGACCAGTCGATCTATGGCTGGCGCGGGGCGGAGGTCGACAACATCCTGCGCTTCGAAAAGGATTTTCCGGGGGCGCGGATCATCCGGCTGGAGCAGAACTACCGCTCGACGCCGCATATTCTCGGCGCTGCTTCCGGGCTGATCGCCAAGAACGAGAGCCGCCTCGGCAAGACGTTGAGGACCGAGATCGACGAGGGCGAGCTCATCACCTTGCGCGGTCATTGGGATGGCGACGAGGAAGCGCGCGCCATTGGCGACGACATCGAGCAGTTCCAGCGACGGGGCGAAAGCCTCAACGACATCGCGATCCTGGTGCGCGCTTCCTTCCAGATGCGGGCTTTCGAAGACCGGTTCATCACGCTCGGCCTGCCCTATCGGGTGATCGGCGGCCCGCGCTTCTACGAGCGGCAGGAAATCCGTGATGCGCTGGCCTATTTCCGGGTGGTGGTATCGCCCGACAACGACCTCTCCTTCGAGCGGATCGTCAATGTGCCGAAGCGGGGCATCGGCGAGAGCTCGGTCAAAAGGCTGCATGAGGTGGCGGGACGCGAGGGCACCTCGCTCTACCGAGCCGCGCGCAAGCTCGTGGACAGCGACGAGCTGCTGCCCAAGACCCGCAAGGCGCTGTCGGACCTGCTCATGTCATTCGCCCGCTGGCGCCAGCTGCTCGACGGCATGCCGCATCCCGAGCTGGCCGAGATCGTGCTCGACGAATCGGGCTACACGCAGATGTGGCTCGACGACAAGGGACCGGAAGCACCCGGCCGGCTCGAAAACCTCAAGGAGCTCATCCGCTCGATGGGCGAGTTCGAGACGATGACCGGCTTTCTCGAGCATGTGGCGCTGGTGATGGATGCGGATTCGAGCGACAGCGACGAGAAGGTCAACGTCATGACCCTGCATTCGGCCAAGGGACTGGAATTCGGCACGGTGTTCCTGCCGGGCTGGGAGGAAGGGCTGTTCCCGCATCAGCGCTCGCTCGACGAGAGCGGCCGCGCCGGGCTCGAGGAGGAGCGCCGCCTCGCCTATGTCGGCATCACCCGGGCCAAGCGCCGCGCCATCATCTCCTTTGCCCAGAACCGGCGGATGCACAATCTGTGGCAATCGGCGCTGCCTTCGCGCTTCATCGACGAATTGCCGGCCGATCATATCGATGTCGTCGAGCGCTCGACGAGCTTTGCCGCCTATGGCGTCAACGCCTTCGGCGGAAGCCGCTTCGACGATCTCAAGCCGTTCGCCAACACCTACGCGACGCCGGGCTGGCAGCGGGCGCAGAAGCGCTATGCGGCGGGCGAGGCGATGCGGACAGCGCCGCGCATCATCGAGGGGCAGCTGGTCGCCAGCGACACGGCGGGGGCGAGCTTCAGCGAAGGCGAACGGGTGTTCCACCAGAAGTTCGGCTATGGGCGCATCCTGCGGATCGAGGGCAACAAGCTCACCGTCGATTTTGACAAGGCGGGCGAGAAGCGGGTGATCGACAGCTTCGTCGAGCGGACGTGAGGAGGCAGTAGGCAATAGCAGTGAGCGGCACCCTTCCCTCCTGCCTTTTCCCTACTCCCGCGCCGTGCCGGCGACCTCGGCGCCGGCGTCCTTCTCGAGACTGAGATGGAGCCAGCCCGAGAAGGCGGTGAACACCGCGATCGTGATGAAGGCAATCGAGAAATCGGCGGTGACCAGGGAATTGTCGCCGCGCAGCGCCCTGGCGCTTTCGAGGAGGAAGGCCGCCAGCGCCACGCCGGCCGCCGAGGCGAGCTGCTGAGCCACGGCCGACATGCTGGTGGCCTGCGACAGGATGGGAGCCGGCACATCGGCAAAGGCGAGTGCGTTGAGGCTCGTGAATTGCAGCGAACGGAAGAAGCCGCCGGTCAGCAGCACAAGGAGAATGACGGCATGCGGCGTATGAGGTGTGAAGAGGCCGTTGATGGCGAGAAAGCCGCCGCAGATGAGGGCATTGACCACGAGCACGCGGCGGAAGCCGAATTGGCGCAGAATCGGCAGGGCGGTGATTTTCATGACCAAGGCGCCGGCGGCGGCGGCAAAGGTCAATGAGCCGGATTCGAAGGGATTGAGGCCAAAGCCGACCTGCAGCATCAGCGGCAGGAGAAACGGGATCGAGCCGATGCCGACGCGAAACACCGTGCCGCCGACGAGACTCGAACGGAATGTGGGGATGCGGCACAGGCGGAGATCGAGAATCGGGTGGGGTGCGCGCCGCGCATGGTGGATGTAGAGCGCCACAAGCACCGCCCCGGCCATGACCAGCGCCGGGGCAGCGAGGCGCGGCAGAACCACGCCGCCGGTGATGGTGAAGCCGAAGATGATGGCCGAGAGCCCGAGGCCCGACAGGCAGAAGCCGAGCCAATCGAGCGGCGGCACGCGGTCGGCCCTGACATCAGGCATGTAGCGGGTGGCAAGCACCAGGCCGAGAACCCCTACCGGTATGTTGATCCAGAATATCCAGCGCCAGTGGAAGTAGGTGGTGATGAAGCCGCCGACCAGCGGGCCGATGAGCGGCGCAATCAGCGCCGGGATGGTGAGGTAGGCCAGCGCCTGAACAAGCTCGCTCCTCGGCACCGAGCGCAGCAGGATCAGGCGGCCGACCGGCGTCATCATGGCGCCGCCGATGCCTTGAACAGCGCGGGCGGCCACCAGCCATTCGAGCGAGTCGGCAAAGCCGCAGGCGGCCGACGCCAGGGTGAAGATGACGATGGCGCCGCGGAACACGTTGCGGGCCCCGAAGCGGTCGGCGGCCCATCCCGAAACCGGGATGAAGACGGCGAGCGCGATGAGATAGGAGGTGAAGGCGAGCTTGAGGATCACCGGATCCTGATGGAGATCGCGGGCGATGGCGGGCAGCGAGGTGGCGATGACCGTCGCGTCCAGATTCTCCATGAAAAGGGCAGCGGCGGCGACCAGCGGCACCAGCATCAGGGTCGCCATCAGCCGCCCCCACTTGCGGCCGGGCCACCAACTGGTCGATGATCGGAGCGGGAAAATATGGGGTTTTCTACCATGTCCCTGCGCAAGCTCGCCATGGCCCTTGCCGCTGCCGCGGCGCTGGCGAGCGTCACGAGCGGCGCGACAGCAGGGCCGGTGCTCGATCGGATCCTGGCAAAACGAGTGATGGTCATGGCGACTGATCCCGAATACCCGCCCCAGTCGCAGCTGACCAGCTCAGGCGATTTCGAGGGCTTCGACATCGATGTCGGCCGCGAAATCGCTCGGCGGCTGGGCGTCAACCTCAAATTCGTCACTCCGGGCTGGGATGTGATCACGGCCGGAAACTGGCAGAACAGGTGGGATATTTCGGTGGGCTCGATGAGCCCGACCCGGGAAAGAAGCAAACATCTGGATTTTCCGGCTCTCTACTACAATACGCCGGCCTCGCTCGTCGTTCATAACGACAATCGCGACATCACGTCGCCCGAGCTCGCCTCGGAGAAGGCGATCGGGGTCGGAATCGCCACGACTTATGAAAGTTATCTCAGGCACAGCCTCGAGATCGACGTGCCGGGAGCGGCGGAGTTCGACTACCTCATTGCCGAGCCGCGCATCCACACCTATGACACCGACCAGCTGGCGCTCGACGATCTGAAGCTCGGCGACGGCACCAAGCTCGACGCGGTGATCACGGCGCTCCCGACGGCGCTCGGGGCGATCCGCAACGGCTATCCGCTGAAGATCATCGGCGGGCCGCTGTTTCTCGAGCCGCTGGCGGTGGCGATCGACAAGGGAGATCCGGATTTCGGTGCCCGGTTGAAGCAGATCGTGGCCGACATGCATCGCGACGGCACCCTGTCGCGCCTGTCGCGCCGGTGGTATGACGCCGATCTGACGCAATGAACACATCCTCATGCCGACCGGTGATGCTGCGGTCGCGGCGTCTCGACAAGGCTGCCGCCTCGGCGCTCGCCACGTCGCTCGAAACGCTGCCGTGGCCGCCGCCGGACGCAGTGGCGTTGCTCAATGTCGATCCGAAGCGCGGCGACGGGTGGACGGTCGAGGCGATCTTCGCGACGCCACCCGATGCAGGCACGCTTGCACGCAGCCTCGAGATGGCGGGCCTCGACGGCGCGGCGCTCTCTCCCGTCACGCTGCCCGACATCGACTGGGTCGGCGCCTCGCTCGAGCGGCTGAAGCCGGTCCGAGCCGGCCGTTTTCTCCTCCATGGCAGCCATGATCGCGGCAACCGACCGGCGGCCAGCATCGCAATCGAAATCGATGCCGGCACGGCATTCGGCACCGGCCATCACGGGACGACGCTGGGCTGCTTGAAAGCTCTCGATGATCTTCTCAAGAGGCGCCGGCCAAGGCGGATCCTCGATGTCGGCAGCGGCAGCGGCGTCCTGGCGATCGCCGCCTTTCGGGCAAGCCATGCGCTCGTCTGCGCCACCGACATCGATCCCGAAGCCATTCGTGTGACGCAGGCCAACGCCCGGCTCAACCGCGCCCGCATCCGAGCACACCGGGCCACCGGCTCCGAATCGCCGGTCATCCGGGCATTCAGGCCCTATGACGTGATTCTCGCCAATATCCTGGCGCGGCCACTGGCGGCGCTCGCCTACAAGCTGCGCCAGCTGGTCGGCGCCGGAGCCATCGTGGTGCTATCCGGCCTGCAGCTCGATCAGGAACGCTGGGTGCTTGCCGCCTACCGGGATCGCGGCTTCCGCCTCATACGGCGAATCCGCATCGAGGGCTGGAGCACGCTGGTGCTCCAGCCCATCGCGATGCGTCCGATCAACGGAAGCGGCGGCCGCCCCAGACCACCCGGTGGATCTCGCCCCGCCGCAGGCCGATATCGGCCAGCAGGCGATCGTCCAGCTCAGCGAGCTCGCGCTCGGCGCGGGACAGGGTGAAGAAGCGGCCGACACTCTCGGCCAACCGGGAGACGGTCTCGGGAAGAGCGCGCAGGGCAACACGGCCGCTCTCATGAATGTTGTTGATGGTGGTGCTCGACATCGGTCCTCTCCGTGCAGCTCGCGGCGCCGCGCGTTGATGCTGCGCCGCACAATCCAGTGACTGCTATATACGTCTGATTCGCCGGCTCACCACCGATGGCGGAACACCGCAGCTATGCACAATTGTTATAGGTTTGTTCATGCTCTGTTAATCGCGCTTAACACACTATGAAGTTGGGCTTTATTCATGACATCGTCAGCTTGCCTCGACGCTGTGCAGGGCCGTGCAAAGGATGCGTTCCGGTTCTCCATGCAGTTGACGCATGGCAAGGTAAGTTCCGGATCAGCAGCAGTGATATTGCGCCGCAGCATGAGCGGTGCCGGGGCATGTGGCCGGCACGCCATTGCCGGCGCGCGGTGGAGCGCCTAAGAGTTGAAGCGCCATGTTCCAGACCTTCGACGACACCGCCGAGCCACAGCTTTCGCGCGAGCGCATAGCCGGACTTCGCCAAAAGATGCAGGAGCTTGGCCTCGACGGCTATGTCGTGCCGCGAAGCGACGAGTTTCAGGGCGAATATGTCTCACCGGCATCGGAGCGGCTGCGCTGGCTCACCGGCTTCAGCGGCTCGGCGGGCCTGTGCATCGTCACCAAAGACGAGGCGGTGCTGTTCACCGACGGTCGCTACACGATCCAGGCGCGGCAGCAAGTCGATCCTGCGATCTTCAGCATCGTCCATTCCGTCGAAGAGCCGCCGCATCAATGGCTTGCCAAGAACCTCGCCGCCGGCAGCGTGCTCGGCTACGACCCCTGGCTGACCACGGCGGAAGCGGCCGAGCGGCTGCGCAAGGCCTGCCAGGAGCGCGGCGCGGTGCTGAAACCCGTCGAGCCCAATCTGGTGGACAGCCTGTGGCAGGACAGGCCGACGGCGGGCGCCGAGCCGGTGTCGGTCCATCCGGCGCAGTTCGCGGGTCGCACGCCCGGCGAGAAGATCGCCGACATCGGCGCCGAACTCGAGAAGGCCAAGGCCGATGCGACGGTTCTGACGCTGCCCGACTCGGTGGCCTGGCTTCTGAACATCCGCGGCAGGGATGTTCCCCACACACCGATCGTGCTGGCGCATGCCGTCGTGCGGCGGGCGGGGCGCGGCGAACTGTTCGTCGAGCCGTCACGGCTGCCGGAAGACGTCGCCGCCCATCTCGCGAGCGTCGCCGACGTGCGCCCGCCGGCTGAGCTCAAGGCAGCGCTGCAGCGGCTCGGCGCGGAGCGGGCGCGGGTGCTGGTCGATCCGGAATGGGCGGCCGATGCCATCGCCTCCGCTCTCCAGTCAGGCGGCGCGGAGATCGTCAAGGGCAAGGATCCCTGCGTGCTGCCGAAAGCGCGCAAGAATGCGACCGAGCGGGAGGGAGCCCGCTCCGCCCACCGCCGCGACGGCGTCGCCATGGTGCGCTTCCTGCACTGGTTCGATGTGGAGGCGCCGGCCGGCAGGCTCGACGAAATCGCCGCGGTCACGGCGCTCGAGCGGTTCCGCCGCGATACGGGCGTCCTCAAGGATGTGTCCTTCGATACCATTGCCGGAGCCGGCGAGCATGCGGCGATCCCGCACTACCGGGTATCGACACGCTCGAACCTCGAGATCAAGCCCGGCCAGATCTTTCTCATCGACTCGGGCGCGCAATATGAGGACGGCACGACGGATGTCACCCGCACGGTGATCGCGGGCGAGCCGACAGCCTTGATGCGCGACCGATTCACCCGGGTGCTGCGCGGCCTCATCGCCATATCGCGGCTGCGATTTCCCAAGGGTACGATGGGCGGCCATATCGACGCCTTCGCGCGCAGCGCCCTGTGGGCGGCGGGCCTCGACTACGACCATGGCACCGGCCATGGGGTGGGCAGCTATCTGTCGGTCCACGAAGGGCCGGCGCGGCTGTCGAAAAGCGATCGCATGGTGCTCGAGCCGGGGATGATCCTGTCGAACGAGCCCGGCTATTACAAGGAAGGCGCGTTCGGCATCCGCATCGAGAATCTGATCATGGTTGCGGAACCGGCGCCGATCGACGGCGGCGAGCGGCCGATGCTCGGCTTCGAGACGCTGACGCTGGTGCCAATCGACCTCAGGCTGGTGGAGCCGGCGCTGCTGGACGAGGGCGAGCGCGACTGGCTCAATGGCTATCACCAGCGCGTCCATCGCGAGATCGGCCGCTTCCTCAACGAGGCCGAGCGGCGCTGGCTCGACAATGCCTGCCGGCAAATTGGCGAATAGTGAGTAGGGTCAGGACCCTTTAAGTTTGCGAGTCGGCGCCCCCAAATTCTCCCTTCTCCCCGCGAAGTGGGGGAGAAGGTGCCCCGGAGGGGCGGATGAGGGGGCTCTTCTCGCCGGCTCGACCACCCCTCACCCGGCGCTTCGCGCCACCCTCTCCCCGCTGTCGCGGGGCGAGGGGAGAAATGAAGCATTCTGCTTGAATTGAGTCCTGACCCTAGTGAATAGTGAGTAGTCCGGGGCCGAGCGCTGCCCACCTACTACTCACTACTCACTACTCACTACTCACTACTGGCTACTCGCTACTCACTATTCCTCCGTTGCCCTCTCCAACAGCCACACCCTGACCGCGCTTGACAGGTTGCGCGGGCCGCGCGTGGCATCGATGGCCGCGATCAGGCCGGCGAGGCTCGTCGAGTCCTCGGTGGCGGCGCGCTGGAGCGCGTCCCAGAACTCGGGCTCGAGCGACAGGCTCGTGCGATGGCCGGCAATCGACACCGATCGCTTGATCGGCTTGAGCG
>DATAOT010000029.1:0-29909 GCA_036265615.1 Aestuariivirgaceae bacterium
ACAAAAGAATCGACATGAGGCTCGCGACGAGTCATTTTTGTTAACCCACTAGAACAAAAATCAGGGTACTGATGTTGATTACCGGTTGGTTTCGTCTTGTCGAATCGAACGTCATGTGTCGGTGTTTGAGTCTTGATGTTCGCCATGGCTTCGGATCTCGGTCCGCTGCGATGGGCAGGTCGAAGCGACCGGTCAGTAAAAGCGTAAAACATCTCCATCACTCATTCGGGGAGATCTCACGAATGGCAACTGCAGCCAAGAAAAGCCCGGCCAAGAAGGCCGCCAAAAAGCCCGCCGCCAAAAAGTCAGCCGCCAAAAAGCCGGCTGCCAAGAAGGCGTCGAAAAAGCCGGCTGCCAAAAAAGGTCGTTAAAACCAAACGGCCTCTGACGGCATAAGGCATAGCGGAGCCCCGGTTCTCAGAACCGGGGCTTCGTGCTTACGGGAAGTTGTTCAGTATACGGACGATCTTGTCGCCGATCAGGCAGCCGGAGGCGGTCGTCCGACGCCGGCGCTGAAGGACCTGGGGACCAGGTCGACTGCCAAGCGAAAGGGCCGCGAACCCGAGGGTCGCGGCCCGAATTTGCCGAGATTTCTGCGGCTCAGCTCACTGGTACACATAGACCGGGGCGCCCACCTTGACCCTCTCATAGAGATCGATGACGTCGGCGTTCATCATGCGAATGCAGCCCGATGACACCGCACCACCGATGGTGGCGGCCTGGTTGGTGCCATGGATGCGATAAATGGTGCCGCCGATATAGAGAGCGCGCGCTCCGAGCGGGTTGTTGGGACCACCCGGCATGAAGGTCGGAATGACGCGATGGTTCTGCTCGAGCTCGCGCTTGATCATCTCAGCAGGCGGCGTCCAGCCTGGCCATTCCGCCTTGTTGACGATCCGCGAATTGCCGGACCACTGGAAACCCTCCCGGCCGACCCCGACCCGGTAGCGCATGGCCTTGCCTTCGGGCAGGACGAGATAGAGCGCCCGCTCCGGTGTCCGCACGATGATCGAGCCGACCTTGTATTTGGTGGCTTCCCGAAATTCCACCAGCGAACGGGTAGCGCCGCCGCTCAGCCGACCCTGGAAAATGCACCCCAGCAGGAAACATCCCGATGACTGAACCGCCTTGGCCGGCACCGGTCCGAGAGCGATGGCCACGGCCACCGCGGTCGCGAAGATACCCCGTTTCATGATCCCTTCCCCGAAACTGATGCGAATCCGCTCAGAGGCGCCCGGCCGCCTTCCTGGGGAAGACTGCCAAAGGCGCTGGTCGGCATCAATCGCTCGCAGCGGAACGGAGGCAAGTCTGAGGCGCTGGTGTGGCAGATCAGCAACGCAAATCGGGGCGTGAGGGGCTGGAGGGATCCCGATCAGCCGACTCGCCCGGCCCTTTTGCCCTTTTCGACGATCGCGCCGATGAAGGCCGGCAGCGCGAAGGCTGCCTTGTGGACCGCGGGCGTGTAGTAGCGGGTCTGAAGATCCGCCGCGGCAAAGCGGGCCTCGAGGACTTCGAGCGGCACCTCTCGATTGTCCGGATCATCGCTGCCCCAGCCGAGCGCCATGAAGCCGCCCGCATAGCTCGGAACCACCGCGAGATAGCACCCCGCGTCAGTGAAGAGCTGGGCGAAATTCGCCATCGTGTTCTCGAGCTCCGCGGGCTGCAGGAACGGCACGCCATTCTGGGTGACGAGGATGCCGCGCGGTTTCATGAGGCGCCTGCAGTCGGCATAGAAGGGCCGCGTGAACAGGACCTCGCCGGGCCCGACCGGATCGGTGGAGTCGACGATGATCAGGTCGAAGCGCTCAGCGGCCCGGGCCGCATAGTCCTTGCCGTCGCTGATGACCAGTTCGAGCCGTGGATCGTCGAAGCACCCGTGGTTGAGATCGGCAAGATGGGCCCGGGCGAAATCGATGACGCCCGGATCGATCTCGACCATGACCAGGCGCCTGACGCTTCGATGCTTCAGAACCTCCTCGGCAAGTCCGCCGTCGCCCCCGCCGATGATCAGCACATCCTCCGCCTGGCCATGGGCGAGGAGCGGCACGTGCGCCATCATTTCGTGATAGACAAACTCGTCGCCCATCGTGACCTGGGTGGCGCCGTCGAGGGCGACCAGGCGGCCGAAGCAGTCGGTATCGACGACGATCAACCGCTGATGCGGGGTGGCGGAATCGAACAGAACCTCCGACACCCGGTATTCGGTGGCAAACCCATCCGCCTCGTGCAGGGTTTCGCGATACCAGATCGAACCGTCGGGCCGCCGCGTCAGGCTGTCCTTGCCGCTCACCGATTGCCTCGACCGCTCACGCGCCCTCGCCGCGCAGATGCTCGGTGAGGCGAATCTCCCTCGGGCGGAAAACCCGCTTCAGCACGCCGACGCAGAGCTCGGGTCGGGCATCGCCGCACATGAACACATCGAGGGCGGCATAGCCGCGCTCCGGCCAGGTGTGGATCGACAGATGGCTCTCGGCCAGCACTGCCACCCCCGAGACGCCCGAATTGGGCGTGAAATGGTGCAGGTGCATGTGCAGGAGCGTCGCGCCGGCGGTGCGCACGCATTCGCGCAAGGTGCGATCGATCAGCTCGATGTCGTCGAGATGATCGGCACCGATCAGATCGATGATGAGGTGGATTCCAGCACACGCGACGCCGTTTCTGACGACGAAGTGATCAAGCCCGCTTGCCGCGCCATGCGGCAGTTCGGGGCCCGAATAGACATACTCGGCAGAAACCGCGGCCGATCCCTTCAGGCCTGCAGCTTCACAGAGGGCGGCATCATCGGACATGTTCAGGCACCTTCCCGCAGTCGCACGAAGCCCGACCATCACGGGCAATCACCTCCAACGCAAAAAAACCGGCTCATGTGCCACTCGGCTTGTCACCTCCGGACAGGTTTCCGGAACCGCTCTCCCGCCCACCACCGATAGATCGGCAATTGTGAAGATGGCCACCAGCCCTTGCGCTGGCAATGACAAGCCGGTCGTTCACGAGCCGGCTTGCGTGTGGCGGCATTTAGGGTGCATCGCGCAAACAATCAAGAGCTTTTTTGCCCGCATTGCGGGCGTCCTCGAGCGGGAACAAACATCGCCACGAGAAGTTCACCGGACCTCAAACGAGCGACTTGCGATGTTCAACCGTCCATGGGCGCCGGGCTCCGGCGCAAAAGGCCAGGCTCAGGGCCTCGCCTGGATCGAGGTGGCGCGCCATGCGCCCTATTTCGTGTCCGCCGACGGGCGCGACTGGACACCGATCGGCCAGAATGACTCCGTGAGCTGGGAGGGGCTGTCGGGGCTCCATTGCCGGCGCGATCCATCGGCCGCCCGCCGCTATCTCGAGCGCCTGCGGGATCACGGTGTCACCGTCCTCAGGCTGATGCTGGAATATGCCGAAGTGGCGGAGTTTCTGCTCGAAGAGCCCATCGGCACCTTTCGCACCGAGATGGTGCAATTGTGGGACGATCTGTTCGAGCTGCTGGAGGCGCTTGGCCTCAGGGTTTTGCTCACGCCTTTCGACACCTTCTGGACCTGGCTCAAATTTGCCGAACATCCCTACAGCCGGACGCGCGGCGGTCCGCTCGACCATCCCTCGCGGGCCCTGCTTTGCGCCGAGACGAGGGCAGCCATCAAGGCAAGGCTCGCCTTTGCCACGCGGCGCTGGGGCGGCAGCGGCGCACTATTCGCCTGGGACCTGTGGAACGAAATTCATCCCGGTCAGGCGCAGGATAGCGCAGCGCCGTTTGTCGCGTTCATCCAGGAGCTGAGCGACCATCTGCGGCAGCTCGAGATCAGCATTCACGGCCGTGCTCACCCCCAGACCGTGTCGCTCTTCGGACCGGAGATGCGATGGCGTCCGCATATTCCGTTCGCCGACACCATCCTCAGGCATCCGGCACTCGATTTCGCAAACCTCCACATCTATGAGGAAGGCACCATCGATGATCCCGTGAATACCGTCGACGCGGCGCTCGCGATGGGACGGCTGGTGGGCCAGAACATCGGCGAGACGCCGGCAGGCCGGCCGTTCTTCGATTCCGAGCACGGACCGATCCACAGTTTCAAGGACAAGCGGATCACGCTGCCTGAGCCTTTCGACGATGAATATCACCGCCATGTGCAATGGGCCCATCTCGCCGCCGGCGGGGCTGGCGGCGGCATGCGCTGGCCCAATCGCCACCCGCATGTGCTGACCGAGGGGATGCTCGCTGCCCAAGCGGCCATGACCCGGTTCCTGCCGCTGATCGCCTGGCACAGGTTCGACCGACGTACCGTGAGCGATGCCGTGACCTGCCGCGATACGGCGGGCGGCATCATCGATCAGACCGTGCTGGGGCGTTTCGCCGCCGCGAGCCGCGACCAGGCGGTGGCTTACCTGCTGCGTCGCGACACCATCGGCCCGGATGGCCGGCTCGAGCCGGACGCAGCTCCGCTGGCGCTTGCCGTCACCATTCCCGGCCTTTTTCCCGGAGACTACCGGGTCAGCCTGTTCGACACGCAGTACGGCGCTGTGATCCGGTCGCTCGAGGCCGGTTGCCAGGATGGGCAAGGCCTGACCGTGGCGGTGGACATCACCACCGACCTCGCCATTGCCTTCACAAGGATTTGAACGCGCTTAGTCGCCGAGCTCGCGCGAAATATCCGCATGCAGCGCCTTCAAACGCTCCATGACGAAGCTCCCCGGCTCCCCGAAAACCATCATCCCCTCGAGTTCGGCCTTAAGTTGCGTCAGCTTTTCGCGATGGGGCGAGAGGCCCCAGTCGCTGGCCTCGCGCCAGCTCCAATCGGCATTTTTCGCTGTAGACCCAAGGGTGTACTCAAGCATGCAGATCTCCCTGTTCCGCGGGCGCTTGAAGCCTTTTTCCTGCCCGACCTGCCGGGCTCCCGCATTTTTCGCGAAGCTCGCCCGAAATCATGGGTATTATACGGCAGGACGGTTGACGTTTGAACGACATCCCGTCGCACCGGCTAGATCCGGCCACCAAGGCGAGCCCGATCCTGAGCCTCGACGGCGGCCAAGGCTGTCATATTGATGACACTTCTGGTGGTGGCGGCGGGAACCAGCACATGGGCCGGCAGAGCCGCGCCCACCAGGATCGGGCCGACCGGCGTGCCGTCCGCAAGTTCCATCACCAGCTGGTAGGCGAGATTCGCCGCGTCGGAATTCGGCATGATGAAGGTGTTGGCCTCGCCGCGCAGCAGCGAGTGCGGGTTGAGACGGTCCCTGAGCTCTTGATTGAGCGCCGTGTTGCCGTGCATCTCGCCATCGACTTCGAAATCGGTGCCCTGCTTGTAGAGGATCGCCGTCGCCTCGCGCATCTTGGCCGCGCTCTCCGACTGCGCTGAGCCGAAGCTCGAATTGGCGAGCAGCGCCACCTTCGGCTCGATGCCGAACCGCCGCACCAGAGCGGCGACGCGGCGCGACAGATTGGCAATGCCCTCGGCATCGCGATCGCGGTTGCCATAGGTATCGGCGAAGAAATAGAAGCCGCGATTGACGATTGCCATCGACACCGTGGCAAACTCGTCGAGATCGCCGGCATAGCCGATGATGTCGCGGATATGCTCGAGATGGCGGTAGAACCGGCCTTCGAGGCCGCAGATCATTGCATCGGCATCGCCGCGCCGCACCGCCACCGCCGCGATCACGGTGAAGTTGGTCCGCATCAGCGTCCGCGCTGCATCCGGCGGCACGCCCTTGCGCCCGGCGCAGGCAACGAGCGTCTCCACATAGCTCGCATAACGCGGATCATCGGCAGGGTTCACCAACTCGAAATCGCGGCCCGGCCGGATCGCCAGCCCGAACCGCTCGAGACGGCTTCCGATGACCTCCGGCCGCCCGATCAGGATGGGAATGGCGAAGCTGTCCTGGATGGCCGCGCCCGCCGCCCGCATCGCCCGCTCGTCCTCGCCCTCGGCAAAGATGATCCGCTTGAGATGGCTTCTGGCCCGCGTGAACACCGGCCGCATGACGAAGCCCGAACGGAAAACGAAGCGGTTCAGGCGGTCGCGATAGCTGTCGAAATTGACGATCGGCCGCCGTGCCACGCCGCTGTCGATGGCCGCCTTGGCCACGGCGGGCGAGATATAGAGGATGAGCCGCTGGTCGAACGGCGCCGGAATGAGCGACTCCGGCCCGAACAGCCGCGTCTCGCCGCCATAGGCTGCCGACACGATCTCCGACGACGGCTCATGCGCGAGCGCCGCGATGGCTTTCACCGCAGCGAGCTTCATGTCCTCGTTGATCGTGGTGGCGCCGACATCGAGGGCGCCGCGGAAGATATAGGGGAAGCACAGGACGTTGTTGACCTGGTTCGGATAATCGGACCGCCCGGTGCAGATCATCGCATCCGGGCGCGCCGCGCGCGCGAGGTCGGGCATGATCTCGGGCATCGGATTGGCGAGCGCCAGGATCAGCGGCTTCCTCGGCATGCTGCGGAGCATCTCCGGCTTAAGCACGCCGCCGGCGGAAAGTCCGAGAAACACGTCTGCCTCGCCGATGCAGTCGGCGAGCGTGCGGGCCGAGGTCGGCTGGGCGTAGCTGGCCTTCCAGCGATCCATCAGCTGCTCGCGTCCCTGATAGACCACGCCTTCGATATCGGTGACCCAGATGTTCTCGCGGCGCATCCCGAGCGCCACCAGAAGGTTGAGGCAGGCGAGCGCCGCCGCTCCTGCCCCGCTCGTCACCAGCTTCACCTCGTCGATGTTCTTGTTGGCCAGTTCGAGCGCATTGAGGACAGCCGCACCGACGATGATCGCCGTGCCGTGCTGATCATCGTGAAACACCGGGATCTTCATGCGCCGCTTGAGGTTCTCCTCGATCTCGAAGCACTCAGGCGCCTTGATGTCCTCGAGATTGATGCCGCCGAAGGTTGGCTCGAGCGCCGCCACGACGTCGCAGAACAAGGCCGGATCGCGGGCGTCGACCTCGATGTCGAAGACATCGATGCGGGCGAATTTCTTGAACAGCACCGCCTTGCCTTCCATCACGGGCTTGGCCGCGAGCGGCCCGATCGCGCCGAGACCGAGCACCGCCGTGCCGTTGCTGATGACGGCGACGAGATTGCCGCGGACGGTCAGCCGCTCCGCCTCATCGGGATCCTCCAAGATTGCTTCGCAGGCAGCCGCGACCCCCGGCGAATAGGCGAGTGCCAGGTCGCGCTGGTTCGACAGCGGCTTGGTGGCGCGGATCTCGAGTTTCCCAGGCCGCGGCTCCAGGTGGTAGTGAAGCGCATTCTCGCGCAGCTCGTCGGTGATGGTGCGGGGCGCCATCAGCGGGAATCGGGCAGGTTGAGCCGAATATGGAGTTCGCGAAGCTGCCGGCTCGCCACCTCGCTCGGTGCTCCCATCAGCAGGTCCTCCGCCTGCTGGTTCATCGGGAAAAGGGTCACTTCGCGCAAGTTGGTTTCGTCGCACAGCATCATGACGATGCGGTCGATGCCGGGCGCAATGCCGCCGTGCGGCGGCGCGCCGAAATGCAGCGCGCGGTACATCCCGCCGAATTTGTTCTGCAGCACCTCTTCCGGGTAACCGGCGATCTCGAAGGCCCGGCGCATGACATCGGGACGGTGATTGCGGATGGCGCCCGAGGACAGCTCGATGCCGTTGCAGACGATGTCGTACTGAAAGGCGAGGATGTCGAGGGGGTCCATGCTGTTGAGGGCATCGAGGCCGCCCTGCGGCATGGAGAAGGGGTTGTGCGAGAAGTCGACCTTGTGCTCCTCCTCGTTCCACTCATACATCGGAAAATCCACGATCCAGCAGAACTCGAATCGGTTCTGATCGACGAGATCGAGCTCGCGAGCCACCCGATTGCGCGCCTCGCCCGCGAATTTGTAGAACTTCTCCGGCCGGCCGGCGACGAAGAAAACCGCGTCCCCGACGCGGAGCTTGAGCTGGCGACGAATGGCTTCGCTGCGCTCGGCCCCTATGTTGCGGGCGATCGGGCCGGCACCTCCCTCCTCGCCCTCGCGCCAGAATATGTATCCGAGCCCCGGTTGGCCCTGGGTCTGAGCCCAGCTGTTCATGCGGTCGCAGAAGGCGCGGCTGCCGCCCTTGGGCGCCGGAACGGCCCAGACCTCCACCTTGCGATCCTCGGCAATCATGGTGGCGAACACCTTGAAGCCCGAGCCGGCGAAGTGCTCGGTGACCTCCGACAATTCGAGAGGATTGCGCAGGTCCGGCTTGTCCGAGCCATATTTGCGGATCGCCTGCTTGTAGGGAATGCGAGGGAATTTCGCCGTCACCGGCTTGCCGTCGGCGAATTCCTCGAACACCCCCCTGAGGACCGGCTCGACCGCGTCGAAGACGTCGTCCTGGTTGACGAAGCTCATCTCGATATCGAGCTGGTAGAATTCCCCGGGCGAACGGTCGGCGCGCGCGTCCTCGTCGCGAAAGCAGGGGGCGATCTGGAAATAGCGGTCGAAGCCAGAGATCATGATCAGCTGCTTGAACTGCTGCGGCGCCTGCGGCAGCGCGTAGAACTTCCCCGGGTGGAGCCGGCTCGGCACCAGGAAGTCGCGGGCGCCTTCCGGGCTCGATGCGGTGAGAATCGGTGTCTGGAACTCGAAGAACCCTTGCGCCCGCATGCGGCGGCGCAGACTGTCGATGATCGCGCCGCGGCGAATGATGTTGCGGTGGAGGCGCTCGCGGCGCAGGTCAAGAAAACGATAGCGCAGACGGATGTCTTCGGGATATTCCTGGTCACCGAACACCGGCAGCGGCAGCTCGGCCGCTTCCGACAGGACGGTTATTTGAGAGGCAAAGATCTCGATCTGGCCGGTCGGGAGCTCGGGGTTGTCGGTGCCCTCCGGCCGGGGCCGGCTGCGACCGGCAACCTGGACCACCCATTCCGAGCGCAAGACCTCGGCGATGGCGAAAGCGGGCGAATCCGGATCCACCACGATCTGGGTGATGCCGTAATGGTCTCTGAGATCGATGAATTTCAGGCCGCCATGGTCACGCACGCGGTGGACCCAGCCGGCAAGGCGAACGTCCTTTCCCGCATCGGTCAGCCTCAGCTCACCGCAAGTGTGTGTCCGGTAGCCGCTCATTGCTCCTCGCCCGCCGATTCCATGGCAATTCTGCGCGCGGGTTAGAGCGCATGACCCCTCCGCTTTGTCAAGAACGGCGGTCGCCGCCGGCGGCCGTCGGGCTTTGCCGCGGAAACCAAAGACTTTTCTTGGGGGCGTTCAAATTCTCGCAATCTGCCTTGATTTTCACGGCCGGCTCAGGCTTCCTGAACCCCGGGAACGATCAATGGAAATTGTCACTTCAACGCAAGCCCTCGAGAGCCTCTGCTCTCAACTCTCTCAGGAAGACTTCGTGACCGTGGACACGGAGTTCATGCGAGAGCAGACCTATTGGCCCGAGCTGTGCCTCGTTCAGATCGCCGGGGCGGAGCACGAGGCGATCATCGATCCGCTGGCCCCCGACCTGGAGCTCGAGCCGTTTTGGCAGCTCATGGTGGATTCGCGGGTCGTCAAGGTATTCCACGCTGCCCGCCAGGACGTCGAGATCGTCTATTCGCGCGCCGGGGTGATCCCGACGCCGCTGTTCGACACCCAGGTCGCGGCCATGGTGTGCGGCTTCGGCGATCAGGCAAGCTATGAGGTGCTGGCCCGCAAGCTTGCCCGCACCCAGATCGACAAGACCTCGCGCTTCACCGACTGGAGCCGCCGGCCGCTGTCCCAGAAGCAGCTTGCTTATGCTCTCTGTGACGTGACCCATCTCAGGACCATCTATCGGCGGCTCAAGGCCGAGCTCGACGCGTCAGGCCGCGAGGGCTGGCTCGAGGAGGAGATGGCCCAGCTCAGCCATGCCGGGAACTACCGCACCGAGCCGGTCGATGCCTGGAAGCGGCTCAAATTCAAGCCCCGCAACCGCAAGCAGCTCGCGATCCTGATCGCCGTCGCGGCCTGGCGGGAGCGCGAGGCGCAGCAGCGCAACATTCCACGCAACCGGGTGATCAAGGACGATGCCATTATCGAGATCGCCATGCAGGCGCCGGCCAGCATCGAGGCGCTGAAGGAGCTGAGGGCGCTGCCCCGCGGCTATGCCGCCTCGCGTCTTGGCGAGGGGCTGCTCGCCGCCATCCGCGACGGCATGGCGACCGATCAGGCCAAGCTGCCGGCGGTTGCCGACGAGCAGCGTCCCCTGCCCGAGGGAACGGCTGTGATCGCCGATATCCTCAAGCTGGCGCTCAAGGTCGTATGCGATGCTCATGGCATTGCCCCGCGCCTCGTCGCATCGAGCAGCGACATCGAGGCGATCGCTGCCGGCGAGGACCGCAACGTGCCGGCCATGAAGGGATGGCGCCGCAAGCTGTTCGGCGAAACGGCGCTCGAGATCCGCGCCGGGCGCTCGGCCATCGGGCTCAAGAACGGCCGGAGCGCCATCTTCCCCCTGGCCGGCGAGCAGGCCAAGCGCAGCGCTGCCGCGGAATAGCGAGTGGAAGGCAATAGGCAATAGGCAATAGGCAATAGGGTGGTGCACCACTCACTGCCTATTGCCTATTGCCTATTGCCTACCTGATCACCACCTTGCCGGTACGGCCGAGCAGGGCTGCCAGTGCATCGAGCCGTTTCTGCACGGTTTCACCCATCAGATCGCCATGGCTCCGTCGAAGGCCCAGGATCAGTCCCTTGTCGGGCGCTGCCTCGAGCACGATTTGCGGCAGCAGCCCCGGCATTGCCGCGGTCAGCACATAGGCCAGCCGCATGGCCGCCGCGAGCACCCGGGCCCGTTCGATCCAGTCCTCCCGCAGCAGCTTGAGAAGATCCGTCGGCACATCTTCGCTCGAGGCTCCTTCATAGCGATAGAACACGGCGAGCGCGATAAACACCCGCCCGGGATGATCGATGCCGACGAAAGCCGCCTGCGTGATGGTCATCAGCGATCGGCCGCCCCGATAATCGGGATGGGCCCGCCAGGAAATGTCGGCAAGCATGCAGGCGGCGCGCCGCAGCCGGGCCTCTTCCGGCGTCTCCTTGATCAGCCCCTGCTCCACGAGCTGGCCCGACCATTCCGCAAGCTCGAGCTCATGCGTCGGCGAGCGCGAATAGCGGCGGGCGAAATCCCAGCAGCCGGCAAGCAGCGGATCGCTCTGGCGCTTGCGCTTGTCGAGCTTGGAGTAGAGCAGCCCTTCCCGCAAGCCATGAGCCGAGACGACCACCGCCTTGGGCTTTCCGGCCGCCAGGATGCGCTCCAGCACCAGAGCGCCGAAGGGCAGCGTGTCGGCGCGGCTGCGCGACAGCGCTCTCACGTCCTTGAGCGACGCCGGCGACAGACCGGCGACCAGGCTCGCCACCGAGCGCGCCGAGTCGCGGGCCATCGTGTAATTGTGCAGCACCGTCAGCGGGTAGTCGGTCTGGCGCATGTGGAGCCGGGCGAGATTGCGCCAGGTTCCGCCGACGGCGTAGAAGAAGCGGCCTCGCAGCCGGTCCATGAGCTCGGATTGCCCGAGCTGGGCATCGATGATGCTGCGGGCTTTCGACACCGAACCGCCCGACATGTCGATGAGCCGCAGCGGGCCGAGCGGCAGCGTCACTCCATCGCGGATCGCGCCATCCTTGACATCCACAAGCTCGAGGCTGCCGCCGCCGAGATCGCCGACGATCCCGTCGGCGATCGGAATCCCGGAAATGACGCCCAGCGCCGCGAATTGCGCCTCATCCCTGCCGGCGAGAATGCTGATCGGAGCATCGAGCGCCTCCTCGGCGCTGCGGATGAAGCTTGGCCCGTTGGCGGCCTCGCGGGCCGCAGCCGTGGCCACCGCAAAGATCTCGACCACGCCGATCTGCTTGCCGAGTGCACGGAACCGCCGCAGCGCCCCAAGCGCCCGCTCGATCGCATCGGCCGGCAGGTTGCCCGTCAGCGACACGCCGCGGCCAAGCCCGCAAAGGATCTTCTCGTTGACGACCGGTGTCGGCGCGCGCCGCAACCCGTCATAGACGACGAGGCGCACCGAATTTGACCCTATGTCGACGACCGCCACCGGTCGAAAGCGCAGGGATCCGCTTTCCAAATCCTTGACGAACGTCACTTCCGCGCCTTGACCTTTTTCGAGATGCCCCCGGAAATCTCGGGCGGCAAGCGGTCCTTGAGCGAGCTGCCGCGTCCCGAAAGCGACGGATTGTTCATGAAATACTCATGCGCATTGAACGGCTCCTCTCCCGGCTGGAGCTCGACGCGCCGCCAGGAGCCGTCGGCCAGAAGTTCCCAGCTCTGCTGATTGTCCTTGAGATTGGCGACCATGATCTGGTCGAGCACCTGGGTGTGAACGGTGGGCGTGAAGATCGGAACGAGCGTCTCGACCCGGCGGTGGAGATTGCGCGGCATCCAGTCGGCCGAGGAAATGTAGACTCGAGCGCGCGGATGCGGCAGGCCGAAGCCGCCGCCGAAGCAGACAATGCGCGAATGTTCGAGAAACCGGCCGATGATGCTCTTGACCCGGATATTGTCCGACAGCCCCGGAACGCCGGGCCTGAGACAGCAGATGCCGCGAATGACGAGATCGATCTGGACGCCGGCATTGCTGGCAACATAAAGGGCGTCGATGATGCCCGGATCGACGAGGGAGTTGAGCTTGGCCCAGATCTGCGCCGGGCGACCCGCCTTGGCGTGGGCGATCTCCTCCTCGATGTGCTCGAGGAGGCGCTGCTCTAGCGACAGCGGCGAAATCGAGATCCGCTCGAGCTCCTCCGGCTGGGCATAACCGGAAACGAAGTTGAACAGCCGCGCCGCGTCGCGGCACAGCGCCGGATCGGTGGTGAAGAACGACAGGTCGGTATAGATCTTGGCGGTGACCAGGTGGTAATTGCCGGTGCCGTAATGCACGTAGGAGCGCATCTGCCCACCCTCCCGGCGCACCACCATCGACACCTTGGCATGGGTCTTCAGCTCGATGAAGCCGAACACCACCTGGGCTCCAGCCCGTTCGAGATCGCGCGCCCATTGGATGTTGGCCTCTTCGTCGAAGCGGGCCTTGAGCTCGACCAGTGCCATCACCGACTTGCCGGCCTCCGCCGCCTTGGCAAGCGCTGCCACGATCGGGCTGTCGCGCGAGGTCCGGTAGAGCGTCTGCTTGATGGCGACGACATCGGGGTCGGCCGCCGCCTGGCGGATGAACTGCACCACGACATCGAACGACTCGTAAGGATGGTGGACGATGATGTCCTTCTGCCGGATTGCCGCAAAGCAGTCGCCGCCGTGATCGCGGATGCGCTCCGGGAAGCGGGCGTTGAACGGCTTGAATTTGAGGTCGGGCCGCTCGTCCAGAATGAGGAGGCTGGTGTCGGCATAGCCGATCAGGCCCGAGCAGGTGACGATCACGTCGTCGCTGACATGGAGCTCCTCGGCGATGAACTTGCGCAGGGCGGCCGGACAGGCGGAGTCGACTTCCATGCGTATCACCACGCCGCGGCGCCGCCGCTTCAGGGCGGTTTCGAACAGGCGGACGAGGTCCTCCGCCTCCTCCTCGATCTCGATGTCGCTGTCGCGGATGATGCGGAACAAGCCCTGGCCAAGGAGGTCGTAGCCCGGAAACAGTCGCGGGATGGACAGCGTCAGCAGCTGTTCGAGCGCCAGAAATCGCGCCCCACTGGTGACAGACGGCAGCCGAATGAAGCGCTCGAGCTGATGCGGGATCGGCAGGAGCGCGTTCATGCGGTCTCCGTCCTTGCGCCGCTTCAGCTCGACGGCCAGAAAGAACCCGCGGTTCGGAATGAACGGAAAGGGATGGGCCGGATCGATGGCGATCGGGGTCACCACCGGCAGGATCTGATCGAGGAAGCGCTGGTCGAGCCATGCCCTGTCGTCGCGGGTCAGCTCATCCGGCTCGAGCACCGCGATGCCATTGTCGGCGAGCTCGTTCCGCAGCTGATGCCAGCGGACGTCCTGCTCGCGCATCAGCTCGTTGGCCTCGCTGCGGATGAGGTCGAGCTGCTCGGCGGCGGTCAGGCCGTCCTCGGAGATTTCGACCACCCCGAGCCGCATCTGCCCGACAAGGCCGGCGAGGCGCACCATGAAGAATTCGTCGAGATTGTTGCCGCTGATCGACAGGAAGCGGAGCCGCTCCAGCAGCGGGTGATGCGGGTTGCGCGCCTCTTGCAGCACGCGGTAATTGAAGCCCAGCCAGGAAAGTTCGCGATTGATGAAGCGCGACGGATCCTCGAGCAGCGATTTCGCTTCTGCTCGGCGGGCCAGCTGCGTCACCTGTGAGCTCGCGGCCATCGCCTCGACCGCTTCGCGACCTTCGCTCGTCATGGGTCAGCCCTCTTCCGGCTGTTCGCGCCGCGCCAGCACGCGGGCAATGAGGTTGCGGGTCACCTCTGATTTCTCTGCCAGCGACCGGGAGTCGATCTCCGCCACGAGCTCCCGCGCCTCGCCCAGCGACCGGTGCATTCGCTGCAGGATGAAGGCAATCGCCATCTCGTCCACCGGCAGCTGCCGGTCGGCAAAGAGCTTGACCAGCACCCCGCGCAGCAGCTCGTCATCGGGGCCGCCGATCGCTGCGACATAGGCTGCCCTGAGGCGCGAAGCAAGGTCGGGCAGCCGCACGCCCCATCGCGAGGGATCCCGCCGGCTGGTGATGAGGACATGGCTCCTTGTCTCGCGCGCCAGGTTGATGAGGTGGAACATCGCCCGCTCGTTGAGAGAGGGGCCTGGCGCATCCTCCACCACCAGGGTATTCCGCTCGAGAAGCGCCGGCACCCGCTCGACCCGCAAGCCCGGAGCGGCGATCCGCTGCCCGCCGGTGTCGCGACGCCAGATCTCCGCCAGATGGCTCTTGCCGCATCCCGCCGGCCCGGTCAGAACAAGCACCGGATTGGGCCAGTCGGGCCAGCGGTCGATGGCCGCAAGCGCCACCCGGTTGGCATCCGAGACCAGGAAATCGTCGCGGCCGCTCGCCTCGACATGCGGCAGGTTGAAGGCCAGCTGGCTCTCGAGCATGGCATCGCCGCGAGCGCTGCGCATCACCAGCTCGCATCCCGGTTCCGGCCATTGCCGGCCATGTGAGCGATCCAAGCAACCATGTACTGAGCACCTGACACGACCGTTAGAAACCCGACAACGGCACTGCCCCAGAGTATCAGAATTGGGTGGGGCTCGGCAAAGGCCAGGGCGCCGATGATCATCGCGGCAAGCAGGATCTGCGCCGTCGTGTTCGCCTTGCTCAGGAGCAGCGGATGCATGCGCACCGGCTTGTCCACCACCCAGGAAAGGATCACCGCCCCGACGATCATCACGTCGCGGCTGACCACCAGGATGACCAGCCAGTCCGGGAGCACCCCCTGCAGTCCCAGGGTGACATAGATGCTGACCAGCAGCAGCTTGTCGGCCAGGGGATCGAGATAGGCACCGAGTTCGGTCACGCTGTCATAATTCTTGGCAATGAAGCCGTCGACGGCATCGGTGACCCCGGCCGCGACGAAGATGGCGAAGGCAAGGCGAAAATTGCCGGAAATGATCAGCCAAATGAGCAGCGGCACCATGAGGATGCGGGCAATCGTCAGCAGATTGGGCACGCTCATCGCAAGAACATCGTGCTTTGGCCGGATCAATAGCTCTGCAGCACCCACGCGGTGCCGCGAAGGCGGAGCGTCATCCGCTGCATCTGCAACGCCGCCTGCAGCTGCTGGAACGGCACGTTGTAGTTCAGCCGGATGATTGCGCCATTGCCGGAGATGGTGCTGATATCCACCCCCGCCACCCCTGGGGTGGCCATCAGCCTGCTGCGGGTGACGCTGAACTCGGATGGATTGGAGAATGGCACGGCGACGTCCAGGCTTGCTGCCTGGACTTCGAGACGGGCCTCAGAGACGTTCTGCTGCTTCCATTTCTGGATCATGATGCGGTGGAACCGCTGGGCGGCGCTTTGCGCTGCAGCCGCAACGCCGCCGCTTTCGACGGTGTAGGTCTTGTCGAAGATGACCCTGCCGAGCGGCGTATCGCCCTGCATCCTGGCGTGGATCGCATTCTCGCCCGCCGGCTCGGCAATCGCCACCAGCACCGCCTCGCCCTGGTAGCGCAGGCGCAATGCCTCGAGCTTGTCCGCCTCGCCTGCCAGCGCCTGCTCGACCGACACCGCTTCCGAATCGTTGAGATCGCCGAGCGGCACCATGATCGGGACGACGGCGTTTTCTGCCTTGAGATCCTGCCAGGCGCGACGCCAGGGATTGTCGTCCCACGCCGTTGCGCCGCCGCTGGTCGACCAGACCGGCAGCACGACGATCCGCGGCGCCTGCTTCTCGGTGAAGGCAACGCCGGCCCTGGCCAGGGTCTCGCGCACCTTGTCGGGAAGGAAATTGATCGTGAGCTTGCCGATATACCGCCCAGGACCGGTCCGCTCCTCCTCGATCGACAGGCTCGCCAGCATGCGCCCGATCTGGCCCGGCGGCAGGTCCTTGAGCTTGGCGTCGGCACCTTCCTCGGCGATCCGGTCGACGAGAATGCCGAACGCCTTGACCTGAGCCTCGGAAATCGCCTTCATCTTGGCGGCGGCGGCGTCTCTATCGGTGGCGTCGACGCTGACGCCCGTCACCCTGAAGACCGCATCGTCGGCGTCTGCTCGAAATGCCGGGACGAGCAGCGAGAATGCAAAGAGCAATGTCCAGAATAGCCGCCGATTCACCCCAAACTCCTGGCCGTTCCATGGCGCCCGTCTGCCGAGCCGCTGCTATTCCCTTACACTTTTGCAGACCGTCAGAAAAAGCGATTTTGCTTGCCGCAGCAGCGACTCCGACCCATAAGGACGCCCTCTTGAACCCAAGTTTCATAGGAAAGACAACGGCCATATGACCGGCTCGGCCTCGGCACGGTTCTCAACCGCTTTGCTGCGGGTGTGGATATCTCTGGTGGCACGGTTCGGTTGCGATCCGCCCATCATATGTCCTGATCGATGAAACGCCGGCAGGTCGCGATTCTCATTTCTGGCCGCGGATCGAACATGGCGGCGTTGATCGCCGCCACCCGTGACATGAATTACCCCGCAACGATTTCCCTCGTCATTTCAAACCGGCCGGAGGCCCCGGGTCTCAAGCGTGCTGCCGCGGAAGGCGTGGCGACCGCCGTCCTCGATCACCGGGCGTTTGCCGATCGCCCGAGCTTCGATTCCGGGCTCCGCAGTCTGATTGAAGCATCGGGCGCCGAACTCGTGGCCTGCGCCGGCTACATGCGGATCATGACGCCGGAATTCGTCGACGCCTATGCCGGCCGCATGATCAACATTCATCCTGCCCTCCTCCCCCTTTACAGGGGGCTCGATACGCACGCCCGGGCGCTCGCCGATGGGGTGCGGATTCATGGCTGCACTGTCCATTTCGTCACACCCGAGATCGATAGCGGCCCGATCATCGCCCAGGCAGCCGTGCCGGTTGTCCCGGGAGACACGCCGCTGACGCTGGCCGAGCGCGTCAATGCCGCCGAGCTCAAGCTTTTCCCTGCCGCATTGGCGCAGCTTGCGGCGGGACGGCTCTGGCTCGAAAACGGACGTGTGGTCAGCCGTGACGGTGCTGCCGGCATTCGCCGCCCGCTCGAACCTCTGTTCTCGCCGCCTCTGCCGGAAGAACTTGCCAAACCTTGAGCGCTCCCGATCTATTATTACGTTCTGCTGTAGGTTGGGTTGAGGCCGAAGTGAGCAGGGGACGGAGGATGCACCACCGCGCATGTCCAGGATTGGCGCTCGTCGCGGCCATCGTTTTTGCCATGTTCTTCGGATTGAGCCCGATTGCGGCGGCCGAGGACCTGCCGGTCGATCTCGAGCTGGTCCTGGCGGTCGACATCTCGCTCTCCATGGATGAGGACGAGCAGCGATTGCAGCGCGACGGCTATGCCGCGGCCTTTCGCCACCCCGAGATCATCGAGGCCATCCGCAGCGGACCGCATGGCCGGATCGCCGCCACCTATGTCGAATGGGCCGGCGAGAACTTCCAGCGCACGGTGGTGCCCTGGACCCTGATCGATGGTCCATCGACCGCCATCCCTTTTGCCGACAAGCTGGCGGCCGCGCCGATCGAGCAGACTTACCGCACCTCCATCTCGGGGGCGCTGATCTACGCCAGCGGTCTGTTCGACAACAACGGTTACCAGGGCCGCACCGTCATCGACGTTTCCGGCGATGGCGCGAACAATCAGGGGATCTCGGTCGAGGTCGCGCGCGACGACGCGGTGCGACGCGGCATCACCATCAACGGCCTGCCGCTGTTGCTCAAGCCCGGCAGCTTCGATGGCTATTTCGAAATGGTCAATCTCGACGACTATTACGCGGACTGCGTCATCGGCGGCACGGGAGCGTTCATCGTCCCGGTGCGGAAGACGTCGGAGTTTGTTCCTGCCATCCGCCGCAAGCTGGTGATGGAGATAGCCGGGCTCAGGGGCGAACCGCCGAGCGTCGTGAGGGTGGCAGCCAAGGTGCGCGAGCGCACCGACTGCCTGATCGGCGAAAAGATGTGGAACCAGTGGATGGAGCGGTTCTACCGCGAGTGAGCAGCCTCGGCCACAGGCTCCTCCGCCTGCCCGGCGGTGACGGCACGCAGAATGATGAAGCCGATCACCGCCGAGATCAGCGAGCCGCAAAGGACGCCGAGCCGCACGCCGGCAAGCTCGGTCTCGCCACTGAACGCCAGCATGCCGATGAACAGGCTCATGGTGAAGCCGATGCCGCCGAGACAGGCCGCTCCGAGCATGTGGGCAAAGGTGCAGTTTGTCGGCAGCCGTGACCAGCCGCCTTTGACGACGAGCGCCGTCATTCCGAAAATTCCGAGCGGCTTGCCCAGCACCAGGCCGGCCGCAATGGCGAGCGGCAAGGGCTGGAGCAGGGTTTTCATGTTGAAGCCATGGAAGGTCACGCCGGCATTGGCGAAGGCGAAGAGCGGCAGGATCAGCCATTTGACATAAGGATGGAGGGCCTCCTCCAGCTGCTCGAGCATCGGCGCCCCTCTCTTGCCCCGTAGCGGTATGGCAAAAGCCAGAGCGACCCCGCTCAGCGTCGGGTGAACGCCGGACCGCAGGACGAACAGCCACAACAGGACGCCGAGAGCGAGATAGGGGACGATCCGAATGACCCCGAGCCTGTTGAGGAGAATGAGCCCGCCAAGCGTCAGCGCCGCCAGACAGAGAGCCGCCACCGACAGCTCGCTCGTGTAGAAAACCGCGATGATGGCAATCGCCCCGAGATCGTCGAGCGTCGCCAGGGCCAGCAGGAACACCTTGAGCGGCAGCGGCACGCGCGGTCCAAGCAGCGCCAGCGCGCCGAGGGCAAAGGCAATGTCGGTTGCAGTTGGAATGGCCCAGCCCCGCAACAGGGCGCCGCCATCCGCCCCATAGGCGACGAGCGTGTAAACGGCCGCAGGCATGGCCATGCCGCCGGCTGCCGCCAGCAAGGGCAGCATCAGCTGATCGCGCGATGCGAGGTGCCCTTCCAGCGACTCGCGCTTGATTTCGAGCCCGACCAGAAAGAAAAACACCGTCATCAGGGCATCGTTGATCCAGAAGACCAGCGGCTTGGCGAGCTGCCAATCCCCGACCGCAACCTGGGCCGAGACTGTCAGGAATGTCTGATAGTAGGGAGCGAACATGGCGGCGTTGCTGGCGATCAGCGCGGCAATCGCCGCGACGGCGAGAACAAATCCCGCCGTCGCCTCATGGTTGATGAAGCGGATGAGAGCCTGCATCGGCCGCGCTGTCCCTGCTCAACGATCGCGTTGGTCAGGAAGTCTAGGCATGACGAGAGCTGCAACAAGCTTAATCGAGAGCTCGATGCTCAACCATCCCGTGCGGATTCGAGAGCATCGATCGTGCTCTGGAGCTCGAGCCAGACCTCTTCCTGACGCTCGAGATCGGCCGCGAGCCTCCGACGCAGCTCGGCGAAATCCGCAGCTTTGCGCGGTTCCTCCCGATAGATGGAGCCATCCTCGAGCGCGCGGTCGAGCACCGCAATCTTGTCTCTGAGGCCGCCCATGGCCGTTTCGACATCGGCGATCCGCCGCCTGATCTGACCGGGATTGGCGCGGTCCGGCCGCTCGCGCGCCACGGTGCGAACCGCAGCCCCGCGGGTCTGACGCTCGATGCGAGCCCGCTGCAGCACCAGCTCGGCATAGGAATCGAGATCGCCGTCATAGGGCTTGATGGTCCGCTCGCCGGCGATCCACAGCCGGTCGGCGCAGGTCTCGATCAGGTGCCGGTCATGGCTGATCAGGACCACGGCGCCGGCGAATTCATTGAGCGCATGGACCAGCGCCTCCCGGGCGTCGACGTCGAGGTGATTGGTCGGCTCGTCGAGGACCAGCAGATGCGGCCCGTGAAAGGCGGCGAGCGCGAACAGAAGCCGCGCCTTTTCGCCGCCCGAAAGGTTCTGCGCCGGGGTATCGGCGAGATCGGCGCCAAAGCCGTAGAAGCCAAGGCGCGCCCGGCGCTGCGCCTCGGTCGCATCGGGCATCAGCCGCCGCATGCTGTCATAAGGCGTGGCATTCGGCTCGAGCTCGTCGAGCTGATGCTGGGCGAAATAGCCGACGCCGAGCCGCGAATGGCGATGAATGCGGCCGGCCGCCGGTGCGAGCTTGCCGGTGATCAGCTTGGCAAAGGTCGACTTGCCATTGCCATTGGCACCGAGCAGCGCGATCCGGTCGTCATCGTCGATTCGAAGGTTGAGACGCGTCAGCACAGGCGGATTGTCGTCATAGGCGGCCGCCGCCGACTCGAAGCGCATGAGCGGCGGATTGAGCGGTTTCGCCGGATCAGGGAAGCGGAAAGGATGAACCCGGTCCTCGACCACCGCGGCGATCGGCTCGAGCCTTGCCAGTGCCTTCAGCCGGCTCTGTGCCTGCCGTGCCTTCGATGCCTTGTAGCGGAAGCGCTCGACAAAGGCCTCCATGTGACGCCGGGTCTCCTCCTGCTTCTTCCTGAGTTTGCTGGTAAGCGCCTGCTGCTCGCGACGCTGGCGCTCGAAGCTGTCGTAGTTGCCCTGGTAGAGGGTGAGCTTGCCGCGTTCGAGAAGGAGGATGGAGCCGGCGACATCGTTGAGGAGATCGCGGTCATGGCTGACGATCACCACGGTCGCGGGATAAGCGCGGATGTAGGATTTGAGCCAGATCACCCCTTCGAGGTCGAGGTAGTTGCTCGGCTCGTCGAGCAGCAGGACATCCGGCGCGGCAAACAGCGCCGCGGCAAGCGCCACCCGCATGCGCCAGCCTCCCGACAGCGCCGAACAGGGTCCCTCGATCTCATCGATGCGGAAACCGAGGCCGGCCAGGATCTGCGCCGCCCGCGCCGGTGCCGAATGCGCGGCGATATCGACAAGCCGCATCTGGATGTCGGCGATGCGGCCGGGGTCGCTGGCATTGTCGGCCTCCTCGAGCAGCGCCGTGCGCTCGAGGTCAGCGGCCAGCACCGTATCGATGAGGCTCTCTTCTCCGGAAGGCGCTTCCTGCGCCACCGTGCCGATGCGGGCATGGCGCGGCACGCTGACCGAGCCTGCCTCCGGCACCGCATCGCCAAGGATCAGCCGCAGGAGCGTCGACTTGCCGACGCCGTTGCGGCCGACGAGCCCCACCTTGTGGCGGGTCGGGATGACGGCGCTGGCAGCATCCAGAATGAGGCGGCCGTCAATGCGGTAGGTCAGCTCGTTGATGTGAAGCATGGCCTGAAATAGGCCAGATGCTCACGCCAGTCGAGCGCCCCTATTGCTGGCCGGCGAGCAACGGCGTGATCCGCCGCACGGTCACTCGCCTGTTCTCCGGCTCTTCGTCCTCGATCGGGATCTTGAGGAACTGCTCGCCATAGCCGATCGTCTCGAGATTCTGAGGCGCGATGTTGAAGAACTCGGTCAGAGACTGTTTCACCGAATCGGCCCGCTTCTGCGACAGATCGATGTTGTAGGTGTCGGAGCCGACGGCATCGGTGTGGCCCTCGATCATGAACACCTCGCCGGGGTTGGCGATCACGATCTTCTCGATGATGCGGCCGATGCGCTCGAGATTCTCGATCTCCTCCTCGCGCACGAATGCCTCGTTGAACCCGAAATGGATGGTGTCGATCTCGACGCCGGGCATGGTCTGGCGCAGCGCCGGCCGCTCCCGGATCTCGTCCACCGTGTAGCGGCGGTCGATCTCGCGGGTGGGCGGCGCGATCAGCTGCTCCTCGATCATGTCGTCATCGACTTCGGCAGCCGCAATATTGGGCCGCGGCCGCGGCGGGGCGCCCGCCATGATCACGACATTGAGCCCGCCTTCGCGACGGTACTCGTCATAGCGATCGCGACGGCCGGCAATGAGCCGCATCCGCAGCACGCGCCGATCGGACTGCAGCCCATCCTCGATGCGGAATCGGTCGGGACCGCGCAGATTGCGGTCGTCCAGCACCATTCGCGCTGCATCGATGCGCCGGTTGAGCTGGCGGACGTTGAGCGCCTGCGAGGGACGGCGATCCTCGAGGAGCCGGCGGGTCAGCTCGTCGCGGCCATATTCATGACCGCGCCCGCCATAGTCGAAGGGGCCCTCGTCGCGCTCATCGGCACGCGCGTCACGGTCGCGCTGGCGCTCCTCGCGCATGGATACCCGGTTGCGCAGCTCGTCGCGGTCGTCGCGCAACCGGTCGCGCAGCCGCTCGGACATGTCGTTGGACAGTCCCTCGGCGGCGAGCACGCCGCGGGTTCGCTGGACCCGATCGCGCAGCTGACCATCGTCGAGGCCGTTGGACGGGCGCCTGTCGGACAGAATGCGCCGGCCTTCGCCTTCGGCCGCCGACGGCTGGTCCAAGGCGCCGCCTGGAACGGCGCCGCCATTCACCTCCTGGAGGCGGTTTCGCAGTTCATTGCGGTCCTCGTTGACCCGCGCCTCGACCTGACCGCGCTGGCCCTGGCCAGACCCTGACTGGAGCAGCAAACGGCCGGATCTGATGCGCTGCCGCAGCTCCTGGTCGTTCAAGGTTGCGGCCGGCCGGCGGTCGGCCATGTAGCGCCCGGGGTCGCTCACCGCCTGCTGCCCGCCGCCTTGCGGCAAGCCTTGACCCCCGCCGCCTTGCGGCAAGCCCTGACCCCCGCCGCCTTGCGGCATCCCGGGCTGGCGGTTGCGATCCTGGCGGCCACCCTGCCCCATCCCCTGCCCCTGTCCCATTCCCTGGCCCTGATCCTGCCCGAGATTGCCCTGCTGCAAGCCGCCGCCCTGGCCCTGGCCGCCGGGCTGGACCTGGCCGCCGCCGGTTTGACGATCACGGCTCGCCAGCTCGTTTTGCGCCTCGCCGAGCAGCGACTGCACGCGTCCGCGCACCTTGTCGCGCAGCTCGCGATTGCCGATCAGCGCCTGCCCCGCGGCGATGCGGCGACGGAGTTCGGCATCGCTCAGGGACCGCGCCGGCCGGCGGTCGTTGAGGAAGCGCATCGCATCGCGCGTGCCGGCCTGCTCGCCTTCGGGTGCCTGCTGCTGGCTCGGCCTCGACTGCTGTTGTTGCTGTTGCTGCGGCTGACCCTGGAACTGCGGCTCGGGCTGCCCGGGCTGGCCCTGCAGCTGATCCTGCCCCTGCTGCTGTTGCTGTTGCTCCTGCTGGAGGCGGCGGCGGCGCTGCTGCTTGGTCTCACCCTGGCCACCCTGCTCCTCCCCGCCCTGCTGCTGCAATTGCGGCTGGCCCTGCGTCTGCTGTTGCTGCTGCTCCTGCTGGAGACGGCGGCGGCGCTGCTGCTTGGTCTCGCCCTGGCCACCCTGCTCCTCTCCGCCCTGTTGCTGCACTTGCGGCTGGCCCTGGCCCTGCTGCTGCACTTGCGGCTGGCCTTGGCCCTGCTGCTGCTCCTGCTGCTGCTTCCGACGCTTCTTGCGGTTCTTGTCTTCCTCGCTAGTGCCTTGATCTTGCTGGCTGTTCTGGTCCTGAAACCCGCCTTCGGTCTGGGCCAGGAGCAATGTCTCCGCTTTGGCTCGCGGTACCGGATAGGCGCTCGCCGACAAGAGAACGGCCGTCAAACCTGCAATCACAACGCGCGCCGACATGGGCATTTTCCTCCTGCTTGTCTGCCGGATCTATTGCTGCGATTGCGGCAAAAATCGGTTGTATCTGTAACCGAGCTGCAGCAGGAAGATGAACCGCAGATGAACGATCGCCGCCCACCCGCCGCCGCGGAACCCACCCACTTTGGGGAGCGTTAGGCTTGCAAGTTCAACCTGTCTTTCGGAGGCAACAATGCGCGGTGCGCTTCTTTGGCTGATCGGGATCCCGATTCCGATCATCATTCTGCTGTACCTGTTCCACGTCATCTGACCGCAGGACCATGAGCAAGCCAACGACTCCAAAAGAACCATCACAGACGGTGAGGGCTGCCGAAGCCGAGGCGCGCGCCACCGGCAAGGACAAGACGGAATACGGCCGGGTGTCCCGCAGCAAGCATGTCACCGACCGCAAGACGGTGAAGGCCAATCCGGCTTCCGACGGCTCGCCCGCTCGCGCCCCCGGTGGCGACGCGGAGAACACCGACTAGCAGCCGACCCGATGGGGCGGCAAAGCGGCGCCCGCCGAGTCTTCGGCGGGCGCTTGCTTCATTGACGGCACCCTCGCTATAAGCGCCCTCGACAACGCTACTGGGGGACCACCATGACGGCCGAGCGCACGCTGTCGATCATCAAGCCGGATGCAACCCGGCGCAACCTCACGGGCCGGATCAATGCGATGATCGAAGATGCGGGTCTGCGCATCATCGCTCAAAAGCGGGTCCTCTGGTCGAAGTCGGATGCCGAGGCGTTCTACGCCGTCCACCGCGACCGTCCGTTCTTCCGCGACCTCGTCACCTTCATGTCCTCGGGTCCGATCGTTCTCCAGGTGCTCGAGGGCGAGGACGCGGTCGCCAACTACCGCAAGGTGATGGGCGCCACCGATCCGGCAAAGGCCGAGCCCGGAACGATTCGGCGCGAGTTCGCGCAGTCGATCGAGGCCAATTCGGTTCATGGGTCCGACAGCGCCAGGAACGCCGAGACCGAGATCGCCATGTGCTTCACGGCAGCCGAGATCACCGGCTGATTCTTGCACCCATGGCTGGAGGCGCCGGGGTTCGTCACGAGGGCCTTGCCATGCGTTCACTGGTTGGTGCCGCCGCGTTCGCCACGTGTGACTCGGCCGTCATTCCTGCCGCTGCCGAAGAGCTTCGGGCAGTCAATCCGGAGGCGTCGTTCCCGGAAGGGCCCGCAATGCTCGCCGGCAAGCTCTACTATGCGGAATATGGCGGCAACCGCGTCTCGACATGGGACGGCAAGACCAATTCGGTTTTCTGGAAGCTCGACGGCTGCGGTCCATCGGCGGTGATGCCGTGGCAGAACGGCTTTCTCGTCACCTGTTATGACAACGGCACCTATGTGAAGCTGTCGGCCGACGGCAAGACCGAGAGGACCTGGGACCAGGATTCGACCGGGGCCAAGCTGCTCGGCCCGAACGATCTCACATTCGACGGCCAGGGCGGCGCCTTCCTGACCGCCTCGGGTCCCTGGGAGCCGAAGGCGATCGTCGGCAAGGTCTATCATCTGTCCCCCGACGGGACCCTCAAGCTCGCAGCCGATGACCTCCATTATGCCAATGGCGTCCAGCTTTCGCCCGACGGCAAATCGCTCTATGTGAGCGAGTCGGAGGCCGGCCGTGTCATCATGTTCGACATCGAGAAGGACATGACGCTCACCAACCGCCGGGTATTCGCCAAGCTGAGCGTGCTGGGCGAGCCGCCCGACGTCTATCCCGACGGCATCAAGCTCGGTCCCGACGGCAACCTTTATGTCGGGCTCTATAGCGCGCCGAACATCCTGGTGCTCGACGCGGATGGCAAGATCATCCGCAAGATCCACCTGCCGGGCGCCGCAACGCCCAACCTCACCTTCACGCCAGACGGCAAGACGATGTTCGTCATGGCTGTCGATGACAAGAGTGGTGCGCCCTACAAGGGCAAGGTGCTGGCGGTGCCCACTCCCGCTCAGTGAAGCGAGGCAGCAGGGAGGAGCACCGCTCACCTGCCTCTTGCTTATTGCCTACATCATTGCCGTTTCGCGGGCCTGGCGCGGCCGCCCTAGCCGGCTCTCGCGCAGCGAGATGTAGATCGCCGAGCCGATGAGTATGGCGACGCCGACCATCGTCCAGAGATCGGGAAAATCCCCAAAGACGAGATAGCCGATCATGGTCGCCGAGACCATCTCGGTATAGGCGAGCGGCGCCAGCGTCGGAGCGCTGGCGAAATCATAGGCGCGCACCATGGCGAAATGGCCCAGCGCCGCGACGGCACCCATGAGTGCGAGGAGCCCCCAGTTCTCCAGACCCGGCGCCTGCCAGACCATCGGCAGAGCCAGGCTCACCAGCATGGCGCCGATAAGAGTCGTCTGAAAATTGCTGATCAGCGCATCGACGGAGCCGGCGATCTTGCGGGTCAGCAGGAAGAAGACCGCCATCGATATGCCGGCCGACAGCGCCCACAGCGTGCCGACATTCACCCCCTGGAACCCGGGCCGGATGATGATCAGCGTCCCCATGAAGCCGACCAGGACGGCGCTCCACCGTCGCACGCCGACATGCTCGCCGAGCACCAGCGGCGACAGCGCGGTGACGACGAGCGGCATGATGAAGAAGATGGCCAGCGTGTCGGCAATCGGCAGATAGCGCAAACCGGCGAAGAAGGACGTCGTCGACATCACCATGAGAAGGCTGCGCGCCACCTGCACGAGCGGCCGCTGCGGCCGGATCGCGCCGGCGACGCCGTGCCGGATGAGCACCGCCGGCAGCGTGAACAATGTCGCGAAGATGAGCCGCGCCCAGACGATGACGAGCACCGGCAGGATCTGGCCGAGATGCTTGCCGATGGCATCCATCACAGGAAGGATCGCCATGGCGCCGAGCATCAGGAAAATGCCCGTCGAGGCGCGTGAGGCCGCGGCGCTGCGGTCGGCGATCGGTGTGCTGACCATCAGCCCTTCAGCCGGGCATTGTCCGGATCATAGGCGGGCTCGGAAATGATGTGCGCCGCATGCCGCGCGCCATAAAGCTCGACCGCAAGCTCGTCCGCTGAACTTGCGAGTGCGGGCTCGACATAGGCGAAGGCCAGGGACTTTTCCACGGCGTGCCCATAGGCACCCCCTGTCGTGATGCCGACGAGCCGCCCGTCATGAAAGAGTGGTTCGTTGCCTCGGCAGTCGGAATCCGTCGCGGCGACCTCGAGATAGACGAGCTTGATGCGCGGTCCCTCTTGCTTCGACCTGAGCGTGCCCGCCTTGCCGACGAAATCCTTGCGGAAATCGACAAATCGTTCCATCGACCCCTCGATCATCGTGACCTCGTTCGTCAGCTCCCCGCCCCAGGCGCGATAGGCCTTCTCCATGCGCAGCGCATTCATCGCATAGGTGCCGAACAGCTTGATGCCGTGGCGCTCCCCCTCATGCATCAGCGCCTCGAACACGCTCGGCATCGCCGCCATCGGGCAATGGAGTTCGTAGCCGAGTTCGCCGACATAGTTGATGCGCAGCGCCCGGATGCCCTCGACACCGGCAACCGTGATGATCTTGCCGGTGAGCCATGGGAAGGCGGCGTTGCTCAGATCGGCTTGGGTCAGGGCGGCGAGAACCTCGCGCGAGCGCGGTCCCGCAAGAATGAGCGTGCCATAAGCCTCCGTGAGGTTGCCGAGCGCACAGTCGCTGGCGGCCGGCAGCGCCTGGCGCAATCGATCCTCGTCCTGAAGCTCGGCGGTGGCAGCCGAGAGCAGGTAATAATGATCGGCAGCGAAGCGGGTGATGGTGAGCTCGCTCTCGATGAAGCCGGCATCGGTCAGCATATGCGCGAGCACGATGCCGCCGTCGCGGCTCGGAATGCGGTTGGCGCAGAGGCGAGACAGCATCGCATGCGCGCCCGCGCCCCGGAGCTCGAATTTGGCGAAGCTGGACAGGTCCATCAGCCCGACCGCATTGCGCACCGCCAGGCATTCCTCGCGCACCGCCGGCCACCAGTTGCTGCGACGGAACGAATACCGTTCGCCCGCACCGGTGTTGTCGTACCAGCGGGGCCGCTCCCAGCCCATCACCTGCTGGAACTGCGCTCCCCTCTCGCCGAGGCGCTCGAACAGGCTCGACTTGCGCACCGGCCGCCCTGCCGCGTGTTGCTCGCCTGGGCGATAGCAGTAATACATGTGATGATAATCATCGATGGCGGTGGCCCTGGCGTAGTCGCCGCCTGCCCACGCCCCGAACCGCCGCGGATCGAATTCGCGCATGTTGATCTCGGCCTGCCCGTGCACCATCCACTGGGCGAGATATTTGCCGGCGCCAGCGCCCTGGCAGATGCCGATCGAGGCGCCATTGGCCATCCAGTAGCCGGGCGCGCCATGTGCCGGCCCGAGCAGGAAATTCGAATCCGGCGTGTGGGTGATGGCACCCGAGATCACCGACTTGACGCCGGCGCGGTTGAACACCGGCAGCCGTTCGCCGGCCTTCTCGAGCCACGGCATCAGCCGCTCGAGCTCGGGCGCAACGAGCTCGGATTCGAAATCCCAGGCCGGCGGACCGCCCTCGAAGCACACATGCGCACCCGATGTCTCGTATGGCCCGACCAGGACGCCGTTTGTCTCCTCGCGCAGATAGCAGTGCGACCAGGGATCGCGCAGCACCGGCAGCTCGCGCTCGAGATCGATGAGCTCCTGCAGCGGCTCGGTGATCACGTAATGATGCAGAAGATTGGCGATTGGCACCGTGTGGCCGGTCCACGAGCCGACCACGTCGGCATAGGAGCCGGTGGCATTCACCACATGCTCGCAGCGGATCGTGCCGCGCTCGGTGACGACGTCCCACGCGCCGGACGGCAGGCGCCGAATGTCGGTGGCGCGGCAGCGGCGATGGATCGTGGCCCCGCCGCGGCGAGCGCCGGCCGCCATGGCATTGGTGACATCGGCCGGCGCCACATGGCCGTCGCTCACGGTGATGTAGGCCGCCTTGACGCCGAAGGTCTCGACCAGCGGGTGATAGGTCTTGACCTCGTTGGGGCCGACGATCTCCGCCTCATAGCCGACGAGTCGCGACAGGCCATGGACATATTTGAACCAGTCGACCTCGTCGTCGGTGGTGGCCAGCCGGACGCCGCCGCAGCCGTGCCACGACACTGCGACCCCGGTCAGCGCCTCGAGCCTGGGATAGAGCTCGGTGCCGTAGACATGCATCTTGGTGAGGTTCAGCGACCCGTTGAAATGCGGGCACTGGCCGGCGGCATGCCACGTCGATCCCGAGGTCAGCTCCCCCTTCTCGACCAGCACGACATCGGTCCAGCCCTCCTCCACCAGATGATAGAGGAGGCCGACGCCCATGATACCGCCGCCCACGATGACGACACGCGCCTCAGACTTCATCTCGAGCACTGCTCCCGTTCTTTGGCGCTCCCTATAACCGCATAGGGCTCGTCAGTCCAATCGCCGCTCCCCTGTCCCGGCCCCTATCCCAGACCGCGCGTCCAGCGCCCGTGCTCGTCCTCGCGCCAATAGACCGGCTGCTGCCCGAGTGAAACCGCCCGGCGCCATTCGGCCCGCGCCGCCTCCAGCGCCTCGGCATCGCGGGCATCGAACAGATAGATGATGCGCTCGAGCCGGTCGTCGGCAACGATCGGCACGGCATCAAGATAGATCCGAAGCTGCGGCCGGTTGGGTGCATCGGAACCCGCGGTGATCCACACCGGCTGGCGCTCGCCATGGCCGTCCCTGGCGCTGCCATGCGGCAGGAACGAATCGTCGCTGAAGGTCCAGAGCTCGTTCGACAGCCATTCCACCCGCTCCGCGCTTCCGGCCTGCACCACCACGCGCCAATTGCGCTCCAGCGCTTTCTTCACCAGCACCGGCAGGACGCGCTGCAGCGGCTGGCTCTCGAGATGATAGAAATGCACCTCTCCCATGGCCTTCTCTTGCTGCCGGAAAACCGCTGTCAAAGGCGCCTC
>DATAOT010000030.1:0-11886 GCA_036265615.1 Aestuariivirgaceae bacterium
CCGCTTGACGAACATCACCGTCTTGGCCTTCCAGACCTCGAGCACCGGCATGCCATAGATCGGCGATTGCGGATCTTCCTCGGCGGCCGGATTGGTCACGTCGTTGGCGCCGATCACGAAGGCGATGTCGGTGTTGGCGAATTCGGAATTGATGTCCTCGAGCTCGAACACCTCGTCATAGGGCACATTCGCCTCGGCGAGCAGCACGTTCATGTGCCCCGGCATGCGACCCGCCACGGGGTGGATGGCATATTTGACGCTCACGCCCCGGCTCTTGAGATCATCGGCGAGCTCGCGCAGCGCATGCTGGGCCTGGGCCACCGCCATGCCGTAACCCGGAACGATGATCACCGACCCGGCATTGCTCATCATATAGGCGGCATCCTCCGCCGAGCCGAGCTTGACCGGCCGCTCGGCGCCGGTCCCATGGGCTGGCCCCGCCACCTCGCCGCCGAAACCGCCGAGGATTACCGAGATGAAGGAGCGGTTCATCCCCTTGCACATGATGTAGGAGAGAATGGCGCCGGAGGAGCCGACCAGAGCGCCGGTGACGATGAGCGCGGTGTTCTGCAGGGTGAAGCCGATCCCTGCCGCGGCCCAGCCGGAATAGGAGTTGAGCATCGAGATCACCACCGGCATATCGGCGCCGCCGATGGGGATGATGATCAGAACGCCGATGGCAAGGGCGAGAAGGACGACCAGCCAGAACAGACCGGCAGTCGCCGTGCCGACGAAGCCGATGATGAGCAGGATGAGGAAAATGCCGAGCGCCAGGTTGACGAGATGCTGGCCGCGGAACACCACGGGCGCGCCGGAGACGAGCCCCTGCAGCTTGGTGAAGGCGACGATCGAGCCGGTGAAGGTGACGGCACCGATGGCGGCGCCGAGCGACATCTCGACCAGGCTCGAGCGATGGATGTGACCGGCCTCGCCGATGCCGAAGGCGTGGGGCGCATAAAGGGCGGCGGCCGCCACGAAAACCGCCGCGAGGCCGACCAGCGAATGGAAGGCGGCGACGAGCTGCGGCATGGCGGTCATGGCAATGCGGCGGGCGATGACCGTGCCGACACCGCCGCCAAGGGCGAGCCCGATCAGGATCATCAGGCTGGTCGAGATGCTGGCCGGCGGCATGGCGAAGAGAGTGGTCAGGATGGCGATCGCCATGCCGATCATGCCGAGCATGTTGCCGCGGCGCGAGGTAGCCGGATGCGACAGACCGTTCAGCGCCAGGATGAAGAGGACGCCGGAGATGAGGTAGAGAAGCGCGATCAGGTTGCCCGACATGGCGCCACCTCAGCCCTTCCGCCGGTACATGCCGAGCATGCGCTGGGTCACGAGGAAGCCGCCGAAAATGTTGACCGAGGCGAGGACCAGGGCCAGGAAGCCAAAGCTCGCCGCAACTCCCGACCCGGATGCCAGCGCGGAGGCGCCGATGGCGAGGAGGGCGCCGACCACGATCACCGAGGAGATGGCATTGGTGACCGACATCAGCGGGGTGTGGAGTGCCGGCGTGACCGACCACACCACGAAATAGCCGACGAAGATCGCGAGCACGAAGATGGTGAACTGGAAGACGAACGGGTCGATGCCGGCGACCGCCGCCCCGGCACTGCCGGCGGTCTTGGCGAGCAGCGCGGCCTGGTCGGCATAGGTCTGCGCCTTCTCGGCGGCATTGCGGGCGGCCTCGGCCGCCAGCGCGGCCTGGCGGGCCGCCTCGTCAACGGTCAATTGGGCCATGTGGTGCTCCCCTTTAGAGCTTAGATCGTGATGTTGGTATTCTGAACCGACGCACGCAGGGCGAAGGGAAATGAGGAGGTTCGCCGCAATTGGAAGTCCTCATGCTCTAGGCGGCGGATTTGAGGGACGGGTGCACGATCGCGCCGTCGCGCGCGATGGCGCAGCCGGCGATGATCTCGTCGTTCCAGTCGATGGTCACGCCGCCATCCTTGATGATGAGATCAAGGAAGTTCTGCAGGTTGCGGCCATAGAGCGCCGAGGCATTTCCAGCGAGCTTCGAGGCGGCGTCGGCGAGGCCGATGATCGTCACGCCGCCGTGCACCACCACCTCGCCCGGTCGCGACAGCGGGCAATTGCCGCCGCGCTCGACGGCGAGATCGATGATCACCGATCCCGGCTTCATGGTGTCGACCATCTCGCTCGTGACCAGGACCGGTGCCGGCCGGCCGGGGATCAGGGCGGTGGTGATGACCACGTCCTGGGCCTTGATATGATCGGCCACCAGGGCAGCCTGGCGCTTCTGATCCTCAGGCGACAGCTCGCGAGCATAGCCCGCGGCGGTCGAGGCATCGGCGAGTCCTTCCACGAACACGAACTTGGCACCGAGGCTCTGAACCTGTTCGCCCGCCGCTGCCCGCACGTCGGTGGCGGAGACCACCGCGCCGAGTCGGCGCGCGGTGGCGATGGCCTGAAGGCCGGCGACGCCGGCACCCATGACGAAGACCCGGGCGGCCGGCACGGTGCCGGCGGCAGTCATCATCATCGGAAAGGCGCGGGAGAAATGCGCCGCCGCCTCGATCACCGCCTTGTAGCCGGCGAGATTGGCCTGCGACGACAGGACGTCCATCGACTGGGCGCGGGTGATGCGGGGCATCAGCTCCATCGCGAAGACGCTGGCACCGGTCGAGGCGAGCGCCCTCAGGCCATCGGGATCGGCGAAAGGATCCATCTGGCCGACCACGACCGCCCCCCTTTTCAAGGCGCCGAGCAGGGCGGCAGCGGGGCGTCTGACGGCAAGGACGATGTCGGCGTCGCGCAGCGCTGACTCGGCGTTCGGGGCAATCGTCGCACCGGCGGCGGCAAACAGCGCGTCGGGGATGAAGGAGCCGCGCCCGGCGCCCGTCTCGACCGCGACCTCGCAGCCCTTGCGCAGATAGGCCTTGACCGTCTCGGGGCTCACGGCCACGCGTGCCTCTCCCGGAGCCTGTTCGGCGGGAACAGCGATTTTCATGAGCGTACCCGATGTTCAGGAGATGTTGATGGCGGTGACCAGCACGAACAGCACCAGAGTGACGATGGAGAACAGCCAGTTGCCGCGGGAACTCATGAAGTCGATGGCGATGGCGACGGTGCCGGCCACGATGCCGAGAAAGCCGAGAAAGACAACAGCGCCCTTGCCGAAGCCGAACATCACCAGCGCCACCAGCACGAAGGCAACGTGCAGGCTCGCCATGGTGGCCCCCTTGAGGAAGCCCTCATAGGTCGCAAGGTGGGCGGCGTAATCGGGATCCCTGCTCCCTGCCCCGGCCGGTGTGAGCTCGTCAGCCATCGTGCAACCCCTCGCGACCCTTGGATTTTCGGCAACCGGGCTTCATTGCTTCACTGGAAGCGCAGCACTTGCCGGATGTCAATGGGTCGAAAGGAGGCAACAGGCAATAGGCGGTGAGCAGGGCTCTTCCGTGCCTACTGCCTACTGCCTACTGCCTATTGTCCATTGGCTCGATTCCAACCCTGGCAAGGCTTTGCTCCTGTCTCGCCCGCACCTCGGCGATGTCGAAGCGCTCCAGCGCCTCGTTGAAGAGGCGGTGAAAATTGAGCTCGGCCCCGAGATGGATGAAAACTCCGCCGAGACCGATGGCCGCACGATCCATGAAGACGAATTCGCGCGGCACCCGGACCGGCCCCTTCTCCTTCAGGGCGCGGTGCACCTGGAAGGCCTCGCGGCGGCCATAATGGGCGGGCGAGATGCCATCGGCGATGGTGCGGACCCGGTCCTCGAGCAGCGGCCCATAGATGAAGCGGGCCCAAATGTTGAGAATGTCGATCAGCTCGTTGCCGAGACCCTTGAAACCCCAGATCTCGTAAGCACCGACCACGCGAGCGCGATCATCGTGCTGGAGACCCCGATAGAGCTCGACGACGCCGCCGACAAAACGGGCCGGGAAGATGCGGATGCAGCCGAAATCCAGAAGGTTGAGGCCGTCGGGCCGGCCGCTGCCGTCGAGCCGGGCGGTGTAGTTGCCGAGATGCGGATCGCCATGGATCACCGCATGGCTGCAGAAAGGGCGCCACCAGGCCTTGAACATGGCGCGGGCGAGACCATTGCGCTCGGCCAGCGGATGGTCCTTGAATTCGGTCAGGCGGCGACCGTCGAGCCAGCCCATGGTCAGGAGGCGCCGCGTCGAGAGCGCGTCGTCAACCGCAGGGATGGAAATCTCCGGCACGTCGGCAAGCACGTCGCGATAGAGGCGGATGTGGCGCGCCTCGCGGTCGTAATCGAGCTCCTCGCGGAGCCGGGCGGCGATCTCCTCGGCAATCTCGGTGGTGTCGATCGCCGGATCCATGCGCCGGTGGAGCGAGAACAGCAGCTGAAGCTGGCGGAGGTCGGCCTCGACCGCCGAGGCCATGTCGGGATATTGCAGCTTGACCGCGAGCGGCTCGCCGGCAAGCGATACGGCGCGGTGCACCTGACCCAGCGAGGCGGCGGCGGCCGCCTCGCGCTCGAAGCTCAGGAAGCGCGATTCCCAATCGGGGCCGAGTTCGGCTGCCATGCGCCGGCGGACGAAAGGCCAGCCCATCGGCGGGGCATGGCTCTGCAGCTTGGCAAGCTCCTCGGCATATTCCGCCGGCAGAAGATCCGGGATGGTGGCCATGAGCTGCGCCACCTTCATCAGCGGACCCTTGAGCGAGCCGAGCGCATCACCGAGGAGCTTCGCCTCCGCCTCGAAATCGCGCTCCGAGGAGATCAGCCGGCCGGCGGCGACGCGGGCCACCGCCGTTCCCATTCCGGCGCCGACGCGGGCATAGCGCGACAGCTGGCCGGCGAGGCTCGCCTCCTCGCGCCGCGTCATGCAGAAGCCGCCTCGTAGCGGGAAAGCGCCGCAACCAGGAGATCGCGCGATTCGACGAGACCCTTGTAGGCGAGCTGGGCGGCATCGAGCTGCTGCAGCTGAGCTTTCAAGCCGTTCGCCAGCCGCGGGCCCTCGGGATGGCGGCCCAGCGCCGCCAGAGGATCGAGCAGCACCTTGATGGTGAACAGGATGAAGCCGGTTGCGGGAAGCTTTCTGAGCGTCTGGCGCTCCACCCGGATGAAGCAGTTGGCATCGGCGACAACGCCATCGCGCAACCAGACGCGGGGGCCCGGGCGGCGGCGCGGCGCATAGAGCTCGGGACTGTCGTAGATCGACCAGTTCAAGCGCCAGACCGGCCTTTCGACCTGCAGATTGTCGAAGATCCTCAAGAGCCGCGGACCGATATGCTCGGCATAACCCGGCACCGGCTCGTGAATGCCGTCCATGTCGCGGCCGAATTTCTCGGCCAGCACCCAGGTCGAGGGAAAGCACAGCGAAGCGGCGGCGAGCTGCCAGCCGCTCGAGCCGCGCGCCATCAGCACGAGATCCTCCTGGACAAGCCGCGAGGCGCATTGGAGCGGCGGCTCCTGCGGCTTGTCAATGTCGACGCTGACAGCGGCGGGAATGACGTGAATGCGGCTGCCGTCGCGGCGATAGATGTCGGGATGAACACGCGGCAGATGCTCGACCAGAAGCGCCAGCACCTCCTCCTGGGCGGGACGCGAGTCGGGACGCTCCGCATAGACCTCCGAATGGCGTTCCTCGAGCAGGCGCTCCTTCTCGGCAAGCTCGGCGGCGAGGTGCTCGTCCGGCTCGATCCATTCGGCGAGATCGAGCGCCTTCAGGCCGATGGCCATCGGCGGAGCTGCGCCGGCATAGGGGGCGTGCGTCAGCTCAGCCATGGTCCTTCTCGATGGCTTCGATCTCGTCGATCATGCCGGCAATGACGGCGAGCCCGAGCTGCCAGAAATCGGGATCGGCGGCGTTGAGGCCGAAGGGCTTCAGGAGCTCGGAATGATGCTTGCTGCCGCCAGCCCGCAGGAGGTCGAAATATTCGGCGACGAAGCCCGCCGCGGCCTGCTGATAGCGGGCGTAGAGCGAATTCACCAGGCAGTCGCCGAAAGCATAGGCATAGACATAGAAGGGTGAATGGACGAAGTGGGGGATGTAGGACCAGAACACCTGGTAGCCATCCTTGAACTCGATGGCCGGCCCGAGGCTTTCGCCCTGCACCTCGTACCAGATCTCGCCCAGACGCTCGGCCGTGAGCTCGCCTGATTTGCGCTCCTCGTGAACGCGGCGCTCGAACTGATAAAAGGCGATCTGGCGCACCACCGTGTTCAGCATGTCCTCGACCTTGGCGGCGAGCAGCGCCTTGCGGCGACGGCGGTCAGTGGTCTGCTTGAGCAGCGCCTGGAAGGTCAGCATCTCGCCGAAGACCGAGGCGGTCTCGGCGAGGGTCAACGGCGTCGGTGCCATCAAGGCCCCCTGCCCCGCCGCCAGCACCTGGTGCACGCCATGGCCGAGCTCATGGGCAAGGGTCATGACGTCCCTGATCCTGCCCTGGTAGTTCAGCAGGACGTAAGGGTGGGCCGAAGGCACCGTCGGATGCGAGAAGGCGCCCGGCGACTTGCCCGGCCTGACGGGGGCATCGATCCAGCGGCCGTCGAAAAAGCGGCGGGCGATGTCGGCCATTTCCGGCGCAAAGCCGGCATAGGCGCCAAGGACAAGGTCCTGGGCGCGGTTCCAGGGCACGATTGCGGTATCCTCGTCGGGAAGCGGCGCATTGCGATCCCAATGGGCGAGCCGCTCCTTGCCGAGCCAGCGGGCCTTCATGGCATAGTAGCGGTGGGACAGCCGCGGATAGGCGGCGCGGACCGCAGCGACAAGGGCCTCCACGACGTCGCCTTCGACCCGGTTGGCAAGGTGGCGCGCATCGGCGACATCCTTGAAGCTTCGCCAGCGGTCGGAGATGTCCTTGTCCTTGGCGAGCGTGTTGGTGATCAGGGTGAAGAGGCGGATGTTGTCGCCGAGCGTGCGGGCGATCGCCTCGGCGCCCGCCTGGCGCTTGGTCTCGTTGCGGCTGACGAGGAGGTTCAAGGTCGGCTCGAGCGTCAGCTCCTTGCCGTCGACCGCGAATTTCAGCGCCGCCATGGTCTCGTCGAAGAGGCGGTTCCAGGCGGTCCAGCCGGTGAGCGACTTCTCATGGAACAGCTGCTCGATACGGTCCTCGAGCTGGTGCGGCCGCTCCTTCCGCAGATCCTCGAGCCAGGGGCGGTAATGGGCGAGGGCAGGAGTCTGCAGCGCTTCCGCGAGGCGCTTGTCGTCGATGCGGTTGAGCTCGAGCTCGAAGAAGATCAGCCGGGTGGTGAGTTCGTTGAGCCGCTGATTGATGTCGCCATAGAACTTCTGGCGGGCCGGGTCGGTGGTGTCGCCGACATAATAGAGGCTGGCGTAAGAGCCGACGCGGCCAAGGAGGTCGGAGAGCGCCTCATAATCGGCGATGGCGGCGGCAAGCTCGGCGCCGGAGAGGTCGGCCAGCCTGCCCTGCCATTTCTGTGCGAATGACTGCGTGTCGCGGTCGGCCCGCTCGAGATCGCGGCGGAGCGCGCTCGAATCGGGCGCCGGATAGAGGTCGGCAAGGTTCCATTCCGGAAGAGCGCCGAGTTCGGCGCGGTCAGACGTTGAGGCGGCGGCGGATCGGGGCATTTGGCCTCTCGGGATGAGCTTTGGGAGGCGCGGTCGGGCCTCTGCCGAGATATGGCGCGAGGACCCCGGGAAAGTCCACACCGTCGGCGGTGTTGCCGCGGCATGCCCGACGGGCGCATGGCTGGCATAACGACGCTGCAATGCAGCATAAACCACGGTCCCGAGCGGGCTTGTCGGAGCCAAGGAAAGAGCGGCCCGGTGGTGTCGTGTCGCAGTTTGCACGCGGCCCTTGAAATTCACGCGCTGCAGTGCAACATAGATCCCGCGGACGGGGTTTTCGCCCCTTCCGCAGCCCTTCCTGGGCGTTTCCTCCCTAGACTTGGGCCGCCGGTTACAACCGAGCGGCCTCTTTTTTTGGCCAGCCGAGCCTATTCGGCCGCCATGCGGCTCGGGATGGCGATCCGCGGCAGGGCGGCGAAAAAGCGCTTGAGCGCCGCCGTCAGCAGCCGTTCCAGGAGCGCGAAGCCCTGCGAACGGCGGAAGGTCAGCTCATTCATGTAAAGGCCGCGGTTGATCTCGACCTGAAGCGCATGGGTGCCGTTGCCCGGCCGGCCCCAGGCGGCGGTGATGTGGCCGCCGGCATAGGGCTTGTTGCGAATGACGGTGAGCCCCTGGGCCGTCAGCGCCTCCTCGAGGCAGAGCGCAATGTCGGCTTCGCAGGATGAGCCGTAGCGGTCGCCGAGCACGATGTCCGGGCGGCTGCTGCGGGCGGAGGGGCCCGAGGCGGCGCTCGAGGGCATGGAGTGACAGTCGACAAGGACGGCGACGCCGAACTGCGCCACGGTGTCGGACATCAGGCGCTGCAGCATGGCGTGATAGGGCAGATAGTAGCTGCGGATGCGCCGTTCCGCCTCGCGGAAGCTCAGCCGCCCGGCATAGATCTCCTCGTGCTCGCAGACGATGCGGGGGATGGTGCCGAGGCCGCCGGCGACCCTGGCCGAGGTGCTGTTGACGTATGTCGGCAGCTCGCCATCGAACATCGCGGGATCGAGCTCCCAGGGCTCGCGATTGACATCGAGAAAGGCGCGGGGAAAGTTGGCCTTGAGCATCGGGGCGCCGAGGGCCACCGCGGCAGCAAACAGCTGGTCGACATGGCAGTCCTCGGAACGACGCAGCGTCAAGGGATCGAGCCGCGAGGCGGCGAGGAAGGTTTTGGGATAGCGGCTGCCGCTATGAGGCGAGTTGAAGACGCATGGCACTGTCGGCCGTTGCGGATAGACGACGCTGAAGGGTGGATCGATCTCGAGGCTCATCACTGTTCCACCGGCCGGGTGGAGATCCCAAGCGGCTGATTTCGTCATTTCTGCATGATAGGAGGTGGCGGTCAACGGCATCGCGAGGGAATTGCCGCGGTCACGCCAAGTTCATGGGCAATTTACCGATTGCAACTAAATTCAAGGTGGCGGCGGTAGTGGCGTGGGGCGGCAGAACGCCCGGTAGGGTCGAGGTCATGGCGAGAATTCTGCTGGCCGAGGATGACGAGGACATGCGCCGATTCCTGGTCAAGGCGCTGGTCAAGGCGGGGCATGACGTCTCGTCCTTCTCGGAGGGCTTGTCGGCCTTCGAGGAGCTGAAGGGGGCGGCGTTCGATCTGCTGCTCACCGACATCGTCATGCCGGAAATGGACGGGATCGAATTGGCGAGGCGCGCCGCCGAGCTCGATCCCGGGCTCAAGATCATGTTCATCACCGGTTTTGCGGCTGTGGCGCTTCATCCCGATTCACGGGCGCCCAAGGAAGCCAAGGTCCTGTCGAAGCCGTTCCATCTGCGCGACCTCGTCGCCGAGGTGGAGCGGATGATGGCCGCCTGACGGGCGGTGCCTTCAGGTCGTCAAGCCTTGCACCACCGCAGCGATCCCGATATATCCACGAGTTCCCCGGGCGGTTAGCTCAGCGGTAGAGCACTACGTTGACATCGTAGGGGTCACTGGTTCGATCCCAGTACTGCCCACCATCCGTTCTCCCAGGTTTCTCCATGACTTGCGAGGCGAGGGCCTAAGCCGCAAAGCGCCTGTCGATCATCGGCTGTCACACTGGTGTCACGGCGGGAGATCGCACATGGCCCGTTCAGATCGAGGGGCAACCGCTGACAGGTTCAGGTTCGCCGTGATGGGCACCGTCCAGCAGGTGTAATTCCGACCTAAGTAGGCGGTGGGCATCGCTGGAAAACGGAGGAAACGGAGGGACAGGAAGCTATCGCCATCATTCAGGCAGGCCGGCCCTGCGGAGGCCCTCGATATACCTGGCACGGTGTTCTGGTCGAAGAGGAGAAATGACATCCCCGAGATTGGCAACCCGAAGCTGGGGATCGACCAGGCGCAACTGCGCCATGACCTGCTGAGCGTCGTCAGGACGGCCGGCCATCGCCAGGCTAGCCGCTGCTAAGCGCAGGGCAAACGCAGAGGTAGGTTGATCCCTCAAGGCGCTCTCCGCCCAAAGGGCACCCTCCTTGTAGCGGCCTGCACAAAAGTGAGCCAGCGCAACGAAACCTCGCGTTCGGAATATTCCGCGATCGAGCGGGCTGAGACGCATGGCCCGCTCGGCGTGATGGATCGCCGTATCCAGTTCGCCAAGGCAAAGCTTTATCCAGGCGCTGATCGACCATCCGGCGGCCAAGTTGGGATTGAGGGCGACAGCCTGATCGGCGAAAGCGGCGCCATTCTCAATGTCCCCGATCACATAGGCGAGGGCGAGCGCACCATAGCAAAGAGCGACTGCATCATCCCGCCCCAAAGCGACCGCTCGCCGGGTCAGCGATGACGCTTCCGCGGTTTCTTGTGCGCGGTCGAGCATCCAACCGTTTGCTTTTCGGTACGTATAGCAATGGGCAGCTCTCGCATAGGCCAAAACAAAATCGGCGTCGTGTTCAATCGCCTTCTTGAACATTCGGAGGGCCTCTTCATTGGCCTCTTTGGTTATTTCTTCTGCGACGGCTAGTCCGCGCAGATAATAGTCATAGGCGTCGAGGTTCTCCGTCGGTTTGTGCTTCACCCGCTCGATCTCAGCCTCCTCCAGCCTTGGCAAAATCGCGCCGGTGACGCTCGCAGTCACCTGATCCTGCAAGTCGAAGATGTCTTCCAGTGCCCCGTCAAAGCGGTCAGCCCATAGATGCACCCCTGATGAGGTGTCGATAAGCTGCCCGCTAATCCGCACCCGGCTACCTGCCTTTCGGACACTGCCTTCGAGGATGTAGCGAACGCCCAGCTCCCTCCCAACCTGCTTCACGTCCACAGCCCGGCCCTTGTAGGCGAAGCTGGAGTTGCGGGCGATGACGAAAAGCCAGCGCACCCGCGACAGTGCGGTGATGATCTCCTCGGCTACACCATCCGCAAAGTAACTTTGGTCGCTTTGCGCACTTAGGTCATCGAATGCCAAAACAGCGATAGACGGTTTGCCGGGCAACGGGAGGGCCGCACCCGGCATGATGGAGCCAGCTTTGGGTGAAAGCGCGTATGCTCGAAGCGGCCCATCGATGTTCTTGAGGGCCTGTGGCCCGAGGTCAGCGAAAGACGCCGCGAGCTTCCCAGCGACTGCATCGCGCACCGCAGCCGACACCACGATGCCACCAGGCTGCGCAATGCCTTCGAGGCGAGCTGCAACGTTCACGGCCGTCCCAAACAGGTCGCCACCCTTATCGACTACATCACCGAGATGGATACCAATTCGGACCTGGAGGCCTGCGCCTTGAGCGCGAGCCGACAATTCCTGCTGGAGAGCCATAGCGCAACTCACGGCCTCGACAGCACTGCCGAACTCCGCCAGGACGCTATCACCGGCCGTATTGGCTATTCGTCCCCGGCGCTCTTTGATCTGGTTCTGAGTAGCATCGCGAATGGCAGCGAGCGCAGCAAGCGCCCCGGCTTCGTCCGACTGCATGAGCCTCGAGTAGCCAACAACATCCGTCGCCATTATGGCGGCGAGGCGGTGGTCTGGTTTGGGCTCGTTGTCCATTGGCACCCAGGTTTGCAGGAAACCCTAGGTACTTTACATTAAGTCAGCTCAGGTCACGACAGGCGCCCTCCGATACCCCTGTGCTCCTGGGCCTGGAAGCAGCCGGGTTGGGGTAGTACGGCTGGATACCCTGCTCTTCGAGGGCCCATAGTAGGTTCTTGTGACGCCTGACCTGTTGGAGTCCTTTGCGATGGCCGAACTCGAGAAGCCCTCAGCGAACGCTCACGGAGGGTACGCTCAAAATGCGTTCTGCCGGCGCGACGTGATGAAAATGGGAACTGACGGCGCGGCGTTGCCCTGAATGACACGGCGCTTCGTTCCTTTCGGCCGTGATTGGCGCATGGGCATCGAGGTGCCGTATTCGCTGGCGGTGCTCGATCACGGCTGCCTGTGGAGCTGCGGCCAGTGCCCGCTCGACC
>DATAOT010000031.1:0-1862 GCA_036265615.1 Aestuariivirgaceae bacterium
TTGGCCATCTTCTCGCCTTCGACCTGCAGAAAGCCGTTGTGCATCCACGTCTTCGCCATGACCGGCGTGCCGAAGGCCGAGCGGGTTTGCGCAATCTCGTTCTCGTGATGGGGGAAAACCAGATCGATGCCGCCGCCATGAATGTCGAACTCCTCGCCGAGATGCTGCCAGCTCATGGCCGAGCATTCGATGTGCCAGCCGGGGCGGCCGCGTCCCCACGGGCTGTCCCAGCCCGGGAGGTCGGGTCCGGAGGGCTTCCACAGCACGAAATCCATGGGGTCGCGCTTGTAGGGCGCGACATCGACGCGGGCGCCGGCGATCATCTCCTCGAGCGAGCGTCCCGACAGCTTGCCGTAGTCCGGCATGGCCGGAACATGGAACAGCACATGCCCCTCGGCCTCATAGGCGAAGCCGCGCGCGATCAGCCGCTCGATGATCGCGATCATGGCCGCGATATGCTCGGTGGCGCGCGGCTCGAGGCTCGGCGGCAGCACGCCCAAGGCGGCGATGTCCTGGTGAAACTGGTCGGCCGTCTCCTCGGTCAGAGCCCGGATCGGCACCCCCTGCTCCGCCGCCCGGGCGTTGATCTTGTCGTCGACATCGGTGATGTTGCGGACATAGGTGACGTGATCGGCGCCATAGAGATGGCGCAGCAGCCGGAACAGGAGGTCGAAGACGATCACCGGCCGGGCGTTGCCGATATGGGCACGGTCATAAACCGTCGGGCCGCAGACATAGAGCCGCACATTGGCCTCATCGATCGGCCGGAACTCTTCCTTGCGACGGGTGAGCGTGTTCCAGAGCTTCAGTGCCATGAACGGTCCTTGGGCTCGCCGGCCTTCGGATCGCTTTTTTCGGAGGTGTTGGAAAAGCGGCCGCCTGCCAGCTGGGTTGTGCTAGCAGCAAATAATTGACAGACCGCGGATGCGGCGGGATGTCGACAGGGCGACCATGGCCGGAACCATGATCGGCGACCGTCGCTGCGTCAAGGCCAAATTGGGGGAGAATGGTAAAGACCTATCAGGCGGCGACGTGGATGGCCGGCTGGCTCGTCACGACGCTCGCCATGACGGTGGCGGGGCGCGAGCTCGCAACCGTTCTGCCGGTCTTCGTCGTCATGATCATGCGCAGCGGCATCGCCCTCATCCTGCTCTCGCCGGTTGTCTTTCTGTGGTATCGCGGCGACCCTGTCCGCACCCGGCGCCTCCCCTGGCACCTCGCACGCAATCTCATTCATTATGCCGGGCAATATTGCTGGTTCCTGGCGCTGGCGCTGATCCCGATCGCGCAGGTCATCGCCATCGAATTCACGATGCCGCTGTGGACGGCGCTGCTCGCCGCCGCCTTTCTCGGCGAGAGGCTCAGCGCCTCGCGGATCGCCGCAGTGGCGCTGGGGCTCATCGGCATCGTCCTGATCATGGGGCCGGGCGTCGCCAGCTTCAGCGGCGGTCAGGCGGTGGCGCTCGCCGCGGCCATGCTGCTCGGCAGCGCCATCATCATTACCAAGGCGCTCACCCGCACCGATTCGGCACTCACCATCATCTTCTACATGTTCCTGATCCAGACCGTGATCGGCCTTCCCTTGGCGATCAGCGTCTGGACCTGGCCGCCGCAGGCGCTGTGGCCATGGGTCGTGGTCGTGGGCGTTGCCGGCACCTTCTCGCATTTCTGCCTCGCCAAGGCGATTTCCCTCGCCGATGCGACGGTGGTGGTGCCGATGGACTTCCTGCGAGTGCCCCTGTCGGTACTCGCAGGCTGGCTCCTTTACGGTGAAGGCGTGACTGTCTGGCTGGCGCTCGGCTCCACTCTCATCCTGGCCGGCAATGCCGTCAATCTCTGGCGCGCGGCCGCGAACCAGCGCA
>DATAOT010000032.1:0-6322 GCA_036265615.1 Aestuariivirgaceae bacterium
AAATCGCTCATTTTGTTCTTCGTGAAGTACGGGAGTGCATAGGTCCTGAGAAAGCCACATACGCTCGCAACTCTTCGTTGTGAACTCGCTTCAGCAGGATAACTGACTTCAAACTCCTCAAGGAGCCGCTTGAAGTCCTTACCCGTAATTGCCTGCCCGAACTGCACCTTCATCCGAAGCTCTTCGTACAGGTCGTCGGCGAACTTGCGTGCTTGGTAGAGATCCTCAGTCCCAGTCCCACGATAGAGGTATCCAGTGCCGTTCGGCACCTTCAGTCGGCAGAGCCATCTCTTTCGAGGACGATTCTCAAGTTGGTAGAGGACGATCTTGCCGTCGTGAAAGGACTGGCTATTGATGACTCTGGCTTTTCCCATCGAATCAATCATATAGCATTTTTGATCGAAAACGTAATGCGATTGTAATATGCAAATTCATAGGCATACAGAAAAAGAGAGATGCCAACTTTTGTCGGAAAACTGGGGAAGAGCTGGTGCTGCCGCACAGGATTGAACTGTGGACCTCTCCCTTACCAAGGGAGTGCTCTACCACTGAGCTACGGCAGCCGATGAAGGAGAGGCCGTTTAACACGCTGCTTCACCGATGATCAAGTCGTGGCAAATGCGCGTGAAAAGCCGCCCGGTGCGACATGTTTGGACCAAAATCCTCCCCTAATCTGGTATGAAATCGATTGCACATTCAGAAAATCCAGGAGGCGCGACGTTGCGCCAGACGAAACCGGCATTGATCGCCATCCTCGTCGAGAGAGCGTCATGCCTCGACCTCATTCTTGACGTTTCCGCCGCCTCGCGCGAGGTCGCTGCGCGCTGCAACGAGCCGGTGGCGCTCGAAGACATCGCCAATGACATCATGAAGGCCGGCATCGGTGCCGGAATTGCCATGTGCTTCGGCAGCGAGCAGTCTGGCCCATGCCGCGGCACCGGGCTGCACCAGCACGCGGTATGACCGCGACCCCTCCCCGGCCGGCCGGCGGCAAGAACCGCAAGCAGCGGCTCGCCGATGCGCTGCGCGCCAACCTCGTTCGGCGCAAGGCGAAACAGGCCGCCGCCGCCAGCCAGGATAGCAAGGAACCGGTGAACCAATCGTCAAACGGGAGCAACCGCTCCGAATCGACGCGTTAATCTTTCGCAGATCTTGCCCTTTAGCAAAATTTTGTGCTTCTAAGATTCACACTCTCTGCGGGATCAATTTGAGGGGTCGCCGGTTACGGCGAGAGAGCGGGGCAAAAATGGACCGTATACGCATCCGGGGCGGCAACCGCCTGAACGGAACAATTCCAATCAGTGGCGCCAAGAATGCAGCCCTCCCTTTGATGATCGCAAGCCTCCTCACGCCGGAAACGTTGACGTTGGGTAATGTACCCCGCCTGGCCGACGTGCAGATGCTGCTCCGCATCCTGCGCAACCACGGGACCGACCTGAAGGTCGACGGCAAGCGCGCCGGCGAGGATGCCCGCCACGGCGAGACCATCCATCTCATCTCCGAAACCATCGTCGACACCGAGGCACCCTATGAGCTGGTGTCGCGCATGCGGGCAAGCTTCTGGGTCCTCGGCCCGCTGGTCGCCCGCTGCGGCCATGCCCGCATCTCGCTCCCCGGCGGCTGCGCCATCGGCACCCGACCCGTCGATCTGCACCTCTTTGCCCTCGAGAAGCTCGGCGCCGCGATCGAGCTCGACGGCGGCTATGTCGTCGCCGAAGCCTTGCACGGGCTGCGGGGCAACCGCATCGTCTTTCCCAAGGTGTCGGTCGGTGCCACCCATTCGGCGCTGATGGCGGCGGTGCTCGCCCGCGGCGAGACCATCATCGAAAATGCCGCCCGCGAGCCCGAAGTTGCCGATCTCGCCATCTGTCTTGGCAAGATGGGCGCCAGGATCGACGGCATTGGATCATCAACCCTTATGATCGAAGGGGTCGACCGGCTGACCGGCGCGGTGCACCATGTCATCCCCGACCGCATCGAGACCGGCACCTATGCGATGGCAGCGGCAATGACCGGCGGCGACATCCTGCTCGACGGCGCCCGGCGCGATCACCTCGACGCCTTCATCGACACCATGGCGACGGCCGGCGTCGAGGTTGCGACCACCCCGCGCGGCATGCGCGTCATGCGCAATGGCAACGGCCTCGACCCCGTGGCCGTCGACACGCAGCCCTATCCCGGCTTCCCCACCGATCTCCAGGCTCAGCTCATGGCCTTGATGACCCGCGCCAGAGGCATCTCGACCATTCGCGAGACCATCTTCGAGAACCGCTTCATGCATGTGCAGGAGCTGGCCCGGCTGGGCGCCGACATCACGCTCAACGGAGACACCGCGCTCGTGCGCGGCGTCGACCAGCTGACCGGCGCACCGGTGATGGCTACCGATCTGCGGGCCTCGGTCTCGCTGGTCATCGCCGCGCTGGCGGCCCATGGCGAGACCATGCTGCATCGCGTCTACCATCTCGATCGCGGCTTCGAGACGCTCGAGCGCAAGCTTGCCGCCTGCGGAGCCGACATCGAGCGCCTGAGCAGCTGAGGCGCGAGGGAGTGGCGGCTGCATGGAGCTCTTGAGACTCGGCGCTCTCGACGCAGACGACCTCGCCATCATCTCGGCCCACATGCAGGACGCCCTCATCATGGTGGGCGACATCCGCCATCTCAAGCGGCTGAACAAGCTCGCCGTGATCGCCAATCGCTTCGATTGGGAATCCGTGGCGGGCGCCGGTGCGGACGCGAAGCCGCTGCGGCGGCGGTCGGGCCTGCAGATCTCGCGCGTCCGCTCCATCAAGGCCCATCGCATCCGCCAGGGCGCGCCCACTGCGGTGCTGTCGCTCCTCGCCATCACCTTCGCCCCCGGCGACGTGCCGCCCGAAGGCACGATCGAGCTCACCTTCTCGGGAGACGGGGCCATCCGCCTCGACGTCGAATGTATCGAAGTCAGTCTCGAGGATCTGGGCCCCGCCTGGGAGTCGGCGCGAGTGCCGAGCCATGACGAAGAGCCCTGATGTGGGCGACAATCATCGCCTGAAGGACGTCATCCTCGATGCGAGCCTCGCGCCATCGTCCTCGCCCGACATCGAGCACGAGCGCAAGGTGGCGATTTACGATCTGGTCGAATCCAACAGCTTCCGGCTGCCGGGCCGCGACGACGGCCCGTTTGTCCTGCGCCTGTCGATCGCCGAAGGCCGGCTGCTGCTCGACATCGCCAATGCCACCGGGGCGCCCTGCATAATCATCGGTCTGGCGCTGTCGCCTTTCCGTCGCATAATCAAGGACTATTTCATGATTTGCGAAAGCTACTATCAGGCTATTCGCACATCGACACCGAGCCAGATCGAGACGATCGACATGGCCCGGCGGAGCCTGCACAATGAGGGAAGTGAAATCCTGATCGAGCGCCTGAACGGCAAGGTCGAGGTCGATTTCGACACTGCTCGTCGCCTGTTCACGCTGGTATGTGTGCTCCACTGGCGGGGTTAGAGCAGGATGGCCGGTGATCTGCCCGGTGCCGTTCTCTTTGCCTGCAGCAAGAATGCCGTCCGCTCGCCGATGGCCGAGGGTTTGATGCGCCACCTCTACGGCCACAAGATCTATGTCGCCTCCTGCGGCGTGCGCACTGAGGAGCTTGACCCCTTCGCAGTCACGGTCATGGAAGACCTCGGCATCGACATCTCGCGCCACCGGCCGCGAAGCTTCGAGGATCTCGAGGATGCCTCCTTCGACCTGGTGATCTCGCTGTCGCCCGAGGCCCATCACCGGGCCCTCGAGCTCACCCGCACCATGGCCATCGAAGCCGAATATTGGCCCACTCTCGATCCGTCTGGGACCGCCGGCAATCGCGAGCAGGTGCTCGATGCCTATCGCCAGGTGCGCGATGGCCTCATGAAGCGGATTCGCGGCCGTTTTGGCACGCTTGCCGCCCGCGGGGTCTAGAGCATGCTCGAGGGCTCTCCGCTTGATTTTGTGCAAAGAGGCGCTCATTGTCCCGCCGGCTTTGACTGAAAACACCCGGGATGGAGGGGTATGGCTAAGGAAGAACCGTTGGAATTCGAAGGCGTCGTGACTGAGCTTCTGCCCAATGCAACCTTTCGGGTGAAGCTCGACAATGGTCATCAGATCATCGCCCACACCGCAGGCAAGATGCGCAAAAACCGGATCCGTGTCCTGTCGGGCGACAAGGTCATGGTCGAGATGACGCCTTACGATCTCACAAAAGGCCGCATCACCTACCGCTTCAAATGACCTGTCCCTTCTAATCGCTCAACCGAACCATCATGACGGACACCAAGGTCAAGCTCGTCCTCGCCAGCGCCTCGCCGCGCCGCCTTGCGCTTCTCGAGCAGGCCGGCGTCGTCCCGGATCTGCTCAACCCTGTCGATGTCGACGAAACGCCGAAGAAACGCGAAACACCGCGCTCCTTGTCGGCCCGCCTGGCGCTCGAAAAGGCCCGCACTGCCGCCGCTGCACCCCTGGTCAATGCTCTTGGACCTCTGCGGTTCATCGTCGCCGCCGACACCGTGGTGGCGGTTGGCAAGCGCATCATCGGCAAGCCGCAATCGATCGATGAGGCCGCCAAGGCGCTCTGGCTGCTCTCGGGGCGTTCGCACCGGGTCTATTCGACGGTGGCGGTGGTCGCGCCCTCGGGTGCGGTGCGCTCGCGGGTTGTTGAGAGCAAGGTGAGGTTCAAGCGCCTCACCCGCGAGGACATCGAAAGCTATCTCGTGACCGACGAATGGCGCGGCAAGGCCGGGGCCTATGCCATCCAGGGGCGCGCCGAAGTGTTCGTCCGCTCCTTCTATGGCTCGCATTCGGCCGTGATCGGCCTGCCGCTTTACGAGACCATCAGCCTGCTCCAGGGGGCCGGCTATCCGGTGTACTACACCTGGATGAGTGCCGCCGCAGCGGCATGAGCGCCGCCGATCCGCGCCCGAAGACGCCGCCAGCCGTCAAGCTTTGCCCGATCTGCGGCAAGCCGGTCGAGCCCCGCTATGCCCCGTTCTGCTCCAAGCGCTGCGCCGACCGCGACCTTCACCGCTGGCTTGGCGGACAATATGCCATACCGGGCGAGCCGGCGAGCGACGATGAATCTCCACCGAGCGACCAGGCAGAGGAGGGCTGAACCAGCAAAACCCATGGACAGCTTTCGCTCAATCTCCTATAAGCCGCAGCCGTTTGATCCTAAATCCCCCATTCCAAAAGGGATGCCCAGGTAGCTCAGTTGGTAGAGCAGCGGACTGAAAATCCGCGTGTCGGTGGTTCGATTCCGCCCCTGGGCACCAGCAACCCCCGAGAGACCCTCCGATGACCAAGACCCTGTATCTGGCGCTCGCGACAGTCGTGCTGACCGTGTCCTCCGCCGCCGCGCTCGAGGTCGAGAGCACCGCGACGGTGCCAGGCAAGCCCGCCCAGGTGTGGAAGAAGATCGGCAGCTTCTGCTCGATCAAGGACTGGCACCCGGCGATCGCCAAATGCGAGAAGAGCAAGGAAGGCGGCGCCACTTACCGCACGCTCACCACCAAGGACGGCGGCAAGATCAAGGAAAAGCTCGTGAAGAAGACCGACAGCAGCTACACCTACGAGATTGTCGACTCGCCGCTGCCGGTGCAGAACTACAAGTCGACGATCAGCGTTGCGGCCGACGGCGACCAGACCAAGATCGACTGGAAGAGCACGTTCGAGGCCAAGGGCGCCTCCGACGACGATGCCAAGAAGGCGATCGACGGCATTTACAAGGCCGGTCTCGACAATCTTGCCAAGCCGGCGGGCAATTGATGTCCGGCACCGCCAAGGTCAGCGTCCATATCGACAACGACAGGGTCATCGTCACCGAATATCGCTTTCCGCGTGACGGCGATAACACCGGCTGGCACCGTCATGCCCTGCCCTATGTCGTTGTCCCGCTGCTGAACGGCCGGCTCAAGCTCGTCGCCAAGGATGGGGAGCGCTTTGCCGACATGACGGCCGGTGTGCCCTATTACCGCCCGGCGGGCGTCGAGCACGACGTCGTCAACGCCTCGGGCGGCGAATATGCCTTTCTCGAGATCGAGATCAAGCAAGCCTAGAGCATGATGAGCTGAGGTTGACGTCTGTAATTACGCATGGTCTCCGGTCCTTCTATCCCCTCATGGCCGGCCCCCGAGCCGGCCATCCAGAGGATGTCTGCAGAAAAAAGCTGGATGGCCGGGTCAAGCCCGGCCATGAGGGAGAGAGGGACAGTGCAGCCGAAGAGAATCCGCTTGAGCGCATGATGCTCTAGACCCCCGGGAACCTCGCCCGCCGCCTGCAGTTCAACTGGCGAGATCGGCCGAATGGCCGACCTTTG
>DATAOT010000033.1:0-3015 GCA_036265615.1 Aestuariivirgaceae bacterium
GCAGAAGGTTGAAGGCGATCTCCTGGGCGTAAACCTTGGGCGTCACCTCCTGGAACTTGAAGCGCGCCTCGAGCTGCGAGGCCAGCTCGGAGATGCCCTTCTGGCCCGTACCCGACACCGACTGGTAGGTCGAGACGTTGACCAGCTCGATGCCGAACTGGTCCTGCAGCGGCTTGAGCGCCACGACCATCTGGATGGTCGAGCAGTTCGGGTTGGCGATGATGCCGCGCTTCTGATAGCCGGCGATCGCCTCGGAATTGACTTCCGGCACGATAAGCGGGACGTCCGGCTCCATGCGGAAGCAGGAGGTGTTGTCGATAACGACGGCGCCGGCCTTGGCGGCGCGCGGCGCGAACGCCGCCGAGACCTTGCTGCCGGGCGACGACAGCACGATATCGGTGCCGCGGAAATCGAAACTGTCGAGCGCCTGCACCCGCAATACATCGTCTTCGCCGAACGACACTTCGCGCCCGACCGAGGCGGATGAGGCCAAGGCGACGACCTCATCGGCCGGGAATTGACGTTCGGCGAGTGTGGTTAGGATCTCGCGCCCGACATTGCCGGTGGCGCCGACGACCGCTACTTTGAAGCCCATCTCGGGGACCCCCGGGTTGAGGCGGATTGGGACCAGATTTGGCTGCTGACTTACGATGCCGGCCGGCGCTTTACAAGCCGCGGCTCCCCATGCCGAACGGTTTCGCCCGATGACATATGAGGAATTCTGGCCGCGCTATCTCGCCGGCCATGCCGACCGTCGTACCCGCGCCCTGCATTATCTCGCCACCGCGGGCGCCCTCGCCTGCATCCCCGCCGCTGCGATTGCCGCCGACTGGCGTTGGCTGATCGCCGCCCCGGTCGTCGGTTACGCGCCGGCCTGGCTGGCGCATGCCGCCTTCGAACGCAACCTCCCCGAAACCTTTTCCCATCCGATCTGGTCGCTATTGAGCGATTTCCGCATGCTCGGCCTCTTTCTCGCTGGCCGGATCGGCGGGGAATTGCGCCGGACCGGGATCGCAAGCTGATACGAGGTGACAATGCCTGCCGTACCGCTGATCGAGGAGAGCGCCGCCAGTCCCGAGGTGCGCGCCGTCTTCGACGACATCAAGGCCACCCGCAATACCGACTGGATCAACAATTTCTGGAAGGTATTGGCCAACGACCCGGCCACCTTGCGCCGCACCTGGGAGAGCCTCAAGGACGTCATGGCGCCGGGCGCCCTCGACCCCCTGACAAAGGAATTGATCTATCTGGCGGTCAGCGTGACCAATTCCTGCGGCTATTGCATGGCCTCGCACGGCGCCGCGGCGAAGCGGCTAGGCATGAGCAAGGAGATGTTCGCCGAGCTGATCGCGGTCGTCGGCATGGCCAACGAGACCAATCGGCTGGCCGACGGCTATCGGGTTCCGGTAGACGAACGCTTTGAAAACCTGTTCTGATAAGGCCGCGCGCCGCCCTTTTTGGCTTGGCGCCCAGTTTTTAGGATCGCATACCCCCTTTGAGGGGCACCGAAATGCCGGAGGACTCTATGAAAAACCCGTTCGATCGCAAAGCCGAGAATCTCGGCAACATCACCGCCCTGGAGCACGTCAATGTCGAGATCCCGAACCAGGGGCTGGCGAGTGACTTTTATCTGATGGGCTGCGGCTTTACCCGCGACCCTTACCTGTTCCCCGGCACCAACAACATGTGGGTCAATATTGGCAAGAGCCAGTTTCATCTGCCGACCGGTGACGCGCTCGTGCTGCGCGGCCATATCGGCATCGTGAGCCCGGACCGCGAGGCGCTGCTGAACCGGCTGCAGGGCGTCAAGAAGCAGCTGAAGGACACCAAGTTCAAGTTCAAGGAGCACAACGACTACGTGTCGGCGACCTGCCCGTGGGGCAACAAGCTCCACATCTACGAGCCGGACGAGAAGCGGTTCGGCAAGGTCAATCTCGGCATCCCGTATGTGGAATTCACAGTGCCCGCCGATACGGCTGAGGGTATTTGCCGCTTCTACAAAGAAATGCTCGGCGCGCACGGAAAGGTGAAGGGGAATGGCGGCGGCAAGGCGGCGCACATCAGCGTCGGGCCGAAGCAGGAGCTGATCTTCCGGGAGACCGACAAGAAGCTCCCGGAATATGACGGGCACCATCTCCAAGTCTATGTCGAGGATTTCGGCGGCCCGCACGAGAAACTGAAGAAGCTCGACCTGATCACCGAAGAGAGCGACCGCTGCCAGTACCGCTTCGAGGACATCGTCGACCCCGACAACGGCAAGGTATTGTTCACGATCGAGCACGAAATCCGCAGCATGACGCACCCGCTCTATGCGCGGCGGCTCGTCAACCGCAACCCGGCGCAGACCAACCGGAATTACATCTGGGGCGGTGACGAGTGGGTCTGGGCGTTACCGGACACGGTCGGTCCCAGCGGGCGGGTCGAAGATCCGCTGAAGGCGCCAAAGGCACCGACGATCGCGAAGCGGCGCGCGATGCGCGCCCAGCAGATGGCGTAACGCCGCCCGAAGTAGTCACTGGCCTGGCGCGAGGCGGGGTTCTCCCCGCCTCGCTGCTTTTCGACAGGCGAATATCAGCGAGAAGGCGCCGGATTGACCCATTTGATTTCGGGTTTCGCCGCGGGCTGTGCTTGATCCGCTGGCGCCGGCGACGGGGCAGACGTGCCGCTCGCAACGTGTTTTCCCCGGGAATGCCGTTTTTCCGGCGGGTTGGGCGGCTCCGCCGCCGTGCTGCTGCCGGTTGCCGGCGGCTTCTCGGGGACTGCCGCGCTGGGAGCCGAGGCCGGATGCCGCTCAGAAGCCGCCTTCTCAGAAGAGACGCTATTGCCGCTCTTCGACGGATGCTTCTCCGGGGCTGGACGCTTCTCGGGGGCCGAAGGCGCGCTCGCCACCGGGGGCTCGTCGCGCTCCGGCGTAGCAGGCTTCACAGCCGCGCTCTCGGTGCGGTGCTGACGACGCGAGTGCTTTTCCGCGGGCGGCGAGCCGGTCAGCGCTGCCTCTGCCTCATGCCGCGACGG
>DATAOT010000034.1:0-17972 GCA_036265615.1 Aestuariivirgaceae bacterium
CGTGACGGTGACGTTCAAGCGCGCTGGCGATGGTACTGACCTGACACTCGTTCACGAGCAATTCTTCGATGAAGCTGCTCGCGACCGCCATCAGCACGGCTGGTCGGGTACGTTCGAACGCCTGGCTCGCTACCTTTCCACTCAATGACAACCCCCCAGGAGGACCCAATGAAGCTCTACGGATTCGCCGGTTCGCCGCGCACCTGGAAAGTTCGCGCGCTCGCCGCCCACCTCGGCATACCGCTCGAGTACGAGAATCTGGACGCCGCCAAGGGCGATAACCGGACGCCGAAATACCTGGCTCTTAGTCCGACCGGCCGCACACCTACGCTCGTCGAGGGTGATTTCGTGCTCTGGGAGTCGGACGCCATTATGCAGTATCTCGCCAGCAAGAAGCCCAACACCCTCTGGCCGAACGATGCGCGAACGCGCGCCGACATCATGCGCTGGCAAAATTGGCAGAGCGCGCACTGGGGCAGTGATGCCTGTGTGCCGCTGACCTTCCAGAACTTCGTCAAGGCCATCTTAGGTATGGGTCCGCCCGATGCGGGCGCGGTCGCAAAGGCGGCGGAGGCCTTCAAGAAGGAGGCGGGGGTGCTCGATCAGCACCTGGCCAAGAGCGACTGGCTCGTCGGATCTTCACCCACGCTCGCCGACTTCACCGTCGGTTCCTATCTTTTTTACACGAAGGAGGCCAAGCTGCCGGTCGCCGGCTATAAGAACATCAGCCGCTGGTTCGAGAGGCTCTCCGCGTTGCCCGGCTGGGCGGAGACTGCGCCGCCAGCGCGGCCGGCCGTCGCAGCCTGAGCGGCCTGAGCAAAAGGGCGGCGCCAAGCCGAGCCGCCCTTCTTGCGCCAATTGCAAATCCTGCAGTTCGCCGATACGCCGCTCTTCACAAACCCATCAGTATGCGATTCTGCGGCTCGCGGCGGACCCGGGTCGACAGTTCGTTCTGACCTCTACAGTCTTCACCGCGGCCTTCTGGAAGTTGGGTCAGTCTAAACCGGGTTCTCCTCGTCGCGACATGCATTTGCTTCGACGATGTCGGGACTGAGACACGGCCTGTAGATCACCTTCCAGGAACTGGTAGGGCCCATGGGACCAATGATTTGTCGATGAGTATGATGCATCCGGGAACATTTTTGTTCAGCTTTACTGTACCCACGGCCGGAGACGGAAAAAGAACCACTTACTACCGACTAACGGGCAAAGCTGCGGAAGTTCACGTGACCAGCAGCAACCGAGAGGGGCATATTGTAGAATTGTGCGAATTTCCTCATATGTAAGTCGGTTCGCTTAGGACCCTGATCACTGATGTGGCTTTCTCGACTAATGCATTTCCAGCCCGGGCGATCCGGGCGAGCAAGGTTTGAGGTGAAGGCGTCGCGGCAAAAAATCCGGACGAGTAAGGAGGGCGGCGATGACCATCAACACGACCTGCCCGCTTTGCCATGAAACGATCGGCGATCGGGCAATGAAGATCGAGCCGGTATTGGCGGGAAGGGTGGCCATACATGACTATTCCTGCCCCTATTGTGGTATCTTTCTATTCGGCGACGACGCGCCGCGTTGAGCGATGACGAAATCATGGAAAGAATAGACCGACACCGGCAGGCGATCGTTGATTCCAATAGGGACCGTCGCGGATGAATGGGAGCATCGCCGAGGACAATGGCATGGCCAAAGTCGCAATACTGAAAATTCCCGATGACATCCCGACCTTGACGGCGGTCGGTCGCATCGCCCTACGGCACAATCAGCTGGACCGCTTAATACGACTGACGCTCAAGCACAGCGGTCAAGAGGGCTATACAGACACCACAACCGGCAAGATGCGAGTGAGTTTTAGTAAATCTCTCAAAGCGCTTAAGAAGCTTGTTAAGGAAAAGGCAACGACGGAACAGCCGCTCAATGAGCTTCGCGCATTGCTCGACCGAGCGAAGAAGGTGACGACCACGCGCAACGACTTTTTGCATAGCCTATGGGCTGAGCACGACGGCAAGATGATTATGGACGGTGATGAAGGAGCGGGACCAGCTCCTTCGGTTGCGAAGCTCACCCAATTTTACGGCGAATTGACTGGCATAGTAATGGAGCTAAACGAGTCTCGATTGCGTGGCGACCTTACAAGGATTACCGGCCGCCCTATCAAACGACGCGAGAAAGCGCCGGAGGATTGACCTCAAACCATAGCGGTTGCAGAGAGCGGCGCTCGCGGTCGCGGAGCCGATGCGACGGCCCTCGTCAAATGCTCTGTTCCAAACGTGGTGAGGACTGAGCGTCACCTTGAGCGGTGGCTCGGCGTCATCCCTGTCGTCGACCATGGCCGCGAAACGGTTGCGGTAGGCGCTCGGGAGTCAAGGGTCACAAGCCGCCTTTGGAGCCGTCATGGACGCCGGATGCATGGCCGTCCGTCTCCGACCACTCCGCGAGCAATCGCTCGCTTAGGCACTCGACGCCGGCAAGCCATGACAATGATGAGCGGCAACGACGTCAACGTCCGCTTGCCGGCCCGGCATACGCACCGGAAATGGAAGCGGCGGCCCAGAAGGACCGCCCGTCTTGCCTTTGACGGGAATCTGACAGTCCGGAGAGCATGAACAAGCCATTGCTATACGGGCTGGCCGCCGTCTCATTCGTGGTCGCAATCGAACCGGCCTTCGCCGATCCCTTGAGCTTCGATCCCGTGCAATTCGATCCCGCGCCGGTCGGCTCAGCGATCTCCGCCACCGGTGCGGCGGTGGCATATCAGACAAACCCGATGATCGGCGACGATTACGAGATCATATGGGAGGCGAGAGCCGAGCCGAGGTCCGGATCATCCGCCCGTCCGCCAGGATCGGAGTGAAACGGCCGGTCCATAGGACCGGGGGGCGTGCAGATGGTGGACATTGATTTTAGTCAACGAACACGGACGGGGTTTATTGAAAAGTAAACGAGTTGCTAGCGGGGCGATCGTGTCCAACTACGGTGATGGACGCGGCGGGCGGCGGGAGCGCCGGCTCCTTGGGGCGGGGCCGGCGCCATCCGCTCCGCGTCGAGTCTTACATTGGAACCGGCGTGGTCACGTTCGGTCATACAACGATCACGAGGCGTCGGTCGCCGGCTAGCAATCGGGCGCAAAGTCGATCGACACCGCCAAAGCCTTCGCGATGATGTGCGGCGGGAAACATTTGCGAGAAAGTCATCATAGACCGGAACGAATTCGGTTCATGGCGCGTTCAGGCCGATTCGTAAGCTCGACGCCATGGGATGTGGCTAATCGACTTAGGAGGGGAAAATGAACAAACATGCACCGACGCGCGTCGTCGCGGTGCCTTGGTATCAGGATCCGATCAGCTATCGGAGCGCCCGGCATCTTATGGTCGACAAGGATCGCCTTCCGGTGAGCTTCGCGCGATGGCTGGAAGCCGCATCGCACTATGTGCAGCGGCTCCAGGCTCAGGGATATGTGGTCGAGAAGGTGATGATCGTTCCGAGCCAATTTCGTGAGTGGGCCATGCGGACCGGCCACGATCATGATGCCGACGGCCGGGCTCGATTCGCCGCCGCCATGCTCGACCGGCTCAGACTTGCGCGGGCGCTTTGATGAACGTCCGCCCGTTCGTCCGGCTCACAAGCTGTCGCCGGAGAGCAAGCTCGCGGCCTTCGGCAGTCGGCAGCTGACGGTTCACTGTGAACCGAAAGCTCTCGAACAAGACCTTCGCCGCTGCCGTTTGAGCACAACCTGCCACTACGGCGTCGCCGCGCCTGCTGATCCCGAAATCCCAATGGTTATGAAAATAAGGAGCGCGGTCGGACGTATGTGAGTTTTCGCACAATAGCTTTCGGAGTGACACGTCAGGAAGAGTGAGTCCTCCGTCTCCGGCCATCCCCGAGCAATCGTTCGCAAAGCCGGTCGACGCCGTCGCGATGGTGAGCGGCGTCAAGCTCGCTCTCGTGGCGCTTGGCTCGATGGTAGAATATCCGTCCGGAATCTGTGTTTTCATGCCTCCATATTCTGACCCAACTGCCAGGGTAAATCAGCGACATGCTGGTCCTTTGTGACGCGATCCCAAGCCCGCTTCAAAAACTGCTCATTTAGCGAGCGGGCATTACGCACTCCGAGTGCGGCGCGGCGGACATGTCCCGACAATCCCGATCGATACCTCGCCCTTCAGCGCGCGGAAAGTTCAAAAAGGCTCCATAATAGGCCGGCGTTCGCCGTGATAATTGCAAAAATCAGAGCGGCAAAGAAGATATATCCTTTGGTAATGGAAGCACCATGGGGGAATAATGGGCATCCTCTACATATTGGAGAGCCAATATGTCGTCGTCGCGAGGCTTTCTCTTATTGAAGAAATCATTGAGAGAGCGCGCGTGAACTGCCCATGACTCGATGTAGGCGTTCATTCGACCGCCCAAAACGGGTTCGGTTCTTGCAAGCATAAATGCATCCTCGAGCTGCACTAACTCATATGTGACGTGGTGATCCAAAAAGGTCTTCAGCTCCGCGTCGGCGCTCGGTTCTTTTGAACGCTTCGTCACTTCGCCAGAAACCCGCGCCGGCTGAGAAATTCCGTCGCGATGCGCCGTAGCGCCGCCGGCCGGTTGATGATGGGCGAAAACGTTGAGCGAAAGGCGTCGACCGCGGCAAGCAGGTCGGGCTGGCACCTCACAACCACCTGCTGACCCTTGCCGGTCGGTTTGGGGCCACGCTTTTTCCGTTCTAGCAAGGTTTCTTGATCAGCCATAGAAACTATGCTAGCACAATTATGTGCGAGTCGGAAGGCTGGTAGCAACACCCTCCTGACTCTGACCACCACCCAACCTGTGAACGAGGCCGGGTTAGGCGTCCCGCCGGATCGCCGAGGAGGGGCTGTCATGGAACACCACAGGGTAAGGGGTTGCCCGGTGACAGACCAGTCCAAGATCCTCGCTGCCTGCCTCGACGCCTGCAGTATGGAGACGTGGACCATCAACCTCGACGGTATCCGCAGCACGCTGGCGGTGGTTGCCGACGGCCTCGAGAGCGACCAGGGGGCGGCGCTGGCGTGGCTCACCGGTGACCTGCGCCCCTCGTCCACGTCGAGATCGAGGAAGCCCGCCAGGAGATCGCCGACGGCCTGCACGGACTCGTTCATGCGGAGGCAGCCCACGGTGAAAATCTACCGCTTCAGGCGGCAGCCTTCGGGCCGGTGCCAACGCGCCGGCCATTTCTTTCCAAACCTGCTCATTTAGTAAGCGGGGCTAACGCACTCCGAGCCCGGCGCGGCGACTCCCGCCGGCGGGGTCGGGATGGATCGCTCTTCCTACCCGCAATGGCCAGTTCGAGCCCTTCGTGGCGGCAGCCTCGTGAGGTGGACCGGCGATGTGAGCTGTTGGGGTGAATGTTAGGGTGAGCCAGGAAGCACGGGCAAATAATGTCTAAAGATCAAGATCTTACTTCGACATCGGGGCGGATGAGGGTTACCCCCCGAACCCTTCCCAGAAGGCGCGGGCGCGGGCGAAGAAGCCCGCCGATTCCGGGCTGTTGTTCTTGGCTTCGCGATCGAATTCCTTCAGCAGCTCCCGCTGCCTTCGCGTCAGATTGACCGGCGTCTCGACCGTGGTCTGGATATACATGTCGCCATGCTGGTTCGACCTCAGCACCGGCATGCCCTTGCCCTTGAGCCGGAACTGCTTGCCGGTTTGCGTGCCCTCGGTGATCTGGACCCGCGCCCGCTTGCCGTCGATGGTCGGCACCTCGATTTCGCCGCCAAGCGCCGCGGCCGCCATTGAGATCGGCACCCGGCAGAACAGGTCGGCCCCATCCCGCTGAAAGAACTCATGCGGCTTGACGCTGAGGAAGATATAGAGATCGCCAGCCGGCCCGCCCCGCACCCCGGCTTCGCCTTCGCCGGCGAGTCTGATGCGCGTGCCGTCCTCGACGCCGGCCGGGATGTTCACCGACAGCGTCCGCTCCTTGGTCACCCGGCCCTGTCCCGAGCAGGCAGGGCAGGGGTCGGAGATCACCCGCCCGCGCCCCTGACATGTCGGACAGGTCCGCTCGACCGTGAAGAAGCCCGATGACGAGCGCACCGCCCCCTGGCCGTTGCAGGTCGGGCAGCTCTTCGGATTGGTGCCGGGCTTGGCGCCGGAACCTTTGCACTGCTCGCAGGAAACCGAGGTCGGGACGCGGATCTGAGCCGGCTTGCCGCTGTAAGCCTCGGTCAGGGTGATTTCCATGTTGTAGCGCAGGTCCGAGCCGCGCTGGGTGCCGCCTCGCCGTCCCCCGCCGCGGCCGCGTCCCCCGCCCATGAACTCGCCGAACAGATCCTCGAAAATGTCCGACATGGACGAGGCGAATTCCGGCCCGAAACCGCCGGCCCCCGGATGTCCGCCCCCCATCCCTCCGGTCTCGAACGCGGCATGGCCGAAGCGGTCATAAGCGGCCCGTCGCTGCGGATCCCGCAGCGCCTCATAGGCCTCGTTGATTTCCTTGAACTTGTGCTCGGCGTTCTTGTCGCCGGGATTGGCGTCGGGATGGTATTGCTTGGCCAGCCGACGGAAAGCGGATTTGAGGTCCTTCTCGCCTGCACCCCGCGACACGCCGAGAATGTCATAATAGTCACGTTTGGCCATGGGCCTCTCCGGCCATCACATCAATGTCCCCCGCCTGGGCCAACTGGAATTCGTTCAACCGAATCTGCAGTTGCCGAAACTGCACTTGCATATGAAGGACCGCCCTCGGTTCTCCTGCGCGCCGGCAAGAGTCTGAGGACGGTCCCAATTCTTCAATCAGGCCGACTTGCGGTCGTCGTCCTTGACTTCTTCGAAGTCGGCATCGACGACACCGTCCTCGGATTTCCCGGCAGAACCGGTTCCGGCTCCCGCGCCGGGCGGCGGCGTCTGCTCGCCTTGGCTCTGGCGGTACATCGCCTCGCCGAGCTTCATGGCCACCTGTCCGAGAGCATTGGTCTTCTGCTCGATCTGCTCCTTGTTCTCGCCCTCCAGCGCCGTCTTCAGCTCGCTGATCGCCTGCTCGATCGCCGACTTGTCCGCAGCCGCAACCTTGTCGCCGAACTCCGCAAGCGACCTCTCAGTCGAGTGAACCATACCTTCGGCATGATTCTTGGCTTCGACAAGCTCCTTGCGCTGCTTGTCCTCTGCCGCATGCGCCTCGGCATCCTTGACCATCTTCTGGATTTCGGCATCCGACAGACCGCCGCTGGCCTGGATGCGGATCTGCTGCTCCTTGCCGGTGGCCTTGTCCTTGGCCGACACCGAGACGATGCCGTTGGCGTCGATGTCGAACGTGACCTCGACCTGCGGCACCCCGCGCGGCGCCGGCGGAATGCCGACCAGGTCGAACTGGCCGAGCAGCTTGTTGTGCTGCGCCATCTCGCGTTCGCCCTGGAACACCCGGATCGTCACCGCCGTCTGATTGTCGTCCGCCGTCGAGAACACCTGCGACTTCTTGGTCGGAATGGTGGTGTTGCGCTCGATCAGCCGGGTGAACACGCCGCCCAGCGTCTCGATGCCGAGCGACAGCGGCGTGACGTCGAGCAGCAGCACGTCCTTCACTTCGCCCTGGAGCACGCCGGCCTGGATGGCAGCGCCGACCGCGACCACCTCGTCCGGGTTCACGCCCTTGTGCGGCTCCTTGCCGAAGAACTGCCGCACCGTCTCGATGACCTTCGGCATGCGCGTCATGCCGCCGACCAGCACCACTTCGTCGATCTGCCCGGCCGTGAGCCCGGCATCCTTGAGCGCCGCCTTGCACGGGCCGACCGTCTTCTGGATGAGATCGTCGACCAGCGCCTCGAGCTTGGCCCGGGTCAGCTTGATGGCGAGGTGCTTCGGTCCGGTCTGATCGGCCGTGATGAAGGGCAGGTTGATCTCGGTCTGAGTCGAGGATGACAGCTCGATCTTCGCCTTCTCGGCCGCTTCCTTCAGCCGCTGGAGCGCGAGCTTGTCACGCCTGAGATCGATGCCGCTCTCCTTTTTGAACTCGTCGGCAAGGTAGTCGACGATGCGCATGTCGAAATCTTCGCCGCCGAGGAAGGTGTCGCCGTTGGTCGACTTCACCTCGAACACGCCGTCGCCGATCTCGAGCACCGAGATGTCGAACGTGCCGCCGCCGAGGTCGTAGACCGCGATTGTGCCGGCCTCCTTCTTGTCGAGACCATAGGCGAGTGCTGCCGCCGTCGGCTCATTGATGATGCGCAGGACCTCGAGACCGGCGATCTTGCCGGCATCCTTGGTCGCCTGCCGCTGGCTGTCGTTGAAATAGGCCGGGACGGTGATCACCGCCTGGGTGACGGGTTCGCCGAGATAGCGCTCCGCCGTCTCCTTCATCTTGATCAGCACATAGGCCGAGATCTGCGAGGGTGCGTATTTCTTGCCGCGTGCCTCGACCCAGGCGTCGCCATTGTCGGCGCGGATGATCTTGTAGGGAACGAGCTTCTTGTCCTTCTCGACCATCGGGTCGTCATAGCGCCGGCCGATCAGGCGCTTGATGGCGAAAAAGGTATTTTCCGGATTGGTCACCGCCTGCCGCTTGGCGGGTTGCCCGACCAGCGTCTCGCCATCGTCGTTGAAGGCGACGATCGACGGCGTCGTGCGGGCGCCCTCGGCATTCTCGATAACCTTCGGCGTCTTTCCCTCCATCACCGCGACGCATGAATTGGTGGTGCCGAGATCGATGCCGATGACTTTATTGGCCATGATGTTCTCCTCCTGGCAGGCCGTCTCTAAAGCCCTTGTTGCAAGGCGCCCTTTGCCCCGGGTGGCGGGGGAGCAGGCCTCCGTGTTCGTCGAATTGGAACCGAAGGGTCGTGCCGTCCATGATGCCGGTTCCCCTCGTGTTTCCGGGGCTTATATAAGGGTATTCTCGTCGCCATCAAGTTGTCGTGTCCCCGAAATGGTAGAAATCCTGGCCGAAGGACTGATCCACCATCCGGGCTGCCTCGACCGCGATGCCCAAAGGGGGCTGCTCGGGGCGCTGCGCGAGGCCGTCGCGGCCGCGCCCCTGTTCATCCCGGTGATGCCGAAAACCGGCCGGCCCTTCAGCGTGCGCATGACCAATCTCGGCCCCCTGGGCTGGGTTTCCGACCGGGCCGGCTATCGCTACCAGGCCATCCACCCGGAGACCGGCCGGCCATGGCCCCCGATGCCCGAGCTCCTGCTCGGGCTGTGGCGCAAGCTCGGCGGCTATCCTCGCGATCCTGAGGCCTGCCTTGTCAACTATTATGCCGCTGGCGCCCGCATGGGCCTCCATCGCGACCAGGACGAGGCCGATCTGGCGGCGCCCGTCATGTCGGTGTCGCTGGGCGACACAGCTCTGTTCCGCTTCGGCGGTCCATCGCGCCGCGGTCCCACCCGCTCGATCGAGCTCGCCTCGGGCGATGTGCTGATCATGGGAGGCGCAAGCCGGCTTTGCTACCATGGGGTGGACCGCATTCTGCCCGGCACCTCGACGCTCCTGCCCGAGAGCGGCAGGATCAACCTCACTCTTCGCCGCGTCACCTTGCCCACTGGCGAGAGCATGGTCTAGCTCGGCGACCCGGCCCTGTCATTTCGGCCGGGTCCCTGGCGCGGCACCGCCTTGGCAATGCCGACCAGCGCCGGGCGCAGCACCCGCTCGCCGATCCGATAGCCGGGCTGCACCACCTGGACCACCGTGCCGGGAGCCGCCTCCGGATCCGGGACCTCGAACATTGCCTGATGAAAATTCGGGTCGAACCGCTCGCCCAGCGGATCGACCCGCCGGATGTTGTAGCGCTCGAACACCTGCATCAGCTCGCGATAGGTGAGATCGATCCCGGCGAGCAGATTCCGCGTCGCCTCGTCGGCCCGTTCGCGCTCTTTCTCCGGCATGGCTTCGAGCGCCCTCGTCATGTTGTCGGCAACGCTCAGGAGATCGCGGGCGAAGTTGCTGGCGGCATAGAGCGTGGCCTCGGCCTTCTCGCGTTCGGCGCGGCGGCGCACATTCTCGGTATCCGCCATCGCCCTGAGCAGCCGGTCCTTGAGTTCGGCAATCTCGTTGCGCAGGCTCGCCTCGCGGTCGGCATCCACCCCCGCTCGCAGAAGATCGTCGACCGAGATTGCCTCGCCGGGATCCCCATCCGTTTCGTTGCGGCGCGCATCCTCCTCGCGCGGGTCGGCATCCTCGTGGGCTGCAGGCTTGCGGGTGTCGATCATCATCAAGGGTCCGTGAAGCTTGGGAGTTTGGGGTTCGAAAGCGATATCTGCCGCAATCGGGCGAAAAATCAAGTGAGCAGCCGGCCCACTGCCTTGGCGGTGTAGTCGACCATCGGTATGATGCGGCCATAATTCAGGCGCGTCGGTCCGATCACCCCGAGAACCCCGACGATCCGCTGCTCGCCGTCCCGATACGGCGCCACGATGAGCGACGAGCCCGAGAGCGAGAACAGCTTGTTCTCCGCCCCGATGAAGATCCTGACCCCTTCGCCGGCTTCCGCCAGGCCAAGCAGCCGGATCACCTCGCGCTTTTCCTCGAGATCCTCGAACAACCGGCGGATCCGCTCGAAATCGGCAAGCGCCGTGGCGCTCTCGAGCAGATGTGCCTGGCCGCGCACGATCAGCCGCTTCTCGTCGGAATCGTCTCCCGACCAGGTCGCGAGTCCCGCCTCGACGACTTTGGCGGTGAGCTCGTCGAGCTCGCGCCGGATGACGTCGGCGTCGTCGCGGACATAGCGCTGCATCTCGCCGACCGTCTTGCCTTCGAGGCGGTTGCTGAGAAGGTTGGAGGCGCGGGTGAGGGTGGATGCCGGCAGTCCTGCCGGCACCTCGATGCTGCGGTTCTCGACCGTCCCGTCATCGCCGACCAGCACCACCAGCGCCCGCTGCGGCGACAGCGACACGAACTCGATATGCTTCAGCCGCGGATTGTGCTTCGGCGTGATCACGACGCCGGCGCACTGCGACAGGCCCGAAAGCAGGTTGGTGGCGTCCGTCAGCGCCTCCTCGAGCCGGTGGCCGCGGTCGAACTTGCCGAGCCGGGCATCGATCGCTGTCTTCTGCTCGGCATCGACCGGCCCGATGTCGAGCAGCGCATCCACGAAGAACCTCAGGCCGATCTGGGTCGGCAGGCGCCCGGCGCTGGTATGCGGCGAGAAGATGAGGCCCGCGTCCTCGAGATCGGCCATGACATTGCGCACCGATGCCGGCGACAGATTGGACGGCAGGATGCGCGAAATCGTGCGCGACCCCACCGGCTCGCCGGTTTCGAGATAAGTCTCGACCAGGCGCCGGAAAATCTCCCGGGACCTCTGGTCGAGAGCCGCCAATCCCGAAAGCTTGTCATCCATCGCCCTGACCGCCTGTCTTGGAGGTGAACGATTAAGGTAGGAACCGCACCGCAGCCCGTCAACGACATGCCCGGAGGGTTGCACCCCGCCGAGCCGGCGGTTAGAAGCGGTCCCAAGGCTGGAACAGGACAGGATCATGAGACCGTCGGGGCGCCGAGCTGACGAAATGCGAGCGGTCACGCTCGAGCGCGGCGTATCGCGCCATGCGGAAGGGTCATGCCTGGTGAAATTCGGCCATACCGAGGTGCTGTGCACCGCGACCGTCGAGGAGAAGGTGCCGCCCTGGATGAAGGGTCTCGGCCAGGGTTGGGTCACCGCCGAATACGGCATGCTGCCCCGCTCGACCGGCGAGCGCACCCGCCGCGAAGCTGCTGCCGGCAAGCAATCGGGCCGCTCCTTGGAGATCCAGCGCCTGATCGGCCGCTCGTTGCGAGCCGTCGTCGACCTTAAGGCTCTGGGCGAGCGCCAGATCCTGGTCGATTGCGATGTCATCCAGGCCGATGGCGGCACCCGCACCGCCGCCATCACCGGCGGCTGGGTGGCCCTGCAGGGCAGCCTCGACTGGTGCTTGCGCCGCCAGCTGCTCAGGGCCTCGCCGCTCCGTACCACGGTTGCCGCGGTATCATGCGGCATTGTCGGCGGCCTGTCGGTGCTGGACCTCGACTATGAGGAGGACAGCAGCGCCGACACGGATGCGAATTTCGTCCTAACCGGCGATGCCGGGATCGTCGAAATCCAGGCGACCGCGGAAGGTGTGGCTTTCTCTGAGGAGCGCTTTTTCGAGCTCTTGCGGCTGGCCCGCAAGGGCATTGGCGAACTCGTCGCCCTGCAGGAGCGTGCCGTCGCATGACCCTTGTACCGGCGAAGGTGCTCGAAAGCGTGCTCTACGCCGAGGACCTCGACGCCGCCGAGCGCTTCTATGGCGATCTTCTCGGCCTTGCGCGGATCACCAGGGAACCCGGCCGGCATGTGTTCTTCCGCTGCGGTCCCGGCACCGTCCTGGTTTTCAACCCCGCCGTCACGCGCCTGGGCGGCAGCAACCCCGCCCTGCCGGTCCCGCCGCATGGTGCAACCGGCCCCGGCCATCTCTGCTTCGCCGCCGATGCCGCCGAGCTCGATTCCTGGCGCCGCAAGTTCGAAAGCCTCGATCTCGCGATCGACGCTGATTTCGAATGGCCGCAGGGCGGCCGCTCGATCTATGTCCGCGATCCCGCCGGCAACAGCATCGAATTCGCAGAGCCGCGCATCTGGGGATCGGGCGACAGCCGGCGCCTTGTTCCCGGAGATGAAGTCGTGGTCGCGACCCACAATGCCGGCAAGCTGCGCGAGATCGAGGACCTTCTGCGCCCGCTCGGCATCGTCGCCTTGCCGGCAGCAGCCCTTGGTCTTGCCGAGCCGCCGGAGACCGGCTCGACCTTTGCCGCCAACGCGGTCATCAAGGCTCGCGCCGCGGCGCTGGCGAGCGGCCGGCCCGCGCTCGCCGACGATTCCGGATTGAGCGTCGAAGCGCTGGGCGGCGAGCCGGGCGTCCAATCGGCGCGATGGGCCGGCCCGGAGCGAGATTTCCACCGCGCCATGGAACGCATCGAGCAGCAGCTGAAAGCGCTTGGCGCCGCCGCCCCCGATCGGCGCCGCGCGCATTTCACCTGTGTCCTCTGCCTCGCCTTTCCGGCCGGCGGCGTGCAGGTCTATGAGGGCCGGGTCGATGGCACGCTGGTGTGGCCCCCGCGGGGCAAACGCGGCTTCGGCTACGACCCGATGTTCAGGCCCGATGGCGAGGACCTGACCTTTGGCGAGATGGCGCCCGATGCCAAGCACGCCATGTCGCATCGCGCCCGTGCCTTTGCCGGGCTCAGGCAGCGGATCGGCACCGCCGACGCGCCATGACCCCGAATTCCTCCGAACCGCTCGGCCTCTACGTCCATTGGCCGTTCTGCCGTGCCAAGTGTCCCTATTGCGACTTCAATTCCCATGTCCGCCACGTCCCGGTCGACTCGACCGCCTTTGCCGATGCCCTGATTCGCGAGCTGAGCTGGTTTCGCGACCAGACGGGTCCGCGCGCCGTCTCGAGCATCTTCTTCGGCGGCGGCACGCCCTCGCTGATGCCCCCCTCCGCCGTTGCCGCGGTCATCGATGCGGCTGCCCGGCTCTGGCCCTTTGACGCTGATGTCGAGATCACGCTCGAGGCCAATCCCACCAGCGCCGAAAGCGGCAATTTCGCCGGCTACCGAACCGCTGGCGTCAACCGTGCCTCGGTGGGCGTCCAGGCCCTGGACGACGCCGCGCTGAAGGAGCTCGGTCGCCAGCACACGGCGAGCGAGGCCCTCGCCGCTTTCCGGCTCGCCGCCCGCATCTTCCCGCGGGTTTCGTTCGACCTCATCTATGCCCGTCCGCGTCAGACCATCGAGGGCTGGCGCAGCGAGCTGTCGCAGGCCCTGGTCGAGCAGCAGGGCCACATGTCGCTGTACCAGCTCACCATCGAGCCGGGGACGGCTTTTGCCAGCCTTGCTGCGGCTGGCGCCCTGCGCATTCCCGATGACGACACCGCCGCCGCTCTATTCGAGACGACCGAGGAGCTGACGGCCGCCGCCGGTCTCCCCGCCTATGAGATCTCGAACCACGCCGCGCCCGGCAATGAGTGCCGTCACAATCTGCTTTATTGGCGCTATGGCGATTATGCCGGCGTCGGACCGGGCGCCCACAGCCGCCTGACAGCGGCTGGCAGCCGTCGCGCCCTCGCTGCCGAGCGCCATCCCGAAACCTGGCTCCGTCGCGTCCGCGATGACGGCCATGGCGTGATCGAGGACGAGACGCTGACCATTACAAACCAGGCCACCGAGCGTTTACTGATGGGCCTGCGCTTGGCCGAGGGAATTCCCGCTGCGGCGCTGGTTGCCGCCGGCGTCCCGCCCAGGCGCCTGTCCGACCTTGCCGCCGAGGGGCTTCTCACGATCTCGGCCGACCGTGTCGCCGCCACTGCAGCCGGACGTCGGCTCCTCGATGGCGTCCTGCGCGAATTGTTGCGCGACGCGAGCTCGCTGACGGCTGCTGCGATCAATAACCGGCCGCGAAGCGCGCCGGCGGCGGCGCAATCACCTTCGGGCCGTTGGGCGTGACTTCGAGGATCGACAGCCCCCGCTCGATGAGGCCGTTCGGCCGGAACCGGAACAGCCCGTTCACCCCCTGATAGCCTTCCGGATTGGTGATCTGCTGCGCCGTGAAGCGCTGGCCCGGCGGGCTCCGTCCCATCGCGATGGCGAGGCTCACCGCATCATAGGCGAGGCTCGCGATCCGCGGCGGGCTCGCCCCGTAGCTCGCCTGATATTTCTTGTCGAACTGGGCCACCAGATCCGGTGCAACCCCGGCATACCAGCCGCCGGCGATCAGCGCCGTGTGGCCGGTCGCCGGGTCGTCCCACAGGCCGGTGCCCATCAGCTTGACGCCCTGGGGCGAAAAGCCGGACTGCGCGAGCGAGCTTGCGACGGTGCCGAGCATCGAGCCGCCTTCCGGGATGATCAGCGCCTGGATCTTCTCGCCGCCATTCATCTCGCCGACCAGCTTCTTCGCCGGATCGGCCACCCCGTCGGGGGTGCGGGCATACCGTTCGACCACCGGCACTGCCGAGCCGTAATTCTTGGTGGCGACCATCAGCGCCCGCTCGGCGATGCTGCCATATTGCGACTTCGGGATGAGCGCGGCATAGGAGCGAATCCCGGTTGTCGTCGCATGGCGCACCAGATTGGCGACCTCTTCCTCCGGCAGGAAGCTCATCAGATAGACGCCGGGGGTCGCGGTGGCGCTGACCGAGGAGAAGGCGATCACCGGCACGCCGCGCTCGCGGGCCGCCGGCGCCACCGCCTGCACCTCATTGGCAAGCAGCGGCCCGAGAATGAGTTCGGCGCCTTCCGCGATCGCCGCCTCGGCGGCCATCTGTGCGCCCTGGGCATTGCCGCCGGTATCCTTGGTGATCAGCGTGATCCCGGCATTGCCGGCATCGATCAGCGCCTGCTCGGCCGCCTGCTTCATCGCCGTCGCGATCCGCGCCGGTTCCCCGGATGCGCCAAGCGGCAGGAGCAGCGCCACCTTCGCGCCCGATGCCGGCGGCTGCGGGATGGCGCCCGGCGCCGCGGCCTGGCGTCCTGAGCTGTCCGAGAACAGGCTGCCCATATCCATGCCGCCGGTCGAGCAGGCGGCAAGGATCAGCGCCACAAGAGCGATGCACAGGGATCGCCACGGAACCAGCGCGCTCCGTCGGCGCGCTTCAGACTTGAACGCAATGACTGCGGCGCTCACCTGTCCCCTCGTGGTTCCGCCTGTGTAAATGAACGTCCCTCGGGCGTGGCGCAGTCATGCAGATTCTCATGGGCATCAAACGCCGTTAATCTAGGCCCATCCGATCTGCAACAAAAGCGGCCATGCCCCCACCGTCCCCAGCAAAGTCTCCCCCAGCGAAACCACCAGCCGCGCCACCTGTCTTCCATATCGCCGCCAGTGCGTTCGAGGCCCCGCGCCCCAAGCCGGGTCTCTATGTCGTCGCCACCCCGATCGGCAACCTCGCCGACATAACCTTGCGCGCCCTTGCCACCCTGGCGGGCGCCGACTATGTGCTCTGCGAGGACACCAGGGTCACCGCAAAGCTCCTCAATCGGTATCAGATCTCGACAACCCTTAAACCCTATCATGACCATAATGCGGCAAAGGTGAGGCCGGGCATTCTCCAGGATCTGCAAAGTGGCGCCGCCATCGCGCTGGTCAGTGATGCCGGCACGCCGCTCATTGCCGATCCGGGCTGGAAGCTCGTCCGCGAGGCGCGCAGCGCCGGCTGCGATGTCACCATCGTGCCGGGCCCGAGCGCCGTTGTCGCCGCCATGGCGCTCTCGGGTCTCCCCACCGATCGCTTCATGTTCTGCGGTTTCCTCCCGCCGCGATCCGCCGCCCGCCGCGCCGCTCTCGAGGAGCTCGCCGCCCTTCCGACAACGCTGGTGTTCTTCGAAACGGCGGCGCGGATCGAGGCGACGCTGGCCGATCTGTCTGCGGCGCTTGGGGAACGGCGTCTCGTTATCGCCCGCGAGATCACCAAGCTTCATGAGGAGGTGCTTTCCGGCAGCCCGACCGAGCTTGCTGCCTCGATTGCCGCCCGCGGCGGCCTCAGGGGCGAGCTCTGTCTTCTCGTGGCACCCGCCGAGCCCGACGCTGAACGGTGCGACTCGGGCGAGATCGACGCCGCTCTGCGCGCCGCCCTGGTCGATGCCTCGACATCGCAGGCAGCCGCCGCGATCGCCCGTCGCTACGGGCTGCCGCGTCAGGAGGTCTACCGCCGCGCCTTGGCGCTTCAGCGCGGCGCCCCGGCCGACCCGCCGGAGCAGCAATGAGCGCCGCGCCGCCGCGCCGAGGGAGACGCAAGGCCGAGCGTCGCGGCAAGCGCGGCGAGGGCTGGGCCGCGTGGCTCCTGCGCCTGAAGGGCTATCGGATTCTCGCCCGGCGCGCCCGCACGCCGCTCGGCGAGATCGACATCATCGCAAGGCGTGGCCGCGTCACCGCTTTCATCGAGGTCAAGACGAGGGACACCCGCGATGCCGCCATGGCGGCGGTGACCCCGTGGCAGGCGAGGCGCATTCGCGATGCCTGCCGCTGGTGGATCGCCGGACGGCCCGTCGGCGACTGTCGTTTTGACTTCATCCTCGTCACGCCCTACCAGATGCCGGTTCACATCGAGAATGCCTTCGGCGCCGAATTCGACACCTGACGACGGGAGGATGGGATGCCGATGAATATCGCCGTCCAGATGGACCCGATCGAGACGATCAACATCGTCGGCGATTCGACCTTTGCCCTCATGCTGGAATGCCAGCGCCGCGGCCACCGGCTCTTTTACTACCAGCCGGGCGCCCTGGCGCTGCGCGACGGCCGCCTGTCCGCCGAAGGCCGCGACGTCACGGTGCGCGACGAGGTGGGCCGGCACGCCGAGCTCGGGCCGCTGCGGCGGGTGGATCTCGCAACTTTCGATGTCGTGCTGATGCGGCAGGATCCACCCTTCGACATGAACTACATCACGGCCACCCACCTCCTCGAATGGATCGTGCCGGCCGTGCTGGTCGTCAACGATCCGGCCGAGGTGCGCAATGCGCCGGAGAAGCTATTCGTCACCCATTATCTCGATTTGACGCCGCCGACCCTGATCACCCGCAGTCCGATCGAGCTTCGCCAGTTCCGCACCGACCATGGCGACATCATCCTGAAGCCGCTCTACGGCAATGGCGGCGCCGGCATCTTCCGCCTCGCCCATGCCGACGAGAATTTCGCGGCCCTGCTCGAGCTGTTCAGCCAGACGTTCCGCGAGCCGTTCATCGCCCAGAAATACCTCCCCGAGGTCAGGAAGGGCGACAAGCGCATCATTCTGGTCGAGGGCGAGCCCGTCGGTGCCATCAATCGCGTGCCGGCCATCGGGGAGTCACGGTCCAACATGCATGTCGGCGGCCGGGCCGAGCCGACCGAGCTCTCCGACCGCGACCGCGAGATCTGCGCCCGCATCGGCCCGGATCTCAGGTCGAGGGGCCTGATCTTCGTCGGCATCGACGTCATCGGCGACTGGCTGACCGAGATCAACGTCACCTCGCCGACCGGCATCCGCGAGGTCGCCCGCTTCGGCGGTGCCGACATTGCCGCCGCCATCGTCGA
>DATAOT010000035.1:0-3159 GCA_036265615.1 Aestuariivirgaceae bacterium
TCGAGCAGGACCGCTCCACCTATGACGAATATGACAACATCCGCATCGATCTTTGCGACGAGGTGCGGGCGCGGGCGCGCCAAGCCGGTCTGTGGGCGCCGCAGATGCCGCGCGAGCGTGGCGGCCTTGGCTTGGCCATAACCGGCTGGGCCGCCTTTTACGAGGAGGCCCACCGCTCGATCTTCGGCCCTGTCTGCCTCAACTGCCAGGCCCCCGACGACGGCAACATGAACCTCCTGAACAAGGTGCTGCCGGACGACAGGGCCAGGGACCGTTGGCTGCAGCCGATCATCGACGGCAAGGTCCGTTCCTCCTTCGTGATGACCGAGCCGAGCCCGGGCTCGGGCTCCGATCCCGGCGGCATGATGCTGACCCGGGCCGAGCGTCGCAGCGACCGCTATGTCGTGACCGGGCGCAAATGGTTCATCTCCGGTGCCGCCGTTGCCAGCCATTTCATTCTGATCGCCCGCACCTCCGATGATCCGCGCCGCGGCTTGTCGGCCTTCCTGTACCACCGCGACGACCCCGGCTGGCGCATCGTGCGCCGCATTGCCAATATGGGCCCCGAGGAGCATGGCGGCGTGTGTGAGCTCGAGTTCGACGGCCTCGAGATCCCGCTCGAGCACCGGCTTCTCGAGGAGGGCGACGGCTTGCGCATTACCCAGATCCGCCTCGGTCCTGCCCGCCTCACCCACTGCATGCGCTGGCTCGGCCTCGCCAAGCGCTGCCTCGAGATCGCCGCCGCCTATGTCAAGGAGCGCCGCGCCTTCGGGATGCGGCTCGCCGAGCATGAATCGGTGCAGATGATGCTGGGGGAGGCTGCCAAGAACATCCACATCGGCCGGCTGCTCACCATGCATGCCGCCTGGTGCCTCGACAGCGGCAGTCATGCCCAGAAGGAAGTGTCGATGGCGAAGGTGCATATGGCCGATACGCTGATCGGAGCCGCCGATGTCGGCCTGCAGCTGCTCGGTGCCCGCGGCTATTCGAAGGACACGCCGGTCGAGTGGATCTACCGCTATGCCCGCGCCGCCAAGCTGGTCGACGGCGCCTCCGAGGTCCACCGCATGCTGCTGTTCCGCGCCTATGACAGGCAGGGGGATGGCTTCTGGCGCTGGGGCGTGCCCTGACGCCGGCCGCCTTTTTCCCTTGCGCAACGAAATTGCGGGGACGACCGGCTGCACGCGCATTTTCCCCGGGGCGAGGACCAGCCACGCCACGCCATTGCGTTCCTTGGACAGCCGGCATGAGGTACGTTGTGAAGTGCCTCGCCCTGTGCCAATTTCCGCGGGCCTCCGCCGGTTGCGGCGTGACCGGTGCGTTACCACATTCGACGTGAACACTCTGGCGACGGGTCCTTTGGCCCAGGAAGCGCTGCAATGACGCTGAAGACGGTCAGCCTCGACGACAAATACGACCTCGGCAAATCGCTGGTCTTTCTGTCCGGCATCCAGGCGCTGGTCCGCCTGATGCTGATGCAGAAGGCGCGCGACGAGGCGGCAGGGCTCAACACCGCCGGTTATGTCAGCGGTTATCGCGGCTCCCCCCTCGGCGGCCTCGACCAGCAATTCGAACGCGCCAGGAAGTTCCTCGAACCGCGTCACATCGTCTTCGTGCCGGGCCTGAACGAGGACCTGGCGGCCACCGCCCTGTGGGGCACCCAGCAGGCCGAGATGCGCGGCGAGGGCGCCTATGACGGCGTCTTCGGCATGTGGTACGGCAAGGGTCCGGGCGTCGATCGCTGCGGCGACGTCTTCCGCCACGCCAATGCCGCCGGCACCGCCAGGCACGGCGGCGTGCTGGTGCTGATGGGCGACGACCACGGCGCCGAGTCCTCGACCGTGCCGCATCAGAGTGAGTTCGCGCTCGTCGATGCCATGATGCCGGTGCTCAATCCGGCCGGCGTCCAGGAGATCCTCGACTATGGCCAGCTCGGCATCGTCATGTCGCGTTATTCCGGCTGCTGGGTCGGCCTGAAATGCATGCATGACACGGTCGAATCGACCACCATCATCGATGGCTCCCTCACCCGCCTGACCATCGCCTACCCGCAGGATTTCAAGATGCCCGAGGGCGGCCTCAACATCCGCCCGCGCGATGACCGCTTCGAGCAGGAGCGGCGCCTCCATCTCCACAAGCGCTTCGCGGCGGTGGCCTTTGCCCGTGCCAACCACATCGACCGCATCGTCTTCGCCGGCGGTCCGGCGCCCAAGATCGGCATTATCAGCACCGGCAAAAGCTACCTCGACCTTCGCCAGGCCCTCGATGAGCTCGGCATCGACGAGGTCGAAGCCAGCCGGCTCGGCCTGCGGCTGCTCAAGATCGGCCTTGTCTGGCCGCTCGACCCCAAGATCGTCGCCGAGTTCGCCGCCGGCCTCGATCTGATGATCGTTGTCGAGGAGAAGCGCTCGCTGCTCGAGACCCAGCTGCGCGAGCAGCTGTGCAACAGCGCCCACCCGCCGCTGGTCATCGGCAAGAAGGACGAGTCGGGCAACCATCTCTTCCCCGCCTTCGGCACGCTGGAGCCCAACCAGATGGCCCTCGCCATCGGCGAACGTCTGCTGGCCCGGGCGCCAAATCCGCGCCTTGCCGAGCGCATGGCGGCAATCCGGACCGTCATGGCCGGCCTATCCAATGCGCCGGATCTCGCCAGCCGCATCCCGTATTTCTGCGCCGGCTGCCCCCACAATTCCTCGACCGTCGTTCCCGAAGGCGGCCGCGGCTATGCCGGCATCGGCTGCCACTGGATGGTGCAGTTCATTCCCGCGCGTCACACCGAAGGCGCCACGCACATGGGTGGCGAGGGCGCCAACTGGATCGGCGAGGCGCCGTTCTCCACCCGCAAGCACGTCTTCCAGAACCTCGGCGACGGCACCTATGCCCATTCCGGCACTCTCGCGATCCGGGCGGCAATCGCGGCCGGCGTCAACATCACCTACAAGATCCTCTACAACGACGCGGTCGCGATGACCGGCGGCCAGCCGGTGGACACCCGCCCTAGCCCGGCCATCATTGCCGAGCAGGTCAGGGCCGAGGGGGTGAGCCGCATTGCCGTCGTTTCCGATGAGCCCGACAAATATCCACCCGATGCCGGCTTCCCGCCCGACGTGACCTTCCACCACCGCGACGACATCCAGGCTCTCCAGAAGGAGCTGATGG
>DATAOT010000036.1:0-5216 GCA_036265615.1 Aestuariivirgaceae bacterium
CCGAGCGGCTGACCCTTGCCGCCGAAGCCGAGGCCGGCGCCAGGCGGGGCGAGGAGGCCGAAGCCCGCTCGGCCTGGGAGGCGGCGGTGCGCCACGCCGACCGGCTCGCGACCGAGATGCAGACGCTTGCTAAGGTTCTCAACATCCCCGAGACGGCGACGCCGATGCTCGTCGACAGCATGACGGTCGAGCCCGGATATGAGGCTGCCGTCGCGGCAGCGCTCGGCGATGATATCGAGGCGCCGGCAGATGAGACGGCGCCGGCTCATTGGCGGGCGCTCGCGCCCTTGTCGCCGGCGGCTTTGCCGGGTGACGTCGAGCCGCTGTCGGACCGCGTTCGCGCCCCCGAGGCATTGTCGCGCCGGCTGTCCCACACCGGCGTGGTGCCGCGCCAGCAGGGCGCCGCGCTGCAGCACCGGCTTGCGCCCGGCCAGCGCCTGGTGTCGCGCGACGGCGATCTGTGGCGGTGGGACGGTTTCACTGCCGCCGCCGATGCGCCGACCGCGGCGGCCCGCCGGCTTCGTGAGCGCAACCGCCTCGGGGCGCTGAACGAGGCGGTCGACGCCGCAAGGGCCGCGGCCGAACAGTGCCGGCTTGCCCGCGACGCAACGCACGAGGCTGCCGAGCATGCGGCACGTGCGGAGCGCCAGCACCGCGACGGCTGGCGCGACGCCGGCCGGGCGCTGGAGGAGGCCCGCCGCGCCATGGCCCGGCACGAGCGCGAGACCGCCGAGCGGCTGTCCGAGTCGAGCGCTCTCGACGAGGCGGGCCGCCGCGTCAGGCGCGAGATCGAGGAATCGGAAGCAGCCTTTCTCGACGTCCTGGCCGAGATGGCCGCCCTGCCCGACATCGACGCCCTTGGCACATCCCATGATGAGCTGCGCGAGGCGCTCAAGGCCGAACGCACCGCCCATGCGGCAGCCCGCGCCCATGCTGAAAGCATCGAGAGCGAGGTCCGCCGCCGCGAGCAGCGGCTGAACGCCATCGCCGCCGAGCGTGCGCAATGGGAGGAGCGCATCGACCGCGCCGACCGCCAGATCGAGGCGCTCGAAGCCCGCAGCGACCAGCTGCGCCGGGACATCGCCGCCTTGTCCGACGTGCCGCGCCGCATCGCCGAGCGTCGCCAGTCGCTGTTCGCCCTTGTCGCCGGCGCCGAGCAGGAGCTGGCGGTCAGCGGCGATGCCCTTGCCGCCGCCGAGACGCGATTGCGCGCCCTCGACCGTGACCGGCGGGAAATCCAGGAGCGGCTTGCTGCTGCCCGCGAGGAGCAGGCCCGTCGCGGCGCCCGCCTCGAAGCGGCTGAGGAAAAGCGGCAATCGCTGGCACGGCGCATCGCGGAGGGTCCGGCCACGGCACCTGCCGAGCTGCCGCGGGTCCTGGATTTCAAGCCCGAGGAGACGCCGGAGGCCTCCGAGCTCGAGGCGCGCCTTTATGGCCTCAGGGATCAGCGGGAACGCCTGGGCGGCGTCAATCTCAGGGCCGAGGAGGAGGCCGAGACCGTCGAGCGCCAGCTCGACGGCATCGTCCGCGAGCGCGATGATGTGCTGCAGGCCGTGCACCGGCTGCGCCACGGCATCGCCAACCTCAACCGCGAGGGTCGCGAGCGTCTGCTCGGCGCCTTCGGCACGGTGAACGGCCATTTCGGGTCGCTGTTCACCACCCTGTTCGGCGGCGGCCGCGCCGAGTTGCAGCTGATCGAATCGGAGGATCCGCTCGAGGCCGGTCTCGAGATCCTCGCCCATCCGCCCGGCAAGCGGCCGCAGGTGCTCTCGCTGCTCTCGGGCGGCGAGCAGGCCTTGACGGCGCTCGCCCTGATCTTTGCCGTGTTCCTCACCCATCCTTCGCCGATCTGCGTTCTCGACGAGGTCGACGCCCCGCTCGACGACCATAATGTCGAGCGCTTCTGCAAGCTCCTGAACAGCATGCTGCAGCGCTCCGAAACGCGCTTCCTGATCATCACCCATCACCCCATCACCATGGCCCGCATGCACCGTCTGTTCGGGGTGACCATGATGGAGCGCGGCGTGAGCCAGCTGGTCTCGGTCGATCTCCAGACCGCCGAGGGCCTGCGCGAGGCCAGCTGAAGGCCGTAGGCAATAGGCAATAGGCAGTGAGCTGTGCTCTTGCCTACTGCTCACTGCCTACTGCCTAATGCCTCCTCGCAGACAATTGACACGGCCGCCGACGCGCCACTATGGTGCGCCCGGCTCGAGGGGCGGCGGCAACAGCCCGCGAGACGGTGTTTGCTTGACAGGCCGGGCCGGGTGTCGCGGCCAATCTTTGGGGACCAGCCATGACGCCTCAGGACAGGTCGCGGCGGGGCGCTGCCGGCGGTTCGGACGCCGAGAGGCTCTCGAAGCGGCTGCGTGATCTCTCGGCACGAATTTCTGCCGAGAGCGCCGAGCAGGCGCCCCCGCAGGCTCCGGCTAGCGGCGATCAAGGCAGCCGCTACGGCATGGCCTTCCGTCTCGCATCGGAATTCGTGGCCGCCGTCCTGGTGGGCGCTGGCCTCGGCTGGTTGCTGGACCGGCTTGCCGGAACGTCGCCTTTCGGGCTCATTATTCTCCTGCTTCTCGGCTTCGGCGCCGGGATCCTGAACATGGCACGGGCTTCGCAGCGCATGGCGAACAGCGAGGCAGCTTCGAACGCGGCGGCAAGCCCGCCGCTTGACGAGGACGATGACGAGGACTGACTGCGATGACCGATCCCCTTCATCAATTCCAGATCCACGTTCTTGCGCCGCTGTTCAGGATCGGCAGCATCCAGTTCAACTTTACCAATGCCGCCTTCTTCATGCTGCTGATCGTCGCGGTCGTCTGCGCGGTGCTTTATGCCGCCGTCGCCAGGGCCGAGCTCGTGCCCTCGCGCCTCCAGTCCGTGGGCGAGGTCTGGTACGAATTCGTCCACAACATGGTGCGCCAGGTGATGGGCGAGGACGGGATGAAGTTCTTCCCCCTGGTGTTCACCATCTTCTCCTTCGTGCTCGTCGCCAACATGCTTGGCCTGTTCCCCTATTTCTTCACCGTGACGAGCCATGTGATCGTCACTGCCGCGCTTGCCGTGTTCATCATCCTGCTCGTCATCGCTGTCGGCCTGATGCGCCATGGCCTCGGCTGGTTCCGCCTCTTCGCGCCCCGTGGCGTGCCGCTCGTCATCCTGCCCTTCATCTCGGCCATCGAGGTCATCTCGTTCCTGTCGCGCCCCGTCAGCCTGGGGCTGCGGTTGTTCGGCAACATGCTGGCCGGCCACATCGTGATCAAGGTCTTTGCCGGCTTCGTGGTGTCGCTGTCGGCGCTCGGCATCACCGGCATTCTCGGCTCCATCTTTCCCCTGGGCATGGCCGTCGGCCTGACCGCGCTCGAATGTCTCGTGGCGTTCCTGCAGGCCTTCGTCTTCGCCATCCTCACCTGCGTCTATCTCAACGACGCGTTGCACCCCGGTCACTAGACCATGAAGGAGATCTGAAATGGAAGCAGATGCGGCGAAACTGATCGGCGCGGGCATTGCGTGTATCGGCATGGGCGGCGCCGGCATCGGCGTCGGCCTCATCTTCGGCAATTTTCTCACCGGTGCCCTGCGCAATCCCTCAGCCGCGCCGGCTCAGTTCACCAATGCCCTGATCGGCGCGGCGCTGGCCGAAGGCTTGGGCATTTTCTCGCTTGTCATCGCGCTGCTGCTGCTGTTCACCTGAGCGGCGATGGCCACCACCGAGACACCGGCTCGAACGCCGACCGCCCCTGCGCCCGCCGAAACCCCCGCCGCGACCCACCAGTCCACCGCGGCCGAAGGCGGTCACGGCCTGCCGCAGCTCGATCCGAGCCACTATCCCTCGCAGCTTCTGTGGCTCGCGATCAGCTTCGGCCTGCTGTATCTCCTGCTGTCCCGCCTGCTGCTGCCCATGGTCGAGAGCGCCCTGGCGCGGCGGCGCCATCAGATCCATGCCGATCTCGCCGGTGCGCGTGAGCTGCAGAAGCAGTCGCAGGACGTGGCGGCGGCCTATGAGGCAGCGCTTGCGGAGGCGCGCGGCCAGGCGTCCGGCATCGCCGCCGACATGCGCGACAAGCTCAACGGCGAGGTCGATGCCGAGCGCAACCGGGTCGATGCCGAGGTTGCGGGGCGGATCGCCGCCGCCGAGGCGGAGATCGAAAGCACCCGCCGCAAGGCGTTGGGCGAGGTCGAGGCCATCACCACCGGCATTGTCGGCGACATCGTCAGCCGGCTGATCGGCAGGACGCCGGCACCCGACGAGGTCAGGGCGGCAATCGTCGCGCAAAGAGAGGAAGGCCGCTGATGGACGCCACCTTCTGGGCCCTGGTCGCGCTTCTCCTGTTTGTCGCCATCGTCTTCCGCGCCAAGCTGCCGCGGGCCATCACTGACAAGCTCGACCACCGCGCCGAACGGATCCGCAAGGATCTCGACGAGGCACGCCGGCTGCGCGAGGAGGCGCAGGCGCTGCTCGCCGAATATGAATCGAAGCGCCGCGCCGCCGGCAAGGAGGCCGAGGACATCATCCGCCGCGCCCGCGCCGATGCCGAGACCTTTGCCGCCGACACCCGACAGAAGCTGGCCGAGATGGTGGAGCGCCGCACCCGCATGGCCAACAACCGGATCTCCCAGGCCGAAGCGCAGGCCGTCAAGGATGTCCGCGCCGCCGCCACCGACCTCGCCATCGCCGCCGCCGAGCGGATCATCGCTGCCGAATCCAAGGGCGAGCAGGCAGCCAGGCTGATCGAGAGCTCGATCGGCGGCCTCAAGTCGAGATTGAATTGAACCCGACCGCCCGCAAGGGCGTTGATGCCCGAGCATGAGCGACGTCAGAAGCATCTGCGCCATCGGCCAGCGTGGCCAGCTCGGCCTCAAGGGCCGCATGCCCTGGGAAGGCCGCACCGAGCGAGCCTTTGTCGAGGATGTCGAGCGCTTCTTCGAGCTGACCCGCGGCCATGTCCTGATCGCCGGCCCGACCACTGCCAATTCGGTGCCCGACTGGGCGCGCGCCGAGCGCACCGTGGTGATCATCCGCTCGAGCGAGCCGCCGCAGACGGTGCTCGCCCGCTACCCCGACCGTGTCGTCTTTGTCGGCGGCGGCCCGCCGGTATGGAACGCCTACGCCCCCTATATCCGCCATTGGGACATCACCCGCCTGCCCTATGACGGCGACGCCGACCGCTGGTTCGATCCCGCCTGGCTGGTCGGCCAAGACCGGCACTAGCCGCCTC
>DATAOT010000037.1:0-9359 GCA_036265615.1 Aestuariivirgaceae bacterium
CGGCTTTCCGGCGTGAAGACGGTGAGCTCGGCGGCCTCGGGCGCCGGCCACATCATCGGCCAATAGGTCGTCGAAAGCGCGAGCCTGAGCTTGTGGCCCTGCGGCAGATGCCAGGCGATGTCGTCCAGCTTGAGCCTGATGCGGTAGCGCCGGCCAGGTTCGAGAGGCGATGGGAATTCGTCGCTGTCGCGATGGCAGAGGTTCTTGATCGTGTAGGTGATGCGGCTCACCGCGCCGTCGGGCCGCACGTCGTTGAGACGGACGGCGAGAAAGGCCACCGGCTTGTCGGCGGCACATTCGAGCTCGATCTCGGGGGCGCCGACGACCTCGATCGCCTCGGACAGGATGCCGGTGTCGAAGGTGAGCGAGCCCTGATCGTCGCGCGCCTGGTCGCCCGGGAATTCCGGGCCGAGCCAGATGATGCAGAATTCACCGCCGTCGAGGCCGGTGGTCTGCGGCGAGCTCACGGCAAAGCTGTGCGGCCTGCCTGGAGCGGTGCGCAGCCCCTCGCCGGTCAGGTGAAGCGCGTGGCGCTCGATGCCCTGGCCCGGCCAGAAGCTGTCGGCCCGCCAGCGCCCCGGCCACTCTTTCGGGAGACTGTCGGGCTTGATCGAGTCGAGCATGTAATAGCGCACCGGCGGATCGCGCAGCACGCCGGTCGGCTCGCCCTTGAGCCAGAAATCCCACCAGCGCAGCGCCTCCTGCAGGAAGCCGATCTGAGGGCCCGGAATGGCGAAATGCGGGTAGGCATGGGCCCACGGGCCGATGATCGCCTTGACCGGGCTGCGCAGGCCGGCGAGCAAGCGCGGCACGGCATTGGAATAAGCATCGTTCCAGCCGCCGATGGCCAGGACCGCCGTCTCGATCGCGGCAAAATCCTCGTTGACCGAGCCGTGCTTCCAATAGCCATCGCGGCGCGGATGGCGCAGCCACTCCGCCGCCAGAAACGGCTCGGCCTCCAGGCGCTCGAGCCACATGGCGCGCCAGCGCTCGCCGACGAGTGCCGGATCGGGCGGACGGGAGGAATAGGCGAGCATGGTGCCGCCCCAGCCGAGGTTCTCGTTGATGACGCAGCCGCCCTTGAAATGGATGTCGTCGCTGTAGCGATCATCGGTCGAGCACAGGGTGATGATGGCCTTGAGCGCCGGCGGCCGGCGGGCGGCGACCTGCAGGGCGTTGAAGCCGCCCCAGGAAATTCCCATCATGCCGACGCTGCCCGAGCACCAGGGCTGAGCGGCGGCCCAGGCGATGACGGCGAGAGCGTCATCCTGCTCCTGGAGGGCATATTCGTCGAGCATGACGCCGTCGGACTCGCCATTGCCGCGCATGTCGACGCGCAGGCAGGCATAGCCGTGACCGGCGAAATAGGGATGCGTCAGAGCATCGCGAACCACGGTGCCGTCGCGCTTGCGATAGGGAATGTATTCGAGGATCGCCGGCACCTTGCGGGTCGGCGCGTCCTCGGGCAGCCAGATGCGGGCGGCAAGGCGGGCGCCGTCAGGGAGCTCGATCCATTGGTTCTCGATCTCGCGGACCGGGCGGGGGAACTGGTCGATGGTCTTCATTCTAAAGCATGATCTCCTTTCCCTCATGGCCGGGCTTGACCCGCCCATCCAGCTTTTTTCTGCAATATCCTCTGGATGGCCGGCTCGGGGGCCGGCCATGAGGGATAGAATCTACGGCCTGTGCTGCCATCACGGCAGGCGCCCGTCATGGCCAAGCGCCTGCACGGCGCGCGCGATGGCGCGAAAGCCCTCCATCGCCGGGGCGCTGTGGTGGCGGGCGCGCATATAGCTGTGGGCCAGCGCCGGCTCGCGGCGCAGCGCAGAGGGAACCCCGGCGCGCGCGAGAGCGCGGTGATAGAGGAGGCCGTCGTCATGGAGCGGGTCGTGGGCGGCAACCGTGACATAGGCCGGCGGCAGACCGGAAAAATCGTTGGCAAGCAGCGGCAGGGCGTAGGGATCGCTGCGCTGCGGGGAGCCCAAGGGCCCGAGAAAGGCGTCGAGGTAATATTCCATCTCGGCGCGGGTCAGGCAGGGTCCTTGAGCGTTGCGCTCGTAGGAGGCGGTGCCGGTGTCGGCGCCAAGCACGGGGTAGATCAGGACCTGGCCCTGCAGTTGCGGCAAGCCCTTGTCGCGCAGCCACAGAACCAGGGCGGCGGTCATCTGCCCGCCGGCGCTGTCGCCGGCGGCGACGATGCGGGTCGGATCGATGGCCCGATCGACGCCGGCATGGCGCATGAAGGACAACACCGCCAAGCTGTCGCGGAGCTGTGCCGGGTGGCGGTTCTCCGGCGCGAGCCGGTAGTCGAGCGCGAGGACTGCAACCCGTGCGAGATCGGCAAGCTCGGCGCACATGTCGTCATGAGTGTCGATGCTGCCCAGCGCCCAGCCGCCGCCATGGCCGTAGATCACCGCCGGAAAAGGTCCGCTGCCGGCAGGCCGGAACAGGCGCACCGGGACATCGACGTCGCCTCGGACAGTGAAATCCTCAACCACGAGGCCGGGCGGGCGCGTGGCGCGGAAGGAAGCACAAACCTCGTCCCAGAGGCGGCGCTGGTCGGACAGCGGCCAGTTGACGCTCTCCGGCGGGGTCTTGGCCGACAGCGCCTCGTAGAATGCCAGCATGCCAGGGTCGATCGGCTCGCGGGTGCTCAGGTCAGGATCATCCACGCAATTTGCTCCTTCATCCGCGGGCTGGAAAAAGCATGCGGCGACGCGCTACTGTAATATGCAAGGGGTATGGGCCACCAATGCATCCTACAGAACGATTTGGCCTTATGATCTGGCCGTTTGCCAGAGACAGCCGGTCTGCGCCGCGGCCGACGCTTCCGGGCGAGCCGGGGGCAGCGAGCAGCAGTGCCGCCGACGCGCTGCTGGCGGTGGCGGCGACGCTCCCGGATCCTTTTCTCGTGCTCGATTCGGAGGGCATCGTCATCCTCGCCAACCGCCATGCGCGCGAGGCGCTCGATACCGATCCTGCGGGCGAGCACATTTCGGCCACGATCCGCGCGCCGGTCATTCTCGAGGCAGTGGTGCAGGTGGTGGCCAGCGGCGAGGCGGTGCGGACCGACTACGAACGGCGCTCGCCGCTCGAGCGACGCTTCGAGGCGTTCATCGCGCCGATCGCCCGGCCGGGCCAGGATGACAGCCCGCGCGGAACGCCGGCGGTGCTCATTCTGCTGCGCGACCTGACGCGCCAGCAGCAACTCGAGCGGATGCGGGTCGATTTCGTCGCCCATGCCAGCCATGAGCTGCGCACGCCGCTCGCATCGCTTCTCGGCTTCATCGAGACGCTGCAGGGGCCGGCGCGCAACGACGACCGGGTGCGGGAGAAATTCTTAAGCCTCATGCAGGCCCAGGCAGAGCGCATGCGGCGGCTCATCAACGATCTTCTGTCGCTGTCGCGGATCGAGATGAATGCGCATGACCGGCCTTCGACCGTGGTCGATCTGGCGCTGATCGCCAAGCAGGTCTGCGAGATGATGGCCGGCATCGCGCGGGAAAACGGGGTGCAGATCGAGACGTCGCTGCCGGATCGGATGCCGGTTCAGGGCGATCATGACGAACTGGTGCAAGTGATCCAGAACCTCATTGAAAACGCTGTCAAATACGCGAGCTCCGGGCGGCGGATCGTGGTCTCGGGGCTGGTGCGCCAAGGCGTGCTGAACGGCGTCGAGCTGTCGATCAAGGATTTCGGCCCGGGAATCCCGCCGGAGCATCTGCCGCGCCTGACCGAACGATTCTACCGCGTCAATGTCCAGGAGAGCCGGTCGCGCGGCGGCACGGGGCTCGGGCTCGCGATCGTCAAGCACATCCTCAACCGCCATCGCGGCCGCCTGACCATCGCCTCGGAGATCGGCCAGGGCAGCACGTTCACGATCAAGCTGCCGATGCCGAAGGAAAGAGTGAGTAGTGAGTAGTGGTTGGGCAGTACTCGGCCCAAACTACTCACTATTCACTACTCACTACTCACACTGCTACCCCCGGGCCCGGCCGCGGCGGCGGTCCTGCAGCGGCTGATAGGCGATGCGGGCGTGGTATTCGCAATAGGGCCCCTTCTCCCGCGGGGTGCTGCCGCAGAAGCAGAAATTCTCGGCTGTCGGATCGCCGATCGGCCAGCGGCAGGTGCGGTCGGTGAGGTGCATGATGCTGCAACGCTGCTCGCCGGTCGGCACCTCGACAAGCCGGATCGGCTCGGGCTCGACCTCGGGCAGGGGCTTGGGCTGCGGCCGGAACTGCGGCTTGAGGGCGGTGGCGCCGCTCACCGGCAGACCGCGCTCACGGGCGGCAAGGTTCGGCTCGTAGATCTTGCGCGGCGGCTTGGGCTGGGGGCTGCGCACCTTGGCCACCCGACCAGACAGGCCGAGCCTGTGGACCTTGCCAATCACCGCATTGCGGGTGACGCCCTGGCCGATGCGGGCGGCGATCTGGCTGGCGGTCAGGCCCTCGGACCACATCCGCTTGAGCTGCTCGACGCGATCGTCGGTCCAGGGCATCTTGTCATTTGGCGTCGTGTTGGCCGGCTCTTCGTTCACGCTCGAATCCCTCTTCGTTCGCCGGAATCACTCCGGTCGCCAAACCGATACACATGACCCGAGAACGCTACATCTCGTAGCCTACTGAAGAGAGGCTACAAGATAGCGGAAACACACCGCAACAATCCGAGGCGCTCAATACCGGCTTTTCCCCAGATCGCTGAGCTCAGCCAAAAGCTGTAGGAAAGGTTAACGCGCGGCGGAATCGCAGGTCCATGCGGCCATCTGACTCATCCGCCGCAATTCCACCGGGAAATTGCTGGCGGGAGGCCGCAGGGACGGACGAAATTGACGCCGGAGCGCCAGCGCATTATAAAAGCGAGCCTGACCGCCGCCGCACCGCCGGCGGCTTTTCGCTTTTGGCTATGGGGCTCGCGCGCATCATGAGTTCATCGATCCTCTCGGTCTACAACCGGCATCCGGTGGCATTCGTCGCCGGCAGGGGGGCGCGACTGACCGCGGAGGACGGCAGCGAGTATCTCGATTTCGGCTCGGGGGTGGGAGTCAACGCGCTGGGCCACGCCCATCCGCATCTGGTCAAGGCGCTGGGCGAGCAGGCGGCGCGGCTGTGGCATACCTCAAACCTCTACCGCATCCCGGAGGGCGAGCGGCTGGCAAAGCGGCTCGTGCAAGCGACGTTTGCCGACGCGGTGTTCTTCACCAATTCCGGTGTCGAGGCGCTCGAATGCGCTTTCAAGATGGCCCGGCGCTTTCACTATGCCCAAGGGCAGGGCCGCCGCTACCGGCTGATCACTTTCGAGGGGGCGTTCCACGGCCGGACGCTCGCGGCGATCGCGGCCGGCGGCCAGGCGAAATATCTCGAAGGGTTCGGCCCGCCGGTCGACGGGTTCGATCAGGTGCCGTTCGGCGATCTTGACGCGGTCGAAGCGGCGATCGGTGAGGAGACCGCCGGCATCCTTCTCGAGCCGGTGCAAGGCGAAGGCGGGATGCGGAAATTCTCCAACCAGGAGCTGCGGCGCATCCGCGAGCTGTGCGACAGAAGCGGGCTGCTTCTCGTGCTCGACGAGGTGCAGTGCGGCATGGCCCGCACGGGGCGGCTGTTCGCCCATGAGGCGGCCGGCATCACGCCAGACATCATGGCGATCGCCAAAGCGATCGGCGGCGGCTTTCCGCTCGGGGCGTGCCTCGCGACCGAGGAGGTCGCCAAGGCCATGCCGACCGGTTCGCACGGCTCGACCTATGGCGGCAATCCGCTGGCCATGGCAGTGGGCAATGCGGTGCTCGATGTCGTGCTTGCCGAGGGGTTCCTCGAAGGCGTGCGGCGCTCGTCGCTCCGGCTGCGCCAGCACCTCGCGCGCTTGCGCGATTCCTATCCCGGGCTGATCGAGGAAATCCGCGGCGAAGGCCTGATGATCGGGCTCAAATGCACGATCCCCAATCTCGAGCTGGTGCAGGCGGCAATGCAGGAACATCTCCTGACGATCGCCGCCGGCGACAATGTCGTCCGCCTGCTGCCGCCGCTGGTGCTGAGCGACGAGGAGATCGGCGAGGGGGTGGAGCGGCTCGACCGGGCGCTCGCCAGGCTGGCCAAGGCCGCGACGCCGGCCGCCATTCCAGCCAAGTGAGCGACTGCATGAGACATTTCCTCGACCTTTCCCAGTGCGATGCGCCGACGCTGCGGCAGATCCTGACGGCGAGCGCCGACCGCAAGGCGGCGCGGCGGGGGGCGCCGATGGCGGAGGCGGACGCCGATGCGCCGCTCAAGGGGCGGATGCTGGCGATGATCTTCGAGAAGCCCTCGACGCGGACACGCGTGTCGTTCGACATGGCGATGCGCCAGCTCGGCGGCGAGACAATGTTCCTGGCGGCCTCGGACATGCAGACCGATCGCGGCGAAACCGTGGGCGACACCGCCCGGGTGCTGTCGCGCTATGTCGATGCGATCATGTTCCGCACCTTCGGCGAGGACCGGCTGAACGAGCTCGTCAGCCATGCCTCGGTGCCGGTGATCAATGGCCTGACGGACCGCTCGCACCCGTGCCAGCTGATGGCCGACATCCTGACCTTCGAGGAAAAGCGCGGGCCGGTGGCCGGTCAGGTCATCGCCTGGTGCGGCGACTCGTCCAATGTGACGACGTCGTGGATCCATGCCGCGGTCCGCTTCGGCTTCGAGCTCAGGATCGCAAGCCCGGAACCGCTGCAGCCGGCAAGGGCGCTGGTCGACTGGGCGGCGGCCAATGGCGGCGCGCTGACGGTGACGGAGGATCCGGTGGCGGCCGTCAAGGGTGCGGCTTGCGTCGTCACCGATACATGGTTCTCGATGAACGAGAAGCGGCAAGGCGACAAGCACAACCTCCTGATGCCCTACCAGGTGAACGCCGCCCTGATGAAATCCGCCAGTCCCGATGCCATATTCATGCACTGCCTGCCGGCGCATCGCGGCGAGGAGGTGACCGCCGAGGTCATTGACGGGCCGCGGTCGGTGGTGTTCGAAGAGGCCGAAAATCGGCTGCATGCCCAGAAGGGCATCCTTGCCTGGTGCCTCGGCGCTTCGGTCTAAAACCTCATCCCCGCTGTCCGGCGGTTCCGGACGCGAAGACGGTGAAACATGAATAAGATCCATGCAAGCCGCGGCGCCTCCGCGGCAACGCCGGACGACATCGTGCTGCCGTTCGAGATCAAGCCGCTCGGCGTGAGGGGGCGGCTGTTGCGGCTTGGGGCGGTGATCGACGGCATCGTCCATCAGCATGCGTATCCGGATCCGGTGTCGGCGCTGCTTGCCGAGGGCGTGGCGCTCGCGGCGATGCTCGGGACGACGCTGAAATTCGAGGGGAAATTCATCCTGCAGACCGCGACCGACGGGGCCGTCGACATGCTGGTGGCGCAGTTCGCGACGCCGGCGGGCTTGCGCGGCTATGCCCGGTTCGATGCGGAGGCGGTGGCGGCGGCCACGGCATCCGGCCGGGTCGCGCCCGACACCCTGCTCGGCAAGGGGCATCTCGCCATGACGGTCGACCAAGGCGGCAAGATGGAGCGCTATCAGGGGATCGTCGAGCTCGACCGGGGCGGGCTGGTCGGAGCGGCGCATCAATATTTCCGGCAGTCGGAGCAGATCCCGACCTGGCTCAGGCTGGCGGCGGGCCCGCTGATGGGGCGCGGCAGCCTCGCCGATCGCTGGCGGGCCGGTGCAATCCTCATCCAGCACCTGCCGGCCGAGGGCGGGGCAAGCCCGATGCGGCTGAGCTCGGGCGACGCGCCGGCCGGCCACGAGGAAGAGGTGAGGGAGGACGAGCGCTGGGTCAGAGCGCGGCTCCTCGCCGAGACAGTCGAGGATCACGAGCTGCTCGATCCGCTGCTGGCGCCGGAGCGGCTGCTCTACCGGCTGTTCCACGAGGACGGGGTCACGGTCTACCCGCCGCTGCAGCTCGAGCGGCGCTGCGGCTGCACGCGGGAGCGGGTTGCCGACATGCTGCGGAGCTTCCCGGAGGCCGATCGGCAGCACATGGTGCAGGACGGCCGGATCGGAGTAACCTGCCAGTTCTGTTCGGCGCGCTACGAATTCCTGCCGGACGAGGTTTCGGCGGCCTGACGGACAAGGCTCGAGGCGTGGGGGAGAGGTCGTGAGGCATAGTCACCGGCGGAGGTTCCTGGCGCTCGTGCTCCTGCCGCTCATGGCGGCGGTGGGCGGTGCCGTCGACCATGCGGCCGAGCCCGAGGCCGTCTTTCCCGTCCCGCAGTTCCGCCATATCGATCCCTCGCGCACCGAGCCGTCGGTGCGGGACATCGCGCTCGTGCGGTTCGTCGCCGACGATTCCTTCCCGCCTTTCAGCTATCGCGACGGCGACGGGGCGCTGACCGGCCTCAACGTGTCGGTGGCCGATGCGATCTGCCGCGAGCTCAAGCTGAAATGCGAATTCGTGGTGAAGCCGTGGGACGAGGCGGTCGCGTCGGTGGAAAAGGGCGAGGCCGATGCCATGCTGTCGGGCCTCAAGATGACGTCGGCCACGCTCGAGCGGTTCGACTTCACGGCACCTTATCTCAGAACGGTGGGCCGCTTCGCCGTGCGCAATCAGAACCAGATGCCTCCGGCGGATGTCAAAAGCCTGGCCGGAAAGCGGATCGGGGTGATCGCCGGCTCGGCGCACGAGGCGTGGGTCAAGGCCTATTTCCCGCGCTCCCTGCTCAAGTCCTATCAGACTGAAGCCCAGGCCGGGGAGGCGCTGCGCACCGGGGCGGTCGACGCCGTGTTCGGCGACGCCTATCGGCTGATCTTCTGGATCCATGGCCAGAGCGCCAGGCGCTGCTGCCGCCTGCTGCCCGGAGCGTTCGTCGAGCCGGGCTATTTCTCGGCCGGGATCTCCATTGCCGTCAGACGCGGCAATCGCCGGCTGCTCGATGTCCTCGACTACGGTCTCGACCGGCTGCAGACCACCGGCGAGTTCGCCCGGATCTATCGGAAATTCTTTCCCGAGCCGCCGGCGTGAATGAAGGCAATAGGCAATAGGCAGTAGGCAGTAGGCAGTAGGGAAGAGGTTCTTGACCCCTCCCCACGTTGGGGGAGGGGAGAAGGATCACTGCCTATTGCCTATTGCCTATTGCCTATTGCCTTTCCCCGAGGAACCGCGAGGTCGCGTCGATCGCCTCCACCAGTCCCATGCGCGCGACCGTCATGCCTTCCGGGAAGGCGGTGCAGAAACGCGAGGCGAGGCGGGAATCGAGCACCACGAACACGCCGCGGTCGTCGCCGCGCCGGATCAGCCGTCCGAAGGCCTGCCTCAGCCTGAGGCGGACTCCCATGTCCTGCCACAGACCGCCGCCGAACTGCTGGCGGCGGGCCCGCTCGAGGATGGTGGGCTGGCTC
>DATAOT010000038.1:0-96430 GCA_036265615.1 Aestuariivirgaceae bacterium
GATGCGCATGGCGCGGCTGCCGCAAGGCGCCCGGATGATCCCCAACCCGGTGTCCAAGGCACCCGGCTTCCAGATCGGCAATGTCCATGTGATGGCCGGCGTCCCGGCGATCATGCAGGCGATGCTGCAGGAGCTCGCGCCCGGGCTTGCCCGCGGCGTGCCGATGCGCTCGGCGGCGGTGACCATCCGGGCCGGGGAAGGCGACATCGCGGCCGGGCTCGGTTCCATCCAGAAGGCCCATCCGACGGTGGTGATCGGTTCCTATCCGTTCGAGGCGGATGACGGCTTTGCCGCCCAGATCGTGGTGCGCAGCCGCGACGATCACGCGCTCGCGGCCGCCCTCGAGGAGGTGCGCAAGCTGGCGCAGAGCCTGGTGAGCGAGGGCAAGGCGCGCGGCTTCAGCTGACATCGCAGGCGTTTTTCGGGCATAAGCTTCGAGCGCTGGCGGGCGTGGCGGAACGGTAGACGCAGCGGACTTAAAATCCGCTTCCCAAAAGGAGTGTGGGTTCGACTCCCACCGCCCGCACCAGCAATAAAGACGGCGATCATCATGGCGAAACTCACAACGACTGGGTCCCTGACCGCGCTGACCGAGGGCCAGATGCATTCAGCACCGGCACCGGCCGGTTCACAATCGGCATCACCGGCCGGGCCTGCATCACCTGGCACGTGCACCTCACCGCAGCCGAGGCGCGGCAGTTTCGTCGGCTATGTGGACCAGCGGGCTTGAGTGAGGGGGAGATGATGGATTCACCTTATCTGCGGCGGGCGACCGACCTGGATGGTATGGCAGTCAATGTCACAACAACGCTGATACAGTCTCTTACGCTCATACATGGCGGCGCTCTGGTCGCAGCCCCAGCCTTCGCTGAGCAGTTTAAGCCAATTCTACAGTCGCCCTACCTCGTATTGATGTTCGGTTTTTTTGCAACAGGCCTCGTCCTGGCGATATTCGCCGGGATTTTCGCATTCTATGCATTATCGCGACGGTCTGACGAAAACTTGGAGCTGTGGAATTCAGGAGGCTCAATCAACCCCGCCGTCGAGAACCGCTTCATGAAGTTCCAGAGGCATAGGCACATTGCCATCGCCTTCATAATTCTCTCGACAGTTTGTCTGGTAAGCGCTGCTTGCACGAGCTATTTGATTTTGAGCGCATCCGGAGCAATGCACCAGGCGGCGACAGGAACTTCCGCCCAATAGAACTCAGGCCGTCAGGCGGTGACCGTCACTCCGGGCTTTCCAGCCTCGACCTTGCCGATGATTTCCGCCTTTGCATAGCCGGCAGCGATGATCCTGCGGAGCAATGCCAGTGCCTCAGGCGATGCACAGGAGATCAGCAGGCCTCCCGAGGTCTGGGGGTCGGTGAGAATGTGGCGCTGCCATTCCTCGATACCGTCGTGAAGCTCCACCTCCGTCCCGTAACTCGCCCAGTTCCGGTGGGAGGCGCCGGTCACCAGCCGGTCGCGCGCCAGCGCCGGAGCCTGCGACAGCATCGGCACCTCGGCAAGCGCAATGACGAGCCTGAGATTCGAGCCACGTGCCATCTCCAGCCCATGGCCAAGCAGTCCGAAGCCCGTAACATCTGTCATCGCGTGCACCGCCTCGTCCTTTCCCAGCTCGGCACCGATCCGATTGAGGAGGGTGGTGGTGGCGATGAACTCGGCATAGGCCGATCCTGGCAGCACTCCCTTCTTGATGGCCGCCGAATAGATGCCGATGCCGATCGGCTTGGTCAGGATCAAGGCATCGCCGGGGCGTGCCGTCGCGTTCCGGCGAACATGCTCGGGCCGCGCCGTGCCGATGACCACAAGGCCGTAAACCGGCTCGGGACAGTCGATCGAATGACCACCGGCGATAGGGATTCCGACCGATGCGCAGACGGCGGCCCCGCCGGCGAGAATGGCCCTGACCGTCTCGGTCGAGATCTTGTCGATCGGCATGCCCAATATGGCGAGAGCCATGATCGGCTTTCCGCCCATCGCATAAACATCGGAAATCGCATTGCTCGCAGCGATCCGGCCAAAATCGCCCGGATCGTCCACCATCGGCATGAAGAAGTCGGTCGTGGCGATGATGCAGGTGTCGTCATCGAGCTTGAAGACCGCGGCATCATCGCCAGTTTCGGTGCCGACCAGCAGCTCGCGCGGGACTGGCGCAAGGGCTTGGTCGCAGAGCAGCGCCTGGAGCACCGACGGGGCGAGCTTGCAGCCGCAACCACCACCGTGAGCGAGCGCCGTCAGGCGGACCTCCGCTGCGTTCATGAGCTCTATCCTTCCATCCGGCTCTTGTAGCTTTGGGTCGCGAGCCAGGCATCGAGTGCCGGTCCGACGGCCGCACCCGTGATGAGACCCGCTGCCCAGTCGGCCGAGCCTGGCCGCACCTCGACAAGCCAGCCCTTGCCATAAGCATCCTCGGCCAGAAGCTCCGGCCTGCCAATCAGTGCCTCATTATGGGCAATGACCGTGCCGTCAAAGGCCGCGCGCGCCGAGCCGACCCATTTCCCGCCTTCGATCAGCGCAAAAGAGCGTCCCTTCTCGAAGTCGCGGCCGATCCGCTTCGGCGTGAACACCAGCACCTCGCCCATGAAGCTGACCGCCCAGCTGGTGAAGCCGGCGCGGAGCTTTGCCTCGCCGAGCGGCAGATACCAGATCTGGTTGTCGATGTCGTACCATCGATCCTCGGGAAAGCCATGTTGCGGCCCACTGGTCATGATCTAGAACGTCAACACCCGGCACTCGCCATCCATGATGTCGCTGATCATCGCGGCGGCGCCCATGAATCCCCGGCATTCCGCGATGAGGTCGTCCTGCGTTTTGTCGAGGAGCTCCAGATTGGCGGGACAAGCCCAGAACCGGGCGCCATGATCATGCGCTTCCCGGATCCAGTCATGGACCGACTTGCTGTTGCCCGGCTTGACAAAGAGCTTGTCGGCAACTCCCTTGATCAGCAGCTTGCCTGCGGCCGCCGTGCACAGCACATCGACCTCGTAATCCATCGCCGCCGCTACGGCCGCATAATAAAAGGGTGCGCCAAGTTCCTCGACATTGCGCGGATCGGTGTTGACGAGGACGATCAGCAGCCGGCGGGTCATTGGGTCGTGACCTCGTCGACGCGCAGCCGGCGGCCCCATTTGTCGAAGAAGTGGCCCTCGTTCAGCACCAGCGGGTCCTCGTCGAGCCGCATTTCAATATCGCGCAGCTTGAGCCGCGCCGATGGGTTGTCGAGCGGTCCGCCGTCACGCGCTGCCGCCGGAAAGAACGAGGCACCGTCCCACTCGGCACCGGCGCCGGCGAACAGCACGGTGATCTCGCCCCAGTCGATTTCCTCGCCGATGACATTGAAATAGGTGGAGCAAAGCGGGGTGACGCTGGTTTCGCCGATCTGCACCAGCACGGCAAAGGCCGTGAAGGCGCCACGCTCAGCAAATTCGGCAGTGATCCAGCGGTCGAAATCGGTTTCAGAAGTCGACAAGAGGCGTCTCCGGCATGTCATGGTCGAACAAGGCCCAGAACGGACCGGGATGAGTGTCGCGGTACCACGCTTCGAAGCTGGCAAGCGCGGCGATGACGTCGATGTCGTCGTTCTCGCGAATGGCGAAGACGGCGCGCGCGACCGGTGCGAAGCGCGACAAGACCTCGCTGCGAGCCGGGCTGTCGTCCGGCCAGCCAAGCCTCAGCCTGAGTGCCGACTCGGCAGCTACGATTGCATCGTCCTCGCTTGCCGCGGGCGCAATGACTTCATCGATGTCCCGCATCATGTTGAGGCGGCGATGGGCGAAGGCGCGTTCCCGCTCGAGCGACTTCGTTCGCGCTGCAATCTCCCGCCGAAAGGCGTCTTCTGCCTCCGAGGCGCGTTCGGCAGCACATTTCAGGTCGTCGAGAAAATTCGCGGTCACGGCGAGCGCCTCAAATCTGGCGGAAGAGAGAGGGAGTCGAACCCACCAAGGACCGTCTCACGGCCCCTCCCGGATTTGAAGTCCGGACGCCCCACCGGGGACGATTCTCTTCCCGGATCACTGCCTTCCGCGCTCGCCCCTTCAGCATGACGCTGAAACAGATCGAGCCGATGCTTGTTGATGCGCCGCAGATCGCCACGCCGGAGCGTCACGCCGTGTCGGTCGAAGAATTCGAGGATTTCGATGGCCACCTTGCGCCCATTATTGAGGCGATCGCGGAACCCCGCTGCCGCGAACTGGCCATCTTGGGCGTGACTCGCGAGGTCGACCATGATCGCGACCATTTCGGCCACCGAGTCTCTGAGAAAGAAGCGGTCATGGGCGATCTCGTCGAGCTGGCCCATGCGGGCCAGCGTCTTGAACAGACGGCGCACATCCGGTTCCTGGTGGTCCAGGAGATTGGCGATGTCGCGCACGCGCGGCGGCCGAAATCGGTCTGCACCGCCAAGGTGCGGTCGGATCCGTTCCCATGATCTGGCGTCGGCCGGCTGCAGCCGCGCCTCATGGCCGGGCAATCGAACCCACGCCCCGTCGAGAGCGATATCACGTGCTTGCACCAGCGCTTGGATGACGGCAATGAACGATGCGCCCGGCATGGCCGGCGCGATCTGCAGCCGCAGGCGCTCCAGTCCGATGCCCTGGAGGTCGGGATTTTCGGCATGGAAGGCCTCGAGGCTGGCGACGAGATCCCGCTTGAACAGCTGCCACCTCGTACCGGGCAAGGCGAGAACCGTCCGTTGCGCGGCGATCGTCACGATGCCGAGGCGGCGGACCAGCCCGTCGACCTCCCCGGCGCTGAGTGCGCGATCGCGAGCAAAGGACGAAAGATCGGTGTGGAGCGGCGAGCAGGCAAGCAGTGCCGCGAGCGCTTGCTCGGCATCGGAAAGGGCATGGGCGGCAAGCTGGGCAAGCCGCAGCGGCGAGCGCCGGCGCCGTGCCGGCGCGCGCAGGTCGAGAAAAGTGCCGCCGCCGAGCGTGCGCCTGGCTGTGGTATCGCGGATGACGAAGCGATCGCCGGCGGCCGCCGCGATCGGACGCTCGAGCACCAGCTGCGCATAGCCTTTGCCTGCGGGTGCAATCGGCTCATCAGCAAGAACAACGATGCGCGCCCCGACCTCCGCAGCGCCATGGTGGAGCCGCACCGGCGTCCACTGGCCGAGCGGCCTGCGTTCGCTTTCCAGCAGTCTGAGCTGCGCATCGATCCGGCCGGCCGGCGCATGGAGCTCGGGATCGAGGACCACATCGCCGCGGCCGATGCTGTCCTTGCTGATGCCTTCGCCCGACAGATTGAGGGCGCAGCGCTGGCCGGCGCGCCCCTGCTCGGCGGCCCGGTTCTGCGCGTGAACGGACCGCACCCGCGCCGGCAATCCCGATGGGCTCACCATCAGGCGGTCACCCGGCGCCACGGCGCCCGATAGGACGGTGCCGGTCACCACCGTGCCGGCGCCGGGCAGGGTGAAGGACCGATCGATGCTCATGCGAAAGCGGCTGCGATCGTTCCGGACGGCATGGCTGCGGGCAGCTTCGAGAAGCACCGTGCGCAGCCCTTCGATTCCCTCGCCGGTGACGGTGGAGACCGGAACGATCTCGGCCTTCGCCAGCGTTGTCGTCTCCAGCATTTGCCGGATGCCGGCTTCGACCTCCTCCCGACGCGCGTCGTCCGCCAAATCGGCCTTGGTCAGAGCAACGATGCCGCGATCGATGCCCAGCAGCTCGACGATCGCGAGGTGCTCCCGGGTCTGCGGCATGGGGCCATCGTCGGCGGCCACGACGAGGAGCACGAAATCGATGCCGGTTGCCCCTGCCAGCATGTTGTGGATGAACCTCTCATGCCCCGGGACATCGACGAAGCCGAGCACGGTGCCGTCCGGGGCTGGCAGATATGCAAAGCCGAGATCGATTGAAATGCCGCGGGCCTTCTCTTCCTTGAGCCGATCGGTGTCGACGCCGGTCAAGATGCGAACCAGGCTGGTCTTGCCGTGATCGATATGTCCCGCGGTGCCGATGATCATGACGCCGGTTCCGGCAGCTCGAGGGCGCGGCGCTCGGCTTCGGCGTGTTCGTGCGGGGCGAGCGCCGAACGCGCGGCGGTCAGGAACTGACCGGCAAGTGCGCTCCGCCCCTTCTGCGCCCGGAGCAGCCAGGCGCAGCCCTCGATCGGATCGCGCTCGACGCCGGCGCCGAGATAGAGGGCCGCGCCGAACATCGCCTGCCCGTCGGCATCACCGCCCAGCGCCCCACGTCGCCACCACATTGCGGCCTTGGCTGGATCGCGCTCGACACCCAGCGCATCGTGATGAAGCATCCCAAGCCGCGTCATCGCCTGGGGAATACCCTGCTCGGCGGCTGCCTCCGCAAGGCGCCTGGCCTCATCATAATCGGGCTCCCCGATCTCGCCCTCGAGCAACATCCAGCTCAGCATGTCCTGGGCGGGGCCGTCGCCGGCATCTGCGGCCAGGCGATAGAGTTCGGCGGCGCGCGCACTGTCCTGGTCGACACCTTCGCCCTTGAAATAAAGCGCCGCCAGATTGCGCCGACCGATCCTGTCCCCGGACTCGGCGGCAAGGGTCAGCCAGCGAAACGCCAACCCAGCGTCACGCTCGACACCCAGGCCCTCCGCGAAGCAGGCGCCGATATTGTTCTGCGCCCGTGCGACCCCGGCACGCGCCAGAGGCTCCCAAATCGCCAGCGCCGTCGTGTAGTCGCCGCGCTCGACCGCTTCCAGGGCTTCGACGAGCTGATCCGCAACTGTCCGATCGGCCAGCATCATCGCGCCTCGATGGTCGCGAGTTCAGAGATCGTCGCGGCGAAGGCGACCTCGTCTTCGAGACAGCGCAGATCGAGCAGCAAAGCCTGATCCTCAATGTGACCGACGATCGGAACGGCAAGCCGCCGCAGGCGCGTGCTGATGGCATTGACCGCCGCACCCTGATGCCGGCGCTGAACCGGTCTGATCGCGAGTCCAGCGCTCGGCAGCTCGTGAAGCGGCAGGGCGCCGGAACCGATCTGGCTGGCGCAGGCCACCATCTCGACCCGATAGTTCGGCCCGACCGCCTTCGCCACCACGGGCAAGAGCCGTTCCGCCACCGCAGCGATTTCGCTTGCCGGACGAGCCAGCAGCCGGAGCGTCGGCAGCCGCTCGGCCAGGCGGTCGGGATCGCGATAGAGCCGCAGCGTCGCTTCGAGCGCCGCGATACGAACCTTGTCGAGCCTGAGCGCCCGCTTCATCGGATTGCGATTGATGCGGGCGATGAGATCCTTGCGGCCGACGATGAAGCCGGCCTGTGGTCCACCGAGCAGCTTGTCGCCCGAGAAGGTCACGAGATCGGCCTGTTCGGCCACCGCCTCGGCTACCGTCGGCTCATGCCGGAGGCCGAAGCGGGTCAGATCGACGAGGGTGCCCGAGCCGAGGTCATGCATGACCGGCACGCTCGCTGCTTGCGCGAGAGAGGCGAGTTCGCGCGCCGGCACCTCCTTGGCGAAGCCTTCGATGCGGTAATTGGAGGTGTGAACCTTGAGGATGAGCCCGGTGTCTGCGCCGATTGCCGCCACATAGTCCTTGCGGTGCGTCCGATTGGTCGTCCCGACCTCGACGAGCCTGGCGCCGGCCTGGGTGACGATCTCGGGCATGCGGAAAGCACCGCCGATCTCGATCAGCTCGCCGCGCGATACGATCACGCCGCGCCCATTGGCCAGCGTGTTCACGGCCAGGAGAACCGCCGCGGCGTTGTTGTTGACGATGGTCCCGTCCTCCGCCCCGGTCAGCTCGCGAAGAAGACCGCGCAGATGATCGTCGCGCTCGCCGCGCCGCCCGCCTTCGATGTCGAACTCGAGCGCTACCGCCGAACGCATCGCCTGCAGGGCGGCATCGACCGGCGCCTCGCCAAGCAGCGCGCGCCCGAGATTGGTGTGGAGCACCGTTCCGGTGAGATTGAACACCGGCCGGAGACTGGGCCTGGCATCGCCGGTCAGCCGCGCCAGCACCGCCGCACCGACCTCGCCTGCATCGCCTGGAGAAGCGCGTGCTTCGCGAGCCTGCGCCAGCGCCTCGCGCACTGCCCTGGCGGTGAGCGGCCGGCCGAAGCGGGCAATCGCCTCGCCGGCTTCGGCGGTCTGCAGCACCCGGTCGACCGAGGGAAGGCGGCGCCGAGCACCCGATCTGGCGAGGGTCTCGTCCATTTCAGTAGCCGACCAGGAACGGATTGAACCCGCCGCGCCGATAGCCCGTCTCGGTGACCAGCATGTCAAGGCCGACGCTTGCCACGTCATCTGCGATCGGATCGATCTCGGGGTTCTTGAATTGCAGCATGATCTTCACAAATCGCTGGCAGGACGAGCAGGTCTCCGCCTTGATCGTGCCTGGACTGCCCTCGATCTGCTGATAGGCGATGCCGCCGGTCGATCCGCACAGCACGCATTTGATCCGCACGACGTGCCACAGCGTTCCGCACAGGGCGCAGGCACAGAAGCGCGCGCCATGTGCTCCGGGCCAGCCGACCACCAGCGAGGAGGCAGGTGGCGAGCCGCAGGCCGGACACAGCGTTTCGCCGACCGCCACCAGGCGCGTGATGTCGAGCCTCGATGCCATTCGCGCCAGATGGACCTGCAGGGCCGTCGCGACAAAGAGATGCGCTGCGAGACCTGCGGACGGGATCGTCCGCTCGAGCAGGCCGCCTGCCATTGCATGGCGTTCGGATTCATCGGCGCTCACCACGGCAGCAAGCCCCGCCCGTGCCGCATCGGGCATCGGGACCTCCGAAAGCCGGCTCAGCACCCGCTCCATGGTTGTCCCGAGTGCAGGGTCATCCAGCACGTGCCGCCGATCGAGCGCCGGCATCGCGAATTGCCGCGACTGCTCGATCGCCTCCGCAGCGGGCATCCGGGGGTCCGGCAAGCCTGCCTGAACCTCGTCCTGAACCTCTGCGACGCGGCCGAGGAGCTGAAGATAGGGCGCAAGATCGTGGCGCTCGGCGATTGCCGCAAAGCGGCGGGCGCGGGCGCGGAAAAGCTGGGCCGGATCGGCAAGACGAGCGAAGGGCGGCTTGGCGACATCCCCGATCGGGATGGGATCATGCCGCGGCGTTGCGCCTTTGCTCATATTCCACCTCACGAACCACACGGGCCACGTGACAACCAGAGAATGGCACGACCTTAGCCCAGATGCTTGCCGCTGACCAGATCTCTCAGGGCGCTGCCGGCACTCCCCCGGCCCCAGCCTGGCCTGTAATGACCTGCTGCAAGAGCTCCGGTCCGACCGAGATTTCGCCTGTGAAGGGCCGACTGTAGGCACTGATCAGCAGGACCGAAGCGGCAATGCCGGTTGCGAAAAGCGCCAACGCAATCGCAGAAGCGAGCCGGTTGTCGCAATGAACTATGGCGATGGCGATGAGCGTGCAGAGAGCCTGGAGGAGGATCGCCGCCCATTTGATCGGGCTGACCGATATCTGGCTGACAACGATGCGCTGGCGTCGAGCATCCAAGGCGCGATGCAAATCGTTGATGATTTCGCGCTGCGCCGTCCTTTGGGCCTCGTCGGCCGGCTTCAATGCAAGGATGAGCCGCAGCGACTCGACGAGATGTTTTGGCAGCGCTTCGATCGTCAGGCGCTGCTGCGCCATGGCTCCCCATTCCTGCTTCACCGCTTCATCGATATGGCCAGCGATGAGCCGGTGCAGCTCTGCCTTGCGGTCTTCGGGGAAGCTCTCGGCGAGCAGGATCATGCCGCGAAGAGCGCTCGCCTCAGTCGCCACGGCGACCTTCGCCCGATCGAAATCGCTCCAGACCTGCACTGCAACGAAGCCGACAACAAGGCCGAAAATGATCCCAAGCGGCGGGAGCATGCCTGGCGAGAGCGCTTTGAAGGAGCGGGCCCGATCATCGACGGCAAGGCCGATCACCGCGAAATGAACGGCCGCAGCGACGAGATAGGTGGCTGCGAAGACAACCACCGCCATCCATGTCAAGGGCAGGTTCAGGAGCCAATCACCCATGGAGCCGATGTCCATTGTTCAAAGTCTTATTGCACGCGCGGCGTTGCTCCCGTCAACCGGTGGCCTGGGAGTGATCCATGCAGTCGATGTGAAACAAGCGCCACGGGGCACCCGAGGCTCTTGCCCTCAGGGCATGGACACGATTGCCGAATGCTTGATGGTGGGAAAGACCGCTAACGGGGCTTAGCTGGATCCCTTGCCACTGACCAGCTCTCTCAGCCATTTGCGGTGATGCCGCCAGGCCCATCCGCCCGTGACCTGGCCGCGCGTCATGGCATTGATCGTGCCCTTGACCCAGATCGCGGCATAGACATGGACGATCCACACGCAGATGATCGTCACCGCCGCGATGCTGTGGATGAGCACGGCGACCCGCTTCTGCTCGATCGTCGTGTACTGCCCGAAATAGATGTCCCAGATGACGAAGCCGGTCGCAATCAGGATGATGATCAGGAGCGACATCGACCAAAAAACGACTTTCTGGCCAGCATTGTACTTCCCCACCTCGGGCAGCCGCTCCTCGTGAGCAGACAGCACGTCGCGCAGCCGCGACAACCACACGCTGTCAGTCCGAACCCAAAGATTGGCCCGCCAGAAGCGGATGAACAGGCCGAGGAAGCTGAAGAACAACACCACCCCGATCCAGGGGTGGATGGCGCGCGTCGCCTGCCCGCCCCCGAACAGGCCGGTGAGGAAGAACAAGCTTGGATGGAACAGCGCAAGGCCCGAGAGCGCCAGCAGGATGAGGCTGATCGCCGTGATCCAGTGATTGATGCGTGCGGCCGTGCTGTAGCGATCGACGATCACCGGATCGCCGGGATGCACCTTGTCGCCAGGCTCGATATCGTAGGCGGTCATGATTGTCGCTCTGCCAATTGCTTCGCCCGTTCCTCTTCCTCGGGCGTAACGTTGTTGGCGCCATTCACCAGATAATGCACGAAGCCGATCGCGGTCATGGTTCCGATCGCTGCCAGCCCGGCATATTTGGTCACGCCCTTCCACAGTTCGACAATTCGACTGATCCGCGGGTTCTTGGGCAAGCCGGCATAGAGTTCCGGCCTGTCGGCGTGGCGCATGACGTACATGACGTGCGTCCCGCCGACACCGGGAGGATCGTACAGGCCAGCGTTCTTGTAGCCGCGATCCTGGAGATCCTTGATGCGGCTCGCGGCGTGCTTCTTCATTTCTTCCTTGGTGCCGAACACGATCGCATGGGTCGGGCACGCCTTGGCGCAAGCCGGACCCTGACCGACGGCGATCCGGTCGGAGCACAGCGTGCATTTATAGGCGGTGTTGTCGACCTTGGAGATGCGCGGGATGTTGAAGGGGCATCCCTTGATGCAATAACCACAGCCGATGCAGTTCTCATGGACGAAATCGACGATCCCGTTCGAGTACTGCACGATGGCCCCCGGTGCCGGGCACGCCTTCAGGCAGCCCGGATCGGCGCAATGCATGCATCCGTCCTTGCGAATGAGCCATTCGAGATTGTTCGTCTCCGGATTGACCCATTCGGTGTAGCGCATGACCGTGAGGCTCTGCGGCGTCAAATCGAGGGGATTGTCGTAGGTTCCGTGGTTGTAACCGATCGGCTGGCGCAGGTCGTTCCATTCGAGGCACGCCGCCTGGCACGCCTTGCAGCCGATGCACTTGGAGATGTCGATAAGCTTGGCGACCGGCTCGAGCTGGCGCTGCGGCGGCGGGACCGAGGATGCCGACCGCCGCACCAGATCGCCAGGGCCGAGCTTGCTCTCGATGTTCTCGGTCGACGGGTTGGAAAGCTCATATTCGAATGCCATGGCTTACCTCCCTACGCCACCGGGCCCGAGATGGGCTCGATATCGACCAGGAACGCCTTGTACTCGGGAGTCTCGATGTTGGCATCGCCGACATAGGGGGTGAGCGAATTCGGTCCGAAGCCCTTTCGCGCAACCCCCACGAACCCCCAATGCAGGGGTATGCCGACGATGTGCACCGTCTTGCCATCGCAGGTGAGCGGAGTGATCCGCTTCGTCACCACCGCCTTGGCCTTGACCGATCCACGGTTCGACCACACCCGCACCCAGCTGCCCGAGGTGATGCCCTTCTCCTTCGCCAGCTGGTCGCTGATCTCGACGAAGAACTCCGGCTGCAGGGCCGCATTGATACGATTGTGCTTGGTCCAGAAATGGAAGTGCTCGGTCAGCCGATACGAGGTCGCCGCATAGGGGAAGTCCTTGGCATCGCCGAACTGCTCCATGTCTCCCTTGAATACGCGTGCCGCCGGATTGCCTCGAATTTTCGGAGCGATCGGATTGGCGATAGGCGATTCGAAGGGCTCGTAATGGACCGGGAACGGGCCATCACGCATCATATTGCGGGTGAACAGGCGGGCCGTTCCCTCCGCGTTCATGATGAAGGGACCGACAACCCCCGGCTTCGCAGTCACGGGAGCAATGTCGGGCACGTCATAGCCAGTCCACTTCGCCCCGTCCCACCACACGAGCTTTTTGCTTGGATTCCACGGGCTGCCGTTGATATCGGCAGACGCGCGATTATAGAGAATGCGTCGATTGGCTGGCCAGGACCAGGTCCATTTGGGAAAGATGCCGACATCGTCCGGGTCGGTCGAGTCGCGACGCGCCATGTTGTTGCCGGCCTCGGTGAAAGAACCGGAGTAAATCCAGCAGCCGCTTGCCGTGGTGCCGTTGTCACGCAAGGCGGCAAAGCCGGGCAGCTGCTTGCCCTTCGGCACGAGCACCTTGGTCGGGTCGTTGGGGTCCATGACGTCTTCCAGGGCAGACCCGTTGATCTCCTTGGCAAGTTCCTCTGCCGTCGGATTACCCGGATCCTTGTAGCGCCAGTCGAGATTGACGATCGGCTCGGGTACCGGCCCGCCCTCCTTCTGGTAGAGAGCCTTCAGGCGCAGATAAATTTGCGCCATGATCCATCTGTCGCGCTTGGCTTCGCCGGGAGGCGTCCCTCCAGCCCAATGCCATTGCAGCCACCGCGCCGAGTTCACCAGCGTGCCATCATTCTCGGCGAAGCAGGTTGCCGGCAGCTGGATCACTTCGGTCTGAATCGTTGACGGATCGACCTCGTTGAACTCGCCATGGTTTTCCCAGAACCGCGCCGTTTCGGTCTCGAGCGGATCGATGGTGACGAGGAATTTCAGCTTCGACAGCGCGGCCGTGATCTTCTTGCGGTTGGGGAAAGCAAGCAGCGCGTTGAAGCCTTGGCAGAAATACCCATTCAACTTTCCCTGGAACATGAGGTCGAAGGTACGCAGAACATCGTACGAAGGAAGGTCGAGCTTGGGCAGATAGTCATAGGCAAAGTTATTCTCTGGCGTCGCCGCCGCACCCCACATGGCTTTTTGGAAGCTCACGAAGAACTTCCGATAGTTCTGCCAATAGCTCGTCTGGTCGGGGCGCAGAGGTTTGAAACCGCGGGTCGACATATAGACGTCGAGCGTCGGCTCCTTCTCGGTCGGGATCGTCAGATAGCCCGGCAACAGGTTCGACATCAGGCCGAGATCGGTCAGGCCCTGGATATTGGAGTGACCGCGTAGGGCATTCAGGCCGCCGCCGCGAACACCGATGTTGCCGAGGATCAGCTGCAGCATCGCCATGGCGCGGATGTTCTGCGAGCCTTTGGAGTGCTGCGTCCAGCCGAGCGCATACATCGAGGTCATGCTCTTGGCCGGCGTCGAGCATTCGCCGACCATCTCGGCCACCTTCAGGAACTTGTCCTTGGGCGTGCCGCAGATCCGCTCCACCAGTTCGGGCGTGTAGAGCGCCACATGCTGCTTCAGCAGCGCCCAGACCGAACGCGGATTTTGCAGCGTGTTGTCGGCGACGACGAAACCGTCGGGGCCGAGCTCATAGTCCCAGCTCGACCTTTCGTACTGACGCTTGGCCTCGTCATAGCCCGAGAACAGCCCGTCCTGATAGGTGAAGCCCGACTTGACGATGTAAGGCGCATTGGTGAACGCCTTCACATAGTCCCACTGCACCTTGTTGTTGCTGATGCAGTAATTGATCAGCCCAAGCAGGAAGGCGATGTCGGTGCCCTGCCTGATCGGCACATAGAGGTCCGCAACCGCGGCCGAGCGCGTATAGCGCGGATCGACAACGATCAGCCTGGCGCTGCGATTGGCCAGCGCCTCGGTGACCCATTTAAATCCGCAGGGATGCGCCTCTCCGGCATTCCCGCCCATGATGATGACGAGATCGGAATTCTTGATGTCCGTCCAGGAACTCGACATCGCGCCACGACCAAAAGTTGGGGCCAAACTGGCCACCGTGGGGCCGTGTCAAACGCGAGCCTGGTTGTCGAACGCCAGGATCCCGAGGCTGCGCACGACCTTGTAGGTCGCCCACGCCGCTTCGTTGTTGGATGCCGAGGCCGCAAGGAACCCCGTGGTGAGCCAGCGATTGACCGTCACGCCGTCGCTGTTCTTGGCGATGAAGTTCTTGTCGCGATCGTCCTTCATCAGCCGGGCGACGCGGTCGAGCGCTTCGTCCCACGAGATCTGCTCGAACTTGTCCGATCCGGGCTTGCGGTGCATGGGATATTTCAGCCGGGTCTCGGAATGGACGAAGTCGAGCAGTGCTGCACCTTTCGGGCAGAGCGTGCCGCGATTGACCGGATGGTCCACATCGCCCTCGATATGAACGATTTCCGCGGTCTCGCCCTTGGCCAGGTTGCCCTTGGAATACAGGATGACGCCGCACGCCACCGAGCAATAGGGGCAGGTGTTGCGGGTCTCAGTCGTGCTCGCGAGCTTGAAGGGCCGGATCGCCGCCGCATAGGCGGATTCGACATCGCCGAACCCCCATGCACCGAGCGCCGTCCCTGCAACACCCGCGCTGGCGCCTGCTATGAACTGGCGCCGCGAGAGTTCCATGTTCACGGTCTTCTCCTGAGCATCAAGCCCCCGCCGGGGGACACTCCCTGGGGCGCTCGTTAACCCGAGCTTCCCGACAAATTTTCTGGAGAAAGGTTATTTTGAAACAATCTGGCTGTCAAACAGTCGGGCACTTCTGGCAGTATTCGGGCATGAATGAAACAACCCTCGATTTGCGCGGGTTGAACTGCCCGTTGCCCGTTCTGCGTGCGAAAAAGGCGCTCGCTCGCATCCCGGTTGGCGGAATTCTCGTGCTGGAATGCACCGACCCGCTGACGGTGATCGACGTGCCCCACTTCGTCCGCCAGACCGGTCACGGCCTCCTCGGCCAGGAGCAGCGAAACGCGCTTTACATCTTCCGCCTCGTCCGACGGCACTGAACCTCAGCGAAGCGAGGCAGCTCTCGGGGCTGCCCAGCGCCCCGCGGTATCCGCAATGAGCCCGACCATCTCATACATGATCGCGCCCGCAACCATGGCGGTGATGTGATTGGCCTGATCCTTCGTCGGCATCAGGCAGACGACATCTCCCCCGATGACGTCCCGACCGCGAAGGGAGCGTAGAATTCGGGTCACCTCATCCATGTTCCACCCGGTCACGGCAGGCTCGATGTTGGAGACTGCCGGCGCGACCGAAGGGTCGAGGCAATCGAGGTCGAAGGTGATGTAGACCGGCCCGTCCCCGATCCGGCTCTGGACGATCTCGATTGCCCGCTCCGGTCCAAGCGACCGGTAGCGCTCCATGGTGACGACCTCGTAGCCGAGATCGTAGGAGAGCTTGAGCCAATCGCGGCCGCGAGGATTGCCCCGCATTCCGATCTGGACGCTGCGCTCGGGATCGACATTGCCTTGCCGGACCAGATAGGACGCCCAATTCGCTGCCGATTTCCTTGCTCCAAACCAGTGGTCGAGATTTTCATAGGCATCGGTGTGGGCATCGAGATGGAGAAGGGCCGTCTTGCCGCCTTTCGTCAGCCTGGCATCCTTGCCGGCGATCGCCTGGACGATGGCCCCGGTGATGCCGTGATCGCCGCCGATCGAGACCGGTCGCGCTCCGGCCTGATCGATGTGCCGGAAGAATCCCGAGATCCGCTCGACCGAACGCTCATTGTCGCCAGCCTCGGGGAGGGGCACATCGCCGAGGTCGTTGATGCGGCAGGCGGTCCACGGGTCGAAGTCGAAGGCGGCATGGTAACGTCGCGCATTGGCCGAGACGTTGCGCACGGCGCGCGGGCCGAGATGCTGATCGCGCTCGGTCGAATTGTTGCCTGCCGAATGCGGCACGCCCACGAGCGCAATGTCGGCGTTCGCCGGATCGGGATCGAAAGGGGCCCGAAACAAGGTCGGAATGCCCCACCAATTGAGCAAGTCGATCTGGGCCCGGTCGGTCTTCTCGTCGTGCACCATCGCCGGCTCCTCTTCGCGGTAAAAGATTGGGGACTCAAGCGGTCGAATTGTCGAAATAGCCCGCGGCCGCCGCCGCGCCGATCAGGTTGACGATCAGCCGACCGGCAGTGATCGCCGTGATGCGGTTGACATCCAGCTTCGGTGTTATCTCGACGATGTCCATTCCGATGACGCGGCCCTTTCTCACCAGGCCGTGAATGAGCTTGCGAGCCTGGTGGAAGGTGAGGCCGCCCGGTGCCGGGCCGGCCACCGCCGGCATCACCGAGGGATCCATGCCGTCCGCATCGATGGTGATGTAATAGCGCCCCCCGTCGGGAATTCGCTCGAGGACGGCATCCATTCCGATGTCATGCAATTCCCAGGCGGTGGTGATATGTGCGCCATAGGTGGCCGCGGCTTCCACCTCCTCGGGCCGTGCGCTTCCTGCCGATCGCATCCCGATCTGGAATATCTGATCGATGTGCGGCATGTCGGATGCGCGCCGGATCGGGCTCGAAAGCCCCTCGCGCACGCCGTTCACCTCGTCGCGCCAGTCGATATGCGCATCGATCTGCACAAGCGTGACCGGGCCATGCCGATCGAGCGCCCTGAAGACGGGAATCGGGATCGCATGGTCTCCTCCGAGGACGATCGGCATGGCGCCTGCGTCAAGGATCTTGCGCACGACCCTCTCGGCTTTGCCGGTGTAGCTGCCGAAATCATGGAGATCGGCTGCGACATCGCCGCAGTCAACGACGCGGAGGTTACGCCCCATGTAGAGCGGCCCGCCGATGTCATAGTCGTACCGCTCGAGCGAGCGCAGCGCCCGATCGCTGGCCTGACGGATGGCGGTCGGTGCATTGGTCTGGTCGTTGCTGATGTCGTCCACCGAGTAGGCTCTTCCATAGGGAATGCCGAGAAAGGCGACATCTGCTCGCAGCCTGTCGAGATCGGTAACCACCTCCGAAAAGAGCAGACTCCGATGCCCATGCTTGGGCGGGACAGTGAGGACCGTGGACATCGTTGAACCTCGGCGCGGAGCGATCTCGACATCAAGGATCATGCATCAGGCGTTCGTCAATCGTGGACGCAACAAAGCGGCGACCGCTCATGGCCGGCCTGACCCGAGCGGGGACCGGCCATGAGACGAGGACGCGAGCGACCTCGGCGCGAGACCGGTTGCCGACAAGCGTCACCCCAATTTTGCAATCACCTTGTCGAAGGCCCCCTTGTCGAAGGCCCTGAGCGTGGTGGTGCGGATGAAGCCTTCCGAGCAGACGTGGAGCAGGTGGGCGCTGAGCGACTCATCGTCGGGCGCTTCCATGATCGAGACCATGTCGTAGCCGCCAAGGGTCCAATAGGCCTCCTTCAGCTTCACGCCGAAGTCCTTGGCCGCCTTGACGCCGCCGGCCAGCCGCTTCTCGGTATCACGGACATTGACAATGCCCTTGTCCGTCCAGTTCACCAGGACAACATAGGTGGTCATGATCTCCTCCCAATGACTCATGCAGGCACGAGAAAACCCCCTCCATGGGAGGGGGTTCTCATTACGCCACGCAACAAAAATCAGCTAGATGCCGCGAAGCCAGTCGTCGACCTCGCGCTCGGCACGATCCCTGGCATAGCCGTAACGCTCCTGAATGCGGCCCACGAGCTCGTTGCGCCGGCCCTCGACCAACTGCAGGTCGTCATCGGTCAGCTTGCCCCATTGCTGCTGCACCTTGCCGGTGAACTGTTTCCAGTTGCCCTCGATGCGATCCCAATTCATTCCGAGTCCTCCGTGGTTTTCTCGGCAACCGCTGCCGGTCGCCTCCACCCGAACAACGGGCTCGCCATGCGATCGTTCCGTACTGTTGCCTTATTGCAACAGTCGCACTGTCATAATTTGCACACGGGTAACGGCAGCTTGAAATGCCGACCGGCAAAGTTTAACGCCACGGGTGGTGGCCCGCCACGAACTCTCTCCGCCAGGACGACAGCTGCTCCTTCCTCCCTGATGAGCGGCCGCCGTCCTTCTTCTTTTTTAGGAACTTGGAACCAGCACGCAACGTTGCGCAGGGTTGATGCCCAAGCGGAGCTCGGAACTCGAGACCTATCGCCAAAAGCGCGATTTCACCAAGACCAGCGAGCCCGCTCCGCGCGGGATCGCCAAACGTGCGCCGCGCGGCGGCGGCCGCTTCGTCGTGCAGCATCATTGGGCCCGGCGCGAGCATTATGATTTCCGCATCGAGATGGAGGGGGTGCTCAAAAGCTGGGCGGTGACCAAGCCGCCGAGCCCCGACCCGGCGGTCAAGCGGCTTGCGGTACGCACCGAGGATCACCCGCTCGACTATGCCACCTTCGAAGGGACCATCCCCAAGGGCGAATATGGTGGCGGCACCGTCATGCTGTGGGACGAGGGCATCTGGCAGCCGGTCGATTCCGATCCAATCGCGGCGCTCGCCAAGGGCCAGCTCAAGATGAGCCTCGACGGCGAGCGGATGAAGGGCGGCTGGGTGCTGGTGCGGCTCAAGCCAGAGGGCAAGCGGGAGAACTGGCTCCTGATCAAGGAGCGCGACGAGCATGTCGAGCGCGGCGGCGATCTCGGAGCCAAATTCCCCACCAGCGTTGCCACCGGCCGCAGCAAGAGCGACATCGAGGAGAACCGGCCGTCGCGCAAGCGCTCGCCGCCGCGAAAGGCGGTGCAGGAGAGCACGGGCCGGCCGGCTTCACGCCGGGCCTCGTCGTTTCTGCCGCTGATGTTGTGCGAGCTGCGCGACAAGGTGCCGGAAGGGCCAAACTGGCTGCACGAGGTCAAGTATGACGGCTATCGCGTCGAGGCGGCGGTTGCCGGTTCGGAAGTGCGCCTCTACAGCCGTGAAGGCCTCGACTGGACGCATCGCTTCGGCACGGTGCCCGCCGCACTGGCGCGGCTCGACCTGCCGCCGGCGGTTCTCGACGGCGAGGCGGTGGTGTTCGATGCCAAGGGGGTAAGCAATTTCGCATCCCTGGTCGATGCACTCGATTCGAAGACCAGCAAGATCGTCTATCTCGTGTTCGACATCCTGCGGAAGGACAGACGCGACCTCAGGACGCTGCCGCTCCTCGAGCGCAAGGAAATCCTGCACGGGCTGCTCGGGGGCAGCAATTCCGGGACGGTGCGCGAGACCTCCTATATTGTCGGCAACGGATCGGCGGTGCTCGAGAAGGCGCTCAAGGCGGGCGCGGAAGGCATCGTCAGCAAGCGGGTCGATGCGCCCTATCGCGAGGGACGCGGCGGACAGTGGGTCAAGGTGAAGGACAGCAAGCGCGAGGACGTCGTGGTGATCGGCTGGATGCCCTCGGAGCGCCGGCGCTTCGCCTCGCTGGTGGTGGCGCAAGAGACGCCGCAGGGCTTGAGGCATGCCGGCAATGTCGGCAGCGGCTTCTCGGAGGCCGAACTTGGCAAGACTCTCGCCAAGCTCGAGCCGCTGCGGCTTCCGCATCCCCCGCCGGGGGTGATCTTCGAAGGCAAGCCGCCGAAGGGCGCGGTGTGGGTCGAGCCGCGCCACCGGATCGAGGTGGCGTTCACCGAGCCGACCCGCGACAAGCGGCTGCGCCATCCGCGGTTTCTCGGCTGGCGCGAGGACCGGAGCGATCCGCCGAACGCCGCGGCCAAGCCGGCGGCGCGCAAGAAGCCGGCGCGGAGCTCGAAGCAGTCGGGCGACAGTCATGAAACGCAGCTTCAACGCATCAGCAGTGGCGAACGGGTGGTCTATCCCGAAGTCGGCGTCACCAAGGCAGAGGTGGCGGCTTTTTATCTGACGGTATCGGACCGGCTGCTGCCGCATCTCGAAGACCGGCCGGTGAGCCTGGTCCGCGCGCCGGAGGGCCTGAGCGGCGAGAGATTTTTTCAACGCCATCCGCTGCCGGGCATGACGCGCGGCATCAAGCGGGTCAAGGATCCGCGCGGCGGCCATCCCGACTATCTGATCATCGAGGGGGTCGAGGGGCTGATGACGGCGGCGCAGTTCGGGGTGCTCGAGTTCCATGGCTGGGGAGCGCGGGTGCCGCATCTCGACCGGGTCGACCGCATCATCTTCGATCTCGATCCCGACGAGGGTGTGGATTTTGCCGATGTGCGGGCGGCGGCCTTCGAGGTCAGGAAGCTGCTCGAGGCGGTCGACCTCAAGACTTTCGCGCTCATCAGCGGCGGCAAGGGCGTGCATGTGGTCGCGCCGCTCGACGGGACGCAGAACTGGGACGAGATCGGCGACTTCACCGGCGGGATCGCCCGTGGGCTGACGCAGGCCGACCCGTCGCGGTTCCTCGCCGTCGCGTCGAAGGCGCGGCGCAAGGGCAAGATCTTCGTCGACTGGCTGCGCAACCGCTGGACGGCGACGGCGATCCTGCCGTGGTCGCTGCGGGCGCGTCCCAAGGCCACGGTGGCAATGCCGGTGAGCTGGAAAGAGCTCGAAACGATCGAGAGCGCCGACGTCTTCACCATCGCCAATGCAGCAGCACGGCGCGACCCCTGGCGCGGCTTCTTCGCGACGAAGCAGCGGATCTCGGACGCAGCGCTCAGGCACCTGCGGCGGCGGGTGCCGTAGGGGAGTGAGTAGCGAATAGCGAATAGCGAATAGAGCGAATAGTGGGTCGCTGGGTCAGTTGCTGTAGCGCACTAAACCTGCCTGATTTTCTTGTTCAGAATTTCCTCTTCTGTGCCGCCATTGACGGACGCGAGCATTCTCAATGCTGTTTCCTTCTCGAAGCCAATCATTGCTTTCGGCAGGACGAAACCTGCAGGTTGACTATCCTGGACTGTGGCCTCGATTCGTCCCTGGGCAATTTCCTCTTCATCTTGTAGTAGACGAAATGCAATCAATGTCGGTCCACTCTCGTTAGGTTCAGGAAGATACTGAAAGAAGATTGCGAGTCTGAGCTGAGCTGGAAACCTAGGCACAAGAACGTCGCCCCCAAAAATACCCATTAGGGATTTCTTGTTGCCTATTTCTTCACGGATATCGTCGCACAAGATCACGTTGTAGAACTTGCCCACGGGCTTTTCGTCCCATCTACAATTGGTGGAACTCTATTGATGGAGTTGGGGGCGCAGAGGTTTGCGCTGTAGTTAGCTCCTCAAATTTTGCCGACGTAGATATCTGCTTCTTGCTCACCCTCGGTACAGTGACGGCACTCATCAAAGAGTGCCTTTCATTAGGTTGGGGTCGGTCCTCAAATCTTACAATCCGATAGTCCATCTCAGCTCCCAGGCTTAGGAGCAAGTCGCTAATCGTATCGGCGGTGAGGTTGCTTGGATTTGTTAACCATCGAGTGATCTGTGCGGGATCGCGCCGAAGGCATTCAGCAATGTCGCGTTTGGTTATCCCGCGACGCTCAGCTTCCTCGGCAAAAAAAGCCGTGATGGCTTCGAACAGACGGTTCTTACACCGTTGCCGATAATAGAAGACTGTTCGGTCAGACAGGCTATCCAGTCTTGAAGTATTTTCCATCTAACGCTCCCGTTACCAGCTCTCTTATGTCAGTGGTAATTTGGGGGTCATAGGCACCGAAGAGTCGTCGCCACTCTGCGCGCGCTTCTCTCTGCACGGCTTTCCATTCTCGCGAATTCCAGTCGCCCAAGTCTTCGCGGAGTGCATGGTTCGTCGCTATGAACACATCCTTGCAAGCGAACAATCCGAGCACTCTTATGGACGGGCGGTCTCGTACACTGCGTATCTCCCATACCCCATCCCGCATCGGGTAGAGCAGAAAGAGATATTTCGGATCGATCGAGCGCCCTTCAACAAAGACTTCGAGGTCCGCTTGGAGTTGCGCGATGCGAAGCTCCCAGCTGGGGTCGCCTTCCGGAGAGGTGAGAATTGCATTCAGGCCCTCGCTTACGAACATCGCCCGACGAATGGCCATGCCCCTTGCAAGCGGTCGCAACGGGAACAGCATCCCTCGCCGGCATCGATCCAGGATTTCGTCATCGATTGATATATAAGTCAATTACTTCATCAAGACAATGGCCAATCTCGACTCAATCAATCCTCCGCTCACCTACGCCGCCCGAGAGACTGCCTGCCGAAGCGGCTTTGCGAGCGTGCCGGAGGGGTGGACGACGATGCCGTCGAGATCGAGCCAGGCGGCCAGGCGGGCGAGCTCGATCGCCAGCCGCTCGGCGGCCAAGCCGCTGTCGGTGCCTTCTTCGCGATGGCTCGCATTCACCCTGAGCAGCCCCGCCTGGCGGTCGGCCTTGAGGCAGACCCGGCCGACAAGACGTCCGTCCATCAGAAACGGCAGGACGTAGTAGCCGAACTGGCGCTGCGGTGCCGGGGTGTAGATCTCGATGCGGTAGCGGAAACCGAACAGGCGCTCGGTCCGGCCGCGCTCCCATATCAGCGGATCGAAGGGCGAAAGGAGGGCGGTGCCGCCGGCGCGCGCCGGGACCCTCGCGTCGCGATGGCGGTAGGCGGCAACGCGCCAGCCGGCAACCTTCACCGGCACGAGCTCGCCCGCGCCGACAAGCTCGCGAAGGGCGGTGGTGGTCGCGGCGACCGGCAGGCGGAAATAATCCCTGAGATCGGTTTCGCTCGCCACTCCCAAGGCCCGTGCCGACAAGGCGAGAAGGGTGCGGATCGCGTCGGCTTCGGCGGGCTCGGGCGCGGCAAGGGTCGCTGCCGGGATGGCACGCTCGGGAATATCGTAGAGCCGCTCGAAATTGCGCCGGCCAGCCGCCGTCACGGCGCCCGACCAGAACAGGAATTCAAGCGCGATCTTGCCATCGTGCCAGCCCCACCAGGGGCCGGTGCGGGCGCCGGTCTCGGACAGCTCGCGCGCCGTCACCGGGCCGCGGCTGCGAACCTCGCGCAGGATGGCCTCGACGTAATCGCGGCGCTCCGCGGCGAAGCGGGCCAGGCCCTTGTAGATGTCGCGGCCTTGGGCGGCGCGCCGCATGCGCCAGCGCAGCAGCGGCCAGAAGGAGAGCGGCAGCAGGCTTGCCTCATGCGCCCAATATTCGAACAGCGTGCGATCGCGGCTGCCGAAAGCGCGGCGGTCGAGCTTGGCGCGGTCATAGGGGCCAAGCCGGGAGAAGACAGGAAAATAATGGGCGCGCGCCAGAACGTTGACGCTGTCGATCTGGAGGAGGTTGAGGCGTTCGATGGTGCGCTGGACGGGTGAGAAGCCGCTCACCCCTTTGCGCTCGCTGCGGCTCGCCAGACCCTGGGCCGCGAGCGCGGCGCGGCGCGCCTCGGCAGCCGACAGGCTGTCCGGCGTCATGCCGGCTTGAGCCGCCGGGTGGGAAACAAGCGATGGTCACTCGGCATGGGGATCCTCGCCCAGCACTGCCGCGCTTGGGCGGGAGCCGCCGGCAGGCAATGCCGGATCGTAGCGGAAAAGGGTCGAGCAATAGGGGCAGACCACCTCGCTGTCGTCGCCCATGTCGATATAGATGTGCGGGTGGTCGAAGGGCGGCAAGGCGCCCGTGCATTCGAACTCGCGCGAGCCGATGTCGATAGCCGGCACGCCCATGTCATTGTGAAACTTGGGAGTTTGGCGAGGCGCCATGACATGCTTTCTTGGGTTCTGTTGCGCTTGTCGGGCCGATACCATATCGGAGCGGCGGCGGTAAAGATCGCTAGGGAGGCTCGAGCTTGGGCGGAGGGAGCTTTTCATCGGATGGGGTGGAAATTGCCTATGAGGTCCATGGCCAGGGCGACCCGGTCCTGCTGATCCATGGATTTGCCTCGAACGGCTTCGTCAACTGGCGTTCGACCAGCTGGGTCGATCTGCTGGAGAAGGCCGGGCGGATGGTGATCACGATCGACAATCGCGGCCATGGCTTAAGCGACAAGCCGACCGTGCCCGAGGCCTATGACCCCTTCACCATGGCCGAAGACTCGCGGGCGCTGCTCGATCATCTGACGCTCGCGCAGGCCGACGTGATCGGCTATTCGATGGGCGCGCGGATCGCGGCGGTCCTGGCGATCCACCGTCCGGAGCGGGTGCGCAGCCTGGTGCTGGGCGGACTTGCCGCGAACATGATCCACGGCCTCAGCGGCGGCGAGGAGATCGCCGAGGCTCTGCTGGCGCCGAACCTCAGCGCGGTCCATGGCAGCGCCGGGCGGGCGTTCCGGATGTTCGCGGAGCAGACCCGCGCCAACCTCGAGGCGCTTGCCGCCTGCATCCGCGCGTCGCGCCAGACAATTCCGGTCGAGGACCTTGCCAAGATCAGCTGTCCGGTGCTGGTGGTCGCCGGCAGCAATGACGACCTTGCCGGGGCCCTGGCGCCGCTGGTCGAGGCCATTCCCGGCGCCGAGGGGCTGTCGCTCAAGGGACGCGACCACATGAAGGCGGTGGGGGATCGCGAGTTCAAGCTTGCGGTGCTCGACTTTCTCGATCGCCGGCCGTGAGCGCCAGAGCATGATGCTCTAGCGACCGGAAAACTTCGGCGGCGCCTTCTCGAGGAAGGCGCGGCGGCCTTCCCTGTAGTCGTTGCTGTCGAAGCAGGCATTGGCTGCGGCCGAAAGCTGGTCGGCGCTGGTCGCGGGCGAAATTCCCGAGAGGGCGTTAATCATGAGCTTGGCGGCGGCGATCGACAGCGGTGCGTTGGCTTCGATCATCGAGAGAAAGGACTGGGCCTCCGCCAGCAGCGACGCTGCCGGAACCGCCGAATGGACGAGGCCGATGCGCCATGCCTCGGCGGCATCGACGCGGCGGGCAGTGAACAGCAGCTCCTTGGCGTTTGCAGCACTGATCGTGGCGAGGAGCTGGCGCAGGCCGGCGAGCGGATAGGCGAGGCCGAGGCGGGCAGGGGGCAGCGCGAAGGTGGAGCGCTCGGAGGCGATCCGGACATCGCAGGCAAGCGCCAGGGCGAGGCCGCCGCCGATGCAGTAGCCGTCGATAACGGCGAGCACCGGCTTGCGGCTGCCCTGCAGAGCGGCAAAGCTGTCGAGGGTCATTGCGTCGTAGCGGCGGGCGGCTTCGGCATCGTCGCGATTGGCGGCGAACTCCGAGATGTCGGCGCCGGCCGCAAAGGCTTCCTCGCCTGCGCCCTTGAGGGCGATGGAGCGGACGCTGTCGTCATCGGAAAACCGGTGGACGAGATCGGGAATGGCGCGCCACATCTCGGCCGAGAGCGCGTTGCGGCGCTCGGGCCGGTTGAGCACCAGCCAGCCGGTGGAACCGCGGCGGAAGGCCTCGATGTGGGGGGTCGGGGAGGAATATGGAACATCATCCACGCTTATCATCGCCTGCCTCTTCAAATTGTCACGGCAATGCGCCACATGTTGCTGGCTTGATGCATTTGACTGGCTTCTCAGGTGGATTTCGGTCAGGTTTGGCAGCATACAGGAGCGCTTCATGACTGTTTCCTCCCCGGTGAGATCGGCGCAGATCGCCGCCGTCGACCCCATCTGGCATCGCATACGCGAGGAGGCGGAAGCGATCATCGCCGATGATCCGAGCATGGGAGGCTTCGTGTTCGGGGCGGTGCTCAACCATGACAGCTTCGAGCGGGCGCTGAGCCAGCGCCTGGCAATCAGGCTCGGCAATGCCGACATCAGCAGCGAGCTTGTCATGCAGGCCTTCGAGGATGCGCTCGAGGCCGAACCCGAGATCGCGCAGGCCGCCCGGGTCGACATCCTTGCCGTGTATGACCGTGATCCGGCGTGCAACCGCTATATAGAGCCGTTGCTCTATTTCAAGGGATATCAAGCACTTCAGACCTATCGGATGGCGCATCGGCTGTGGCACATGGGGCGGCGCGACTTCGCCTATTACCTGCAGAGCCGGTCGTCGGTCATCTTCTCGACGGACATCCATCCCGCAGCCCGGATCGGCCGCGGCATCATGATCGATCATGCCCATTCCATCGTCGTCGGCGAAACTGCGGTGGTCGAGGACAATGTCTCGATGCTCCATTCGGTCACTCTGGGCGGGACCGGCAAGGCGGAAGGAGACCGCCATCCCAAGGTGCGGTATGGCGTTTTGATCGGAGCGGGCGCAAAGATTCTTGGAAATATCGAAATCGGCCACTGCTCGCGCATCGCCGCCGGCTCGGTGGTTCTGAGCGACGTGCCGCCGAACCGGACGGTGGCGGGCGTCCCGGCCAAGATCGTCGGCTATGCCGGCTGCGCCGAGCCGGCCCGGGTCATGGACCATACGATCGACGACACCTCCGGCTGATCCCGGTCAAGCGGTCCGCGGAGTTGACAGGGCAGGCAAAAACCTGCCTTGCTCGCCAGACGCGGCTGGAGGGCCTCCCGTGAAGCCAGAAGAGCTGAAGAAACTCACGAATTTCCTGCGCAAGCGCTTCCGCACCCCGACCATCGAGGTGCGCCGCAGGCCACAGAAATCGGACTCGGCCGAAGTCTATCTCGGCGAGGAATTCATCGGGGTGATGTATCGCGACGACGAGGACGGCGAGCTGTCCTACCATTTCGAGATGTCTATCCTCGAGTTCGACCTCGAAGAATAGCGTTTATGGCCATTTTCTCGCTCGAGGGTGTGTCGCCGCAGTTGCCCGAGGACGGCGCCTATTGGATCGCGCCCTCGGCGACGGTGATCGGCCGGGTGCGGTTGGACCGCGATGCCAGCGTGTGGTTCGGCGCGGTGCTGCGCGGCGACAACGAGCTCATTCATCTTCAGGAAAACGTCAATGTGCAGGATGGCGCCGTGCTGCACACCGACATGGGCTATCCGCTGACGCTCGAGCGCAATGCCTCGGTCGCCCATCTCGCCATGCTGCATGGCTGCACGGTGTGCGAGGGGGCGCTGGTCGGCATCGGCGCGACCGTTCTGAACGGGGCGCGGATCGGCCGGGGGGCCATCGTCGGAGCCCATGCGCTCGTGCCCGAGGGCAGGGAAATCCCGGCGGACTGCCTGGCTCTCGGAACGCCGGCCCGGGTCGTGCGAGCGCTCGACGATGGCGACCGCACGATGCTGGCGCGGATCGCCGAGCATTATGTCGAGAAGGGGCGGCGCTACCGCGCTGGACTGCTCGCGATTGCGGATCGCTAGGGCTAGAGCATGATGTTATCAGGTTGACCCAGCCTGCGTTGCGCCGCGGCGTTACGATCCGCCAGGAGCCGCGCGCCGCCCGATGCCGGACATCGAGCAAGCGCGGCGACACCGCGGGCGGCCGCCGCGGCGCAACCCAAGGGCCGGACGCTTTTGCCGCGTGGGTTCGTCGAAGGCCTCGACCGTATTGCCGATACGCCCTTCGGCCATTCTCCTGCCCAAGCAGCAAAATCGCACCGGCGCAGGTGGGTCCATCCGATAACATCATGCTCTAAGCTATTCCCGTTCGTTATTGATGCAGACTCGAACAGACTGGCGAACTTGTTGTTAAAGCCTCTCCGCTAGCTTTCTCCGGACGGCTTCAGGAGAGAACCCATGGTCAAGTTCGTTCGTTTTTTGAAGGACGAGTCGGGCGTCACCGCGATCGAGTATGGGCTTATTGCAGCTGCGACCGGGTTGGCGCTCGCTGCTGCCATGCCGGCCATCGAGACCGGCCTCGGCACCGTCTTCGGTTCGGTGTCTGGCGAGATGAAGTAGTGCCTTCCTGACGGCGCGCCATCGCCGCAAGGGATCGGAATGCAGTTTCGGCCGTCGGTGCACCCGGCGGCCGAATTGCTTTCGCAAGAGCATGGTGCCGAAAGGAGCGGAGCCGGCACTGGGTGGGAACAGTGCCGGCTCCTAAGACCCGGTCTGGTGGGGGATGGGGAGGGGACGCCGACCGGGCCGTCTCGCTCTGATCGAACGATCAGATCTCCATCATCTGTTACTTGCCGCCGGCGATGTTGAGTTCGCCGCGGCGGCTCTTGCGGGTCAGCGCGACCCACAGCTGGGGGTTCTCCTGCGACTGGCGCTTGAGGAATTCGTAACGGGTCTCGGACCACAGCAGGATGGCGTTGCGACGGTTGTCGAGCACCAGGTCGCCGCGGTCGGTTCGCACCGTCAGGATGGCATGACCTTCGCCGGACTCGTCGAGCACCACGGTGATGAGCAGCGTCTCGACCGGAAAACCCAAACCTTCGAGATAGCGCTGCTTGAGGAGGACGTAGTCCTCGCAATCGCCGGCGGTGGTCGGAATCTCCCAGCGCTCCGGGACACCGTAAAGATCCTGATCCGATTCCGGCGTGATGCTCGTATTGACGAAGGTGTTGACCTCGCCGAGCAGCTTCCAGCGCTCGGGCGTCAGCTCGAGCTTGTAGCGGGTGCCGCCCAGCGGCTGGCAGTCGCGCTGATAGCGCTCGCAGTAATTGACATAGCCGATCGGCGGCAGTGTCGGGCCATAGGTCTGCTCGAACGCATCGCCGGCCTTTTTGAAGTTGGTCGAGTCCTTCTCGATGGCAAATGCTGATGGCCCCGTCATGCACAGCGCCGCAACCAGCAACAATCCGGTAACAGTTTTGAACATCCCTGACGCCCCGATCCCGTCTGTATTTGAGAGCATCATAGGTCTTCTGTCTTTATATTCGGATAAAGCTACTGGCTATCTTCAGCAGAGCTTTAGAAAAAATCGTTAATGCTAAATCGAAACTGAACAGAGCTCTGCGATTTTCGAATAATTTACCGAGAACGCTCTAGCCGGAGGTCGCAGCCGCAAGCGTGGCGCGGTCGAGCAGCTTCAGGAACTCGATGGCGATGCCGCTCTCGTGGTAGCGGACGACGCGGCCGCGCATCTTGCCGAGATTGAGGTAAGTCCCGAGGCTCGGCAGAACCTCGGTGCGGACAGCGGCTCCCGACAACGAGATGTCGATCACCTCGCAGGCGTAGACCCGACCGTCGGGGAGGGTGATATGGGACTTGTTGTCCTTCGGCACGAAGCGCTCGTGGCGGCGCTGGTCAGCGGCACCGCCGGAGCGCTGGCTCCATTTCAGACGCGATTCCAGCCGCTGGCGGCGGGTGCTGCTCAATTGGAAGGCGACGCGGATGCCGCCCGGCACGGCGCCGATGACCCTGCCCTCCACCCGGCCGACATCCTGTATATAGGCGACAAGCTGCGACAGCGGCCCGACCTCGACCTCGGTCAGAAACGTGACGCCGTCGATCGACAGGTCGGTGACGCGGCAGGGATGCTCGGTCATGTCGGCGAGCATGAAACGGCCGAACATGACGCCGGCATCATTCTCCGATTGGCCCCCATGCCCGCCCATGGTCAGTGCTGCGGTGCTTGTCACGTCGATTGCCCTTGGTCGTAGCAGAGCCGCGCCTCACTGTGCGCCGAGGGCTGTAAATGCCGCGTTAAGCCTCTCGGGCAAACCGCATCAGGACTGGCCCTTGCCGCCCTGGATGACGGTGAAGGCCGGGTTGCCGGGCTCGCCGACACTCGTGCGACGTGCCGACAGAAGGCCTGCCGGCGCCCCGGGGATCGGCTCGGTCCAGATGAGTCTCGCGCTTTGCAGCGCGAGCGAATGCAGCGGCACATGGCCGAGCCACCGCGGATCCTCAAGCGGCAGGATGGCCGACAGGATCTGGACCTGGTTGCTGGCGCTTGACCGGATTGGCACGCCCAGCATCTCCAGCTTGAGGCCGTTGCCGTCGATTGAAATCCCATGCGCACGCGCAACACATGGTTGCAGGGTGGCAATGACCCGATCGAGAACGCTGCCCAGGGAGGGGCGTTCTGCGCCGCGCCACGCATTGAGGAACTCGCCGCCGGTGAGGTCGTGCCCCCAGAGAAGGCAAATTCCGGTGCCGGCAAGGCGCCAGCGATAGGCCTGACGGACCGGGTTGCGCTCGAGAATGCACAGCCAGGGCACGATCTCGGTGATTTTCCTGAGATCGAGATCGCCCCGGGTCGGGACGCTGCGCTCGCCGCGGATCAGCTCCCAGTGGCGCAGCAGCGCCCGGCTGCCGGGGTGGAGCAGGTCTGGGAGGAGGGAAAGCCGGGCCGCCTTTTCGCTCTCGGTCGGGTTCATGCCGCGGGCACCTCTTAAGCCCACCGGCTGTGTCTCATTCGAGAACAGCCCCGCCTCGCTGATGCAGAGGGCGTGCCAGTCATGGCCTGCCTATGCTATCGTCACGATAGGTGCCGGATTTGCGAGGAAACCGTCATGACGGTTGGTCACATTCTCAATCAAAAGGGCACGGCGGTGGTTACGGCTCGGCCCGATGACACGGTGCACGAGGTCGGCAAGCTCCTCACCAGCCGCAAGGTGGGTGCGGTGGTGATCCTGGACGGCGAGACCATTGCCGGGATTGTCTCGGAAAGGGACATCGTACGGGCGGTCGCGGAGCGCGGCGAGGCGGCGCTGAAACTCGGGGTTTCCGAGATCATGACGCGCAAGCTCGAAGTCTGCAGCCCGAGCGACACGGTGCTCGATCTGATGAACCAGATGACGGACCGGCGCATCCGCCATCTGCCCGTGGTGGTCGACGGCAAGCTCTCCGGGATCGTCTCGATCGGCGATGTCGTCAAGCAGCGAATAGCCGAGGCGGAATACGAAGCCGCCGAGATGAAGCGCTACATCGCCGCCGGATAGGCCACTCAGGACTGAACGGCTTCGAGCAGCGCGAGCGAACGCTCGATCTCGGGCAGAGCGCGCTCGGCGGCGAGCCGTCCTGCCGCGATCGCCTCCGGCGCCCGGTCGAACTCGAACAGCCCGATCGAGGGGGTGCGGGGCACGATCGTGATATCGGGCGGGTCACCCGCCAGCCGCGATCGCGAGAGCCGATCCTGGGTGATGTTGAAAGCGGCGACGAGAACCGTGGTGAGGCCGGGGTCGTTCTCGCGGCCCAGCATCTTGCGCAAGGTGCTGTCGCGGCTGCTCTCGGTCGCGTGCTCGGACAGCACCGTCGGGCCGGGCCGCGGGACATGCTGGATCACCGTTCCGGCGTAGACGTCGGTCGACAGGTTGACGGCGATCACCAGGCGGGAGCCCATGGCGCGGCACGCCGAAACCGGAATGGGGTTCACGACGGCACCGTCGATCAGCCATTTGCCGTCGTGGCGTACCGGCTTGAACACGCCCGGAAGGGCATAGGAGGCGCGGATCGCCGGCGTCACCAGTCCCGAACGCAGCCAGATCTCGTGGCCGGTCATCAGCTCGGTGGCGATGCAGGTGAAGGGTATCTGCAGATGGTCGAAGGTGACGCCTGCCAGATGATCCTCGAGCAGCGCCCGCAAGCGGTCGCCGGTGATCAGGCCGGAGCCCCGCCACGCGATGTCGAGAAAGGAGAAGAGCCGGCGGCGGGTGATCGAGCGGGCGAACGCCTCGAGGATGTGAATACGGCCGGCAGCGTAGCAGCCGGCCACCAGGGCGCCGATCGAGGTTCCGGCCACGGCGGAAGGGACGATGCCAGCCTCGACCAGCCGGCTGACCACGCCGATATGTGCCCAGCCGCGGGCCGCGCCAGCCCCGAAGGCAATGCCCACCGGTGTCCTCGGGGCAGCAAGTAGACTAGCCGCGGCCGTCTCGGGCTGAGCCGCGCCACTGCCAACGGGCAACTCTGCGCGCATCCGGAAACCCTCTCAGATCATAAGATCGATTATGAACTGAAATTTCGAAAGGAAGGGTGAAAAATCAGCCGGAATCACGATGCTGGATCGCGCCCGATGCCGTAGACGGCCATCGGCTCGAACAAGCGGTGATCATCGATCGTCTCAAGCGTGATTCCCGTCGGACCATTGTGCAACCGGCGATAGAAGCAGGAGCGCCGACCGGTGTGGCAGGTGGCGCCGCGCCCCTCGATCTCCACCCGAAGCAGCAGCGTGTCCTGGTCGCAATCGGTGAGAATATCGAGAACCCGCTGCGACTCGCCCGAGGTCTCGCCCTTGCGCCAGAGGCAATTGCGCGAGCGGCTCCAATAATGGGCGAAGCCGGTGGCAAGCGTCTTTTCCAGGGCGGCATGGTTCATCCAGGCAGCCATCAGGCCCTCGCCAGTCTTGGCATCAACGACGAAGACCGGGATGAGACCCCGGTCGTCGAAGCGCGGCGAGAAAGCGCTGCTCTCTTCGATTGATATCGTGCCAGCCAAATCCGGCCACCCGGAGGTTGTTAGAGCGAGAAGCCACCCGAGGGGCTGCGCACCAGCTCCATGAAGCGGGCCTGGCGCTGCGGATCGGTTTTGAACTCGCCGGTGAACTGGGTGGTGATGGTGGCAACGTTGCGCTTGTTGACGCCGCGCAGCGACATGCACTGGTGCACCGCCTCGAGCATCACGGCGACGCCGCGCGGGGCCAACGCCGTATCGATGGCGTGGGCGATCTGGGCCGTCATCGTCTCCTGCGTCTGCAGCCGCCGGGCGAAGATCTCGACGACGCGGGCGAGCTTGGAAATCCCCACCACCTGGTCGGACGGCAGGTAGGCAACATGGGCACGGCCGATGAAGGGCACCATATGGTGCTCGCAATGGGAGTTGAACTCGATGTCGCGAAGCATCACCAGATCGTCGTAGCCGGCCACTTCCTCGAAGGTCCGGGACAGCGCTTCGATCGGGTCCTCCTCATAGCCCTTGAAGAACTCGCGATAGGCATTGACCACCCGCTTCGGGGTGTCGAGCAGGCCTTCCCGGTTCGGATCCTCGCCAGCCCAGGCAAGGAGCGTCCTGACCGCCGCCTCGGCCTCTGCCTGGCTCGGCCGCTCGATGCTCGGGCCGCGCCCGATAAATGGCTTGTTCGGCCGGATCTTCTTCACCACGGCATCCATCGGTCGTGCTGTCCTGTCCTGCATTGGGCCCTTCAATCCGAGGCTCCTCGAGTTCTGGTCTGACGGTCGAAACCGCGCTTGCGGCCCTTGGGCGCTTGCATCCTTGTTGGTCGCGTACCAATTAGCATGGTGCGAGCCTAGCGGAAAGCCTGAGGCAAACCACACGGTTCCGCCAGTTAGATGGGCACCTTTCCGGGCCACGCAAGGGTAGCTTGCGGAAATGGGACATGCAGCCGCGACAGGGGTGTTTGAACCCCGCAGGCGGCAGCTGATATGGTTGGCTGATGCTCAACGACGTCTACAACAAAAGGATCCTGGGCTTTGCAGCGGACATCCCCCGCCATGGCCGGCTGCCCGATCCGGACGGGACCGCCATGGCCCATTCCCGGCTATGCGGCAGCAAGGTCACCGTCGACGTGAAGATGGACGGGGCCCGCGTCGCCGACTTCGGGCATGAGGTCAAGGCCTGCGCTCTTGGCCAGGCCTCGTCATCGATCATGGCGCGCAATGTCGTGGGCTCGACGTCGGACGAGCTGCACCGGATCCGGCGCGAGATGCATGCGATGCTGAAGGAGAACGGGCCGCCCCCGTCCGGCCGCTGGTCGGATCTCGAAGCGCTGCTGCCGGTCCGCGACTTCAAGGCGCGGCATGCCTCGACGCTCCTGACCTTCGATGCCGTATGCGAAGCTGTGGACAAGGCGATGGGACGATCGGCGGCCATTGAGGCCAAGGCGGGAGTGAAGTCGGGCTGAGGCCTGGCGCATGCTCTAGCGCCTGGGCGGCACTGGCGGGGCCGGCGGAAAGCGCGACTGCTGGTCGCGGCTCGTGACGTCGAGAGTGTTGCGGGTGTACTGCGTCGAGGCGTCGCGCCGGGGCTCGAAATCCCAGGAGGTCGTCTTCCCCTGCCGCAATGCCTCGAAGATCATGTGACGGGCGCGCTGGCTTGAGAGAACCTTGCGGCTGATCGCGTCAATGTCGAAACGGCTCTCGATCTCGCGGCGGAAGGCGGCGGCGCGCGCCGGATCAGTCGGGGCGAGATTGTCGAGCTCCAGCGGATCGGCAGCGAGATCGAACAGCTGGTCAGGATCGCTCGGGGTGTGGATGAACTTCCAGCGGCCGCGGCGCAGCATGTACATGGGGGCGATCACGCCCTCGGCCAGATATTCGCCATAGGCCGTGGCGCCGGGGTTCTCGGGGCCGCCATCGAGCAGCGGCACCAGATTGCCGCCGTCGACTGGCGTGGCCAGTTCGCTGCAACCGGTCAGCGCGGCAATGGTGGGGGCGAGATCGGCGAGCGACACCGGCTGGCGGATGCGGCGTGCCGTGAAGCGGCCGGGCTGCCAGACGATCAAGGGTATGCGGGCGGCGGCCTCCCGGAACGACATCTTGTACCAGAGCCCGCGCTCGCCCAGGAAGTCACCGTGGTCGGAGGTGAAGATGACGATCGTCTCGTCGAGCCGGCCGCAGGTCTCCAACGTGTCGATGAGGGAGCCGATGAGGCTGTCGACATAGGAGATGCTGGCGCAATAGCCACGGCGGGCTCGGCGCACATCATCATCGGTGATCTTGTCGTCGTCCATGGCAGCCATGTCGTAGAGGCGCTGCTCATGCTGATCGAGCTCGGGATAGGGAATGGGGCCGACGGTCGGCGGCGGGATGTCGCTGTCGCTGTAGAGATCGAAGAAGCGGCGGCGGTTGACATAGGGGTCGTGGGGATGGGTGAAGGAGACCTTGAGGAGAAACGGCTCGTCACCGTGATAGCGGCTCCAGTCGAAGAGCTGACGGTTGGCGAGGAAGGCCACTTCGTCGTCGAATTCGAGCTGGTTGGTGATCGCCGCCGTTCCAGCCTCTTTCACCGAGGACATGTTGTGATACCACCAGTCGATCCGCTCGCGACCGCGCAGCCGCCAGTCGGGGGTCCAACCGAAATCCGCAGGGTAGATGTCGGTGGTGAGGCGCTCCTCGAACCCGTGCAGCTGGTCGGGGCCGATGGCGTGCAGCTTGCCGGCGATGCAAGTGCGATAGCCCTGGAGGCGGGCATAATGGGCGAAGGTCGGGATCTCAGCCGAAAACTCGGCGGCATTGTCATAGACGCCGCTGCGCGAGGGCAGCAGCCCCGAGAGCGCCACGGCGCGCGCCGGCACGCAGAGCGGCGAATTCGAATAGGCATTGTCGAACACGACTCCCTCGGCGGCGAGCCGATCGAGGTTCGGCGCCTTCGCCACGGGACTGCCGTAGGACGCCAGAAAGCGAGGTGCTAGCTGGTCGGCCATGATGAGGAGGATGTTGGGTTTCATAAAGCGCAGTAGGTATCAGGCAGCATGATTTCGAAAGGTGCCCGAACGACGGATAGGGAGCAATATCCGACTCGCGTCACCTGACGATCAGGATAAGACCCGAGACGATGAGCGCGGCGCTCCACAGCCGGTCGAGGTTGATCCAGCCGTGGCGCAGGACGGCGACGCCGGTCCAGCGGTAGACAATGACGGCAACGGCTCCGGCGACCGCCAGCATGGCTGCGGTATGAAGAGCGACGGCGAGCAGCGCGGTGCCGGCATTGCCGAGCACGCTCGAGGCGGCGCTGGTCGCCGGCATGCAGAGCGGCATCAGAGCCGGAAAAAGCATGAGGCCGGCGCCATGGGCGAGCGCCATCAGGAATGACCAGGCGGCGAGCCCGATGAGCCCCGCCGTCATGCCGAACCTTACCCGTCCGCGATGACCCCTGAACAGGTGCCACAGTGCCCAGCCGATCAGCAGCAGTCCGGCAAACCACCGCAGCACCGTCTGATCGAAGACGAGCCCCGCCAGCAGGAACAGGAGAATGGCAACGAGAATGGCCAGCGCATGGCCGACCGCAATCGGCAGCAGCGCGATCAGCACGGCGCGAAAGCTGTCGCGCTGCAGGCCGATGGCCACCGCGAACAGCCAGCCCATGGCCGGGTTGAGGCCGTGGAAGGCGCCGAGTCCGGCAATGACGATCCACGGCCAAGCGATGCTCACGGATAGCAGTAGCTGTCCGATGAGCAGTCGCCGCCTTCGAGGCGCACCTGATGCGGCCGGTGCGGCCCTGGCCAGCTGATGAAGAAGTTCGAATCGAAGGCAAGGCCGCCATCGGGGCCGGCGTCGAGCTTCACCATCCAGCCATCGAGGCCCTGGTGATAGAATTGCGGATCGACGGCGCCGTAGAGGGAGTTGGTGAAATAGATGCGCCGGCCGTCGCGGCTGATCTCGACCATCTGCGGTCCGCCCTGCAGCGGCTTTCCGGCAGCGCCGGGATGGGCGGCGCGCGACACGATCCCGCCGATCCTGACCTTGCCTGTGAGCTCCGGCTTCAGCGGGTCGGAAACGTCGTATTGGTGGAAGTCGCCGGTTCCCCAGCATGAGACATAAAGGAAACGGTCATCCATCGAGAGGTCGATGTCGGTGACGAGCGGCGGCACGGCGCCGAAGCCCTTGAGGACATCGGGGAGAAGGCTCGGGTCGGCAGGCTCGGCCGGGATGTCGATGATCTTGCGCACCGCCCAGCGGCCGTTCTCGCGATACCAGGTCCAGATCGAGGAGGAAAGGTCCTTGAGGCTGACCACGGCATTGACGAAGCCGTAGGCCTGGCGCGGGTTGTGAGCCGGGCGCAGCTCGAAGATGAGCTGATATTCCGGGCCGAAGTCGAGCTCCTGCAGGTGGCTGCGGCCGTTCAGGTCCCAGAAATGCAGGCGGCGGCCGTAGTTCGAGCCGAGCAGCACCTCCGGCACGAGGCCGTTCTCGAAAGTGTCCGGGGTTCCCCATTCGCTGGTCACCATGGTGTCGTAGCCGAGGTGCCACCAGGCATCATAGGCGAGGCGCTGCGGACCGCGGTCGATCTCCCATTGCCCGCGCACATCGAAGCTCTCGTGATCCATAAGGAAGATCCCGCCCGGACCCTTGCCTGCGGCATCGCCGAGTGCCGTGACGTAGATGCCTTCCGGACCGCAATGAACCGTATGCGGGCGGGAATAGTTGGCCCGCTCGGCGAGTTCCGCGGGCTCGATGACCTTGACGATCTTCGGCTGGCGCGGATTTGGCTTGGTGTCGATGATGTGGATGCGCGAGGAGCGCAGGCCCGGAACGACCAGATGCCGACGCTCGACATGGGGATGCGGGGCGTTGGGGCACAGGCAGGACGAGCAGGCATTCCAGCCGAAATGGTGAAGCTCGTCACCGGCATTCGGCATGTCGACCTGGCCGATGATCGCGCCATATTTGTCGGAGGCGGGATCGACGTCGACGATGGCGATGTAATCGGGGGACTTGCGGTTCGGGTCGAAGGCCGCGACATAGGCGATGCGCTCTGCCGGCGCCTTCATGGCCATGCGGGGCGAGGGATAGAATGAAGGATCAGGCTTCCAGGTGGCAACCATGCAGTCCTCCTCAGGGTCGGTCGGGGCAGAGCGGGCATTGTTTCATCCGCCGAGGACCGCGGCAAGATGATTGGCGAAGACGAGAGCAGGAGAGCGGGCAGGGGGCCGGCGGCGGTGGTTCTGATCACCGCCATCCGCGCCTACCAGCTGTCGCTGTCATTCTTCCTCGGGCGGCAGTGCCGGCATCTGCCGACCTGCTCGGAATATGCGATGGAGGCGATCAGGCGCCATGGCGCCTGGGCCGGGTTCTGGCTCGGCGTGTTCCGCGTGGCGCGGTGCCATCCCTTCGGGACGCATGGCTTCGATCCGCCTCCCGACGCAGCACCGCGCCGCGAGCTCAGAGTCTGGCGCTATGCCCGCCTTGGCCGTCGACCTTGAGACGGGCGGGGCCTACCAGCTCATGCCTGCGAAATTGTAGCTCAGGCCGACACGAAAGGTGTGCAAGTCGCCGACATCCATGTCGACGACGCATTTTCGGCGGCATTCCGAAGTCGAGAGGTCATATTCGCCATCCTCGAAGGCGCCAAAGAGATACTCTGCCTTGAGGTGAATGTTCTGGGTCAGAGCCGCTTCGATGCCGCCGCCGACCACCCAGCCGAAGAGAGCTTGCGAGGCGCTCGAGGAGATCGCGGAGGGACCGACCAAGCCGTCGAAAGTGGTATTGAGCCAGCCGGCGCCGCCGGTGACATAGATGAGGGTGCTCTCGCTCGGCAGCCAGCCGACGCGGCCGCGGGCCGTCGCGAGCGCGTCGAGCGCGTAGTTGGTCTGCTCCTCGCCGCCGGCGAAGGCGAGATGACCGTCGATGGTCCAGCCGTAGTCGCCCTCGACGCCGAGCAGAAAGGAGCCGATCTGGTAGTCGTAGCCGCCATAGATGCCGGCCAGACCGACGCAGCCGGCCATATTGGGATCGATGCTGATATAGGGCGGCGAGTAATTGGCCTCGAGGCAGCCGACGCCGCCGAAGCCGCCGAGATAGAGTCCTGTCCAGTCGGTGTAGGCCGGACGCATCTCCGGCGGCAGGAGGTCAGCCGCCGCGCTCCGAGCGGTCGACGCCATAAGCGCCGTCAGCCCGATCCCAGTTGCCACGAGAACTCTGCTCAAATTCGCCATCACTTCGCCCCCACACGGACACCATGGTTAATACGAACGGGGGCACAGTAGCCGTGTCAGGGTTAAGCATTGGTTAGTGCTCGCGCGAAATTGCGCGCATAGCGAGCAAGGGAAGGCAGTAGGCACTAGGCACTAGGCAGTAGGGAAGTCGTCGATCACCGCCTATTGCCTATTGCCTACTGCCTTCGCTTTTGCCAAAAGCCGGCTTCGCCCAGGACGGGCGATGCGCTTACCTGCAGCGTAGGCAGGAGTGAGCTGGCCAGGAGCGTCCATGATCTCCCTGACATTCCCCGATGGTGCAAAACGGTCATTCGCCGCCGGCGTGACGGGGCGCGAGGTCGCCGCCTCGATCGCCAAGTCGCTCGAGAAGAAGGCCGTCGCGATGACGGTCGACGGCAGGCTCACCGATCTCGCGGACGAACTGCACGGCGATGCAGCGGTCCGCTTCGTCACCCGCGAGGATCCGGAAGCGCTCGAGCTGATTCGGCATGACTGCGCCCATGTTCTGGCGGAGGCGGTGCAGGATCTCTATCCCGGAACCCAGGTGACGATCGGACCGGTGATCGAGAACGGCTTCTATTACGACTTCCACCGCAACCAGCCGTTCACGCCCGAGGATTTCCCCGCCATCGAGGCGAAGATGCGCGAGATCATCGGCCGCGACAAGCCGTTCACCAAGGAGATATGGAGCCGTGACAAGGCGCGCGACGTGTTCGCGGCCAAGGGCGAAGGGTTCAAGGTCGAGCTGATCGATGCCATTCCGGAAGGCGAGCCGATCAAGATCTACAAGCAGGGCGACTGGTTCGATCCCTGCCGGGGGCCGCATATGCCTTCGACCGGACGGGTCGGCAGTGCCTTCCGGCTGATGAAGGTCGCGGGGGCCTATTGGCGCGGCGATCCGAGCCGCCCGATGCTGACGCGGATCTATGGCACGGCCTGGCGCAATGGCGAGGAGCTCGCAGCGCATCTCCATGCGCTCGAGGAGGCCGAGAAGCGCGACCACCGCAAGCTCGGCCGCGAGATGGATCTCTTCCATTTTCAGGAGGAGGGACCGGGGGTGGTGTTCTGGCACCCCAAGGGCTGGGCGATCTTCAAGGAAGTCATCGCCTATATGCGCCGCCGGCTCGACCAGTCGGGCTACAGCGAGGTCAATGCGCCGCAGATCCTCGACAAATCGCTTTGGGAGACCTCGGGCCATTGGGAGTGGTACCGCGAGCACATGTTCGTCACCGAGACGGAGGACGAGCGGGTGTTCGCCATCAAGCCGATGAACTGCCCGGGCCACGTGCAGATCTTCAAGCACGGGCTCAAGTCCTATCGCGACCTGCCGATGCGATTGTCAGAGTTCGGCGCGGTTTCGCGCTACGAGCCGTCGGGGGCGCTGCATGGGCTGATGCGGGTCAGGGCCTTCACCCAGGACGATGCGCATATCTTCTGCACCGAGGATCAGATGCGGGCGGAGTGCCTCGCCATCAACGACCTGATCCTGTCGACCTATTCCGACTTCGGCTTCGACGATGTCGTGGTGAAGCTGTCGACCCGGCCGGACAAGCGGGTCGGCACCGACGACATGTGGGACCATGCCGAAAACGTGCTCATGGGCGTGCTCGAGGAGATCGCGCGGCAGTCGAACGGCCGCATCAAGACCGGCATCAATCCGGGCGAGGGCGCGTTCTACGGGCCGAAATTCGAATATGTCCTGCGCGATGCGATCGGCCGCGACTGGCAGTGCGGCACCACCCAGGTGGATTTCAACCTGCCGCAACGTTTCGGCGCGTTCTATGTCGACCAGGACGGACAGAAGAAGACGCCGGCGATGATCCACCGGGCGATCTGCGGCTCGATGGAGCGGTTCATCGGCATCATGCTCGAGCATTATGCCGGCGCGCTGCCGTTCTGGATCGCGCCGGTCCAGGTCGTCGTCGCGACCATCGTGTCGGACGCCGACGACTATGCCCGCCGGATCATCGAGCGGTTGAGCGCGGCGGGTCTTCGCGTCGAGAGCGATCTGCGCAACGAGAAGATCACCTACAAGGTGCGCGAGCATTCGGTTGCCAAGGTGCCGGTCATCCTGGTCGTGGGCAAGCGCGAGGTCGAGGAGGGCGCCGTCAACATGCGCCGGCTCGGCTCGCCGCAGCAGCAGGCGATGAGCCTCACCGCGGCGGTAGAGCTCCTGAAGAACGAGGCAATGCCGCCCGACATCCGCCGCGCCGGCGGTACGGCATGAGTTCAGTACAAATCGTGACCTCTCCTTACCTCATGGCCGGCCCCCGAGCCGGCCATCCAGAGATGGCCCAGGCAAAGACTGGATGGCCGGGTCAAGCCCGGCCATGAGGGGAAGGTGGCTGCTCCACCTCAGCTGTTGATGCTCTATTCCGCGGCCTCCTTGGCCTCGAGCGCCGCTTCGTCCTGATTGAAGAGGTGCTCGAGCTCCTCGGCCTGCCGCATGGCGTTGGCGCGCATCTTGTCGGGGTCGGATGCGACCTGGTAATCCTCGACGAGCCGGCGGGTGTCCATCTCGGAGAAGGTCGAGATGGTGCGCCGAACCTCAGCCTCGCTGAGGCCCATGCCGCGAAGCGTCTGCCGTGCGATTTCGAGCGCGGCGCGGAAGGTCTCGCGCTCGATCACGGTCACGCCGAGATCCATGAGCTTGTGCACATGGGTGCGGTTGCGCGCGCGGGCGTAGACGGGAAGGTCAGGATAATGGCGCCGCACCAGCTCGGCGGTGCGCAGCGAGGCCTCCACGTCGTCGATTGCCAGCACGAAGCCGCGGGCCCGTCCGGTCTGCGCCGCCTCGAGGATCTCGAGGCGCGAGGCGTCGCCATAATAGATTTCCGAGCCGAAGCGCCGGATGAAGTCGACCTGCTCGGCCGAAACGTCGAGGGCCGTGAAGGGAATGTGGCGGGCGCGCAAAATGCGGGCGACGATCTGGCCGAACCGGCCCAATCCGGCAATGACCACATGGCCGTCGCCCTGCGGCATGGCCTTGTCGTAAAGCGGTGCCGCCGGCGGACGCAGCGCCTTGAGCCAATCATCGAGCATGAGGAGAAACGGGGTCGTCGCCATCGAGAGCGTCACTACGACATCGATCAGGTTGGCGGTGGTGAGCGAAACCGCTCTCTCGGCCACGGCGGCCGCTGTCAGCACGAAGGCGAACTCGCCGCCCTGCGACAGGGCCAGGGCGAGGCGGCGCGACCCGGCGAGGTTCAGCCGCATGGTCCGCCCAAGCGGCCACAGCACGGCGACCTTGACGATCACCAGTCCGAGCACGGCGAGGGCGATGGCAAACGGGTAGCGGGCGAGCAGCGTCAGGTCGAGCGACATGCCGACAGCGACAAAAAAGAAGCCGAGGAGGAGGCCTTCGAATGGCGCGATGTTTGCCTCGATCTCGTGACGGTATTCGCTGTCGGCGAGCACCAGGCCGGCGATGAAGGCGCCAAGCGCTGCCGACAAGCCGGCCGCATTCATGAGAATGACGATGACGATCACCGTGAGAAGGGCAGTGGCGGTCATCGCCTCCTGCAGGCCGGTGGCGGCCACGAAGCGATAGAGACGGGCAAGGAGAAAACGGCCCGTCAGGACGATGGCAGCGATGGCCAGAAGACCGCCGGCGGCACTCCAAGGCGACATGGCCGCGGTCCCCTCAGGCGACAGCAGGCCGACGAGCGCGATCATCGGGATGGCGGCAATGTCCTGGAACAGCAGGATGGCAAAGGCAAGCCGACCGTGGCGGGTATCGAGCTCACCGCGCTCCTTCAGCATCTGGAGGACGAAGGCGGTCGAGGAGAGCGACAACGCAAGCCCTCCGAACAGCGCGGAGCGCGCGTCGGTGAAGTTGACGAGGATCAAGCCAAGCACGATGGCGGTCACCGCGACCTGGGCACCGCCGAGGCCGAACACCGCCATGCGCATGGCCCACAAGCGCTGCGGCCTGAGCTCGAGGCCGATCAGGAACAGCAGCATGACGACGCCGATCTCGGCGATGTTCAGGATGTTCTCGGATTCGGTGAAGATGCCAAGCGCATGCGGACCGATGACGATGCCCGCGGCAAGATAGCCGAGCACCGAGCCGACCTTGAGCTGCTTGCCCAAGGGCGCCGCCAGGGCGGCCGCTGCAAGAAGCAGCGCCAGCTGCCACAGCATATATTGCATGTCGTGACTCCGCGTCGGCCGTGCCGGTGGCCCCCGCGGGCGACACTATCACGATGGAGGAGGGTGAAGGAAACCGCCTCGATCAGCGGGACTGTCTCAGCACCCGGTGCTCGCCGGCGTCGATGGTGAAGGTCACGACGCTCCTCTGCCCGGCGCTGCCATACTCGAATTCATAGATGCCCGGCGCCAGCACCACGGCTGCATGCCGACCCTCGCCCGAGGCCGTCCAGCCGCTGCTGAGGTCGCGGATGGTCCAGGCGAGACCGTCGGCAAGATCAATGGCGGCGATGCCTGCCTCGTGCCGGATCTCGAGCGAGCTCAGGATGCCCGGCTTGACGACGACGTCGCTGCGCGCAACGGTGTTGCCGGGCGACAGCCGGCTTTCGACCAGATATTTCCCGGACTTCAGCCTGATCACTTCGCCGGCTTCCTGAGAGCGGGTCACCAGGCGGCCGCTGTCCTCGTCATAGATGTCGTAGCTCGCCACGACGCCCTGGACGGGCGGGCTGTCCTTGACCAAGGCCAGGGCGCGGACGCCGCCGACGTCGAGAATGAGAGTGAGACCGATGCTCTGGCCGGCGAGCACCGTCACAGACTGCGCCACCCTGACCGTGCCGTAGCCGGCCTCGACCACGTAGTCGCCGGGCTCGATGACCCGATCGACCACCGGCACATGGTCGTGGAAGATCGTCTCGCCGGCGCGGCGGATGGTCCATTCCACGGGAAGCGTGATGATGCCGCCTTCCTCGGACAGGCGGGCTGCCAGCTCTATGCTCTCCGTGCCCTGGCGCGTCAGGGCGATGCGCAGCTCATGACGGATTGCGGGCGGACGCACGCTGCCGGTGATGAGCGCAGCGGGCGAGATTTCGCCATCGATCGCAAGCTCGGCACGCGCCGGCGCCACGGCGAAGCTCGGCAGAAGCAAAAAGAAAAGGGCCACACCGAGGCGGTGGCCCTTGGCGAGTGCAAGCGCTGTTTCTTTCAAGCTCATGACAAACAGGCAACCCTGTCAGACCCCAGGACGGGCCCCTTGACGACCTTGCTTCAGTCGACACGAGGATTTGCCCATGAAGAGTCGCGGGCCGCAACAATATCCTTAAAAATGGGTAAACGGCGAGCACCAAGCCGGGAAGCCTCGCGAACTCCCCGGCATTTCCATCCGCCACTTCACGCGCGGCTGTTCGTCGCGTTCGACTTCGAGGCGATGCGGATCTACCTGCGGTGAACTCTCAGATCACATGTCGCCACAACATGAGCTTAGCGCCACGGCGCGCTTCGGATAGCATCGGTCGGCAGCCAATACGCTCTTCAGGGAGGTAGAGAAAGTGAAACTCAAATACACATCGCCGCAAGACGTCGACATGAGCTGCCACTCGGACGAGTGCCGGACGAAGCACGAGCAGACGGGTCTGGCACGCCGCTCGTTCCTCGGCCAAGCCCTGGTCGGGGGGTGCGGCGATTGCAGGTGCTACGGTCATGGAGTCTCCACCGGCATTGGCCCAAAGCACATCGACGCCCGATGATGCGCTCAAGGCATTGATGGACGGCAATGGGCGCTTTGTCTCCGGTCAACTCCAGTCACTCGACGAGGACCTGTCGATTCTCAAGTCCAAGACAGCCGAAAAGCAGGAGCCTTTCGCTGCGGTGCTGTCGTGCGCCGATTCCCGGGTGCCTGTCGAGTTCGTGTTCGACCAGAGCATCGGACATCTCTTCGTGGTGCGCGTTACGGGAAACATCACCACGCCCGAGATCATTGCGAGCCTCGAATATGGCGTTGCCGTCCTGGGAACGAAGGTCATCGTGGTGCTCGGGCATGGCAGTTGCGGTGCGGTGAAGGCAACGATCGAGGGCAAGCCGGTGCCGGGCCAGATCAGCGCCCTCTACGCTCCCATCCGACCGGCGGTCAATGCTGCCGGAGCAGACCTCGATGCTGCGATCGATGCCAATGCGAAGATCCAGGCGGCCCTGCTCAGCACGGCGTCGCCGATCATCGCCGGCGCAATAAAGGACGGGACCATCAAGGTCGTGCCCGCTCGGTATGACATCGCGACTGGAAGGGTTGCGTTGCTGACCTGAACGGCGCGCCGTACCGCGCCCGTCGCGTTCCTCGGCCGCCGCCTTCATTCCCCTTACAAAACATTAATCGCGGGAACGTGAAAAGGCCTTGTTCGAATCTAGCATCCGGCGGGCGCTCCAGGCTCGATTCCGAACAGTCCAGGAGCGCTCGCAAACCAGAGGGGATTCTCATGCGGGATACGAAGTTCGCTTTTTTCGCCTTGATGGTCGGGGTCGTCGGGTTCACGGCCCCTGCCTTCGCAGCAACGACGTTGCATGTGACTTTGACCGATCAGATGGAACTGAAGCTCGAAACCAACACGGTCAAGGCCGGTCGTGTTGTCCTTGATGTCAAAAACGATGCGGAAAGTCAGCAACACGAGGTCATCATCGCAAGGCTCAAAGATCGCAATCAGACGGTTTCGATTGCACCTGGACAGGACCGGGTCGATGAAAAAAAGGTGAAGACGCTTGGAGAGGTTTCCGACCTCGATCCAGGAAAGGAAGGGAAGCTGACGATCAACCTGAAGCCTGGCGAATATTTGCTCTTCTGCAACATGAAAGGGCATTATCAGGCAGGCATGCTGGCCCACCTCACGGTTACGGAATGACATCGCCTCAGCGCTGACGAGGCCGAGAGTGAGCCCCGACCGCGGCTCACTCTCGCACATTTCATCAGGGTCGGGACCCAGCAAGTCCTGACTCTGCTTGTAGGAAGCGGAAGAATGGGTTGACAGACGACGTGCAGTTCTCCAGCACTCATGCGCCAGCGTTGAACAGGGCGCTTGTCATGACCGTGCAACTCACTGAAGGACTGCCGCCCGAGGCGCTCAATGATCTGAGCGACACATTGAGCCTGCTCGCCACCCGACGCTCGGCATCCGCCAAGGCGATGCGGGAGCCGGGACCGTCGCCCGAGCAGCTCCAACAGATCCTCGAGATCGCCGTCCGGGTGCCGGATCACGGCAAGCTCACGCCATGGCGCTTCATCATTTTCGCGGGCGCTGCCAGAGCCTCTTTCGGGCGCATCCTGGAGGCACGCTGGCGGGAGCTTCATCCGCACCACGGCGCTGAAAGCCTGGCGCAGGCCCGCGACATGTTCGACAGGGCGCCGATCGTCATCTGCGTCGTCTCGCGAGCGGCGCCGCATCCCAAGATTCCCGAATGGGAACAGCAGCTGTCGGCGGGCGCGGTGTGTCAGAACATCCTGATCGCTGCAACGGCAATGAGCATCGGCTGCCAGTGGATGACCGACTGGTGCGCCTATGATCCGGTGACCACCGCGGCCATGGGTCTCGAACTCGGCGAGCGGGTGGCCGGGCTTATCTATCTCGGCGAACCGGCGGAGGTGCTGAGCGATCGGCCGCGGCCGGTGGCGGCAAGCCTGACCACCCGCTGGACCGGTTGAACGATGGCGATCGGCGGCATCCTATTCGACAAGGACGGAACGCTGATCGATTTCCCGGCGACGTGGCTGCCGGTGCTCAAAGCCCTGGCGCTCGAATTTTCCGGCGGTCACCAGCCGCTCGCCGAGGAGCTCCTGATCGTTGCGGGTTATGACCGGGAGCGGGATGCATTGCGCGGCGGCTCGATCTGGGCGGCCGGCAACACCATGGATCTGATCCGGGCGTGGAAGCCCGGACTGACGCCGGCCGAACAGGCGGAGTGGTTGGCCTTCGTCGATGATTTCTGCTCCGAGCATGCGCCCGACAGTGCCGTTCCGGTGATTGCGCTCGAGCCGCTGTTCAGCGAGCTCGAGGCCGCCGGGCTGAAGCTCGGCATCGCGACCAACGACAATACGCGCTCGGCCCGCCTCACTGTCCAGCGCCTCGGCATCGCGCACCATTTCGTCGCCATTCTCGGCTATGACGCGGTGACGCAGGCAAAGCCTGCCGCCGATCCGGTGCTTGCCTTCTGCGGCATGGCATCGCTGAAACCTGAAGAAGTGGCGGTGGTCGGCGACAATCTCCATGATCTCGAGATGGCGCGGGCGGCGGGCGCGGGGCTTGCCGTCGGCGTTCTGTCGGGCACCTCGGCAATTGACGAGCTCGGTCCGCATGCCGACCATGTCATCGCCTCGATCGCCGAGCTTCCCGAGGTCCTCGGCCTCCGAAGGAGAAAGTGAGCGCATCGCCGATGTTTTATGACGCCACCCGTAATGATCACGGGTTCCAATATGATCCATTCAAGGCCCTGGTCGTGCCGCGGCCGATCGGCTGGATCTCGAGCATCTCCCCGGAGGGTAAGGTCAATCTGGCGCCCTACAGCTATTTCAATGCTTTCGCCGAGCAGCCGCATTACATCGCCTATGGATCGGGAGCCAGCCGCAGCGGTGGCAACAAGGACACGCTGCGCAACATCGAAGAGACCGGCGAATTCGTGATGAACCTTGCGACCTATGACTTGCGGGAAGCCGTCAACGCCACCTCCGCTCATGTGCCGCGCGGCACCGACGAATTCGCCCTTGCCGGCCTGAGCAAGGCGGCAAGCCGGCTGGTCAAGCCGCCGCGCGTCAAGGAAAGCCCGGCGAATTTCGAGTGCCGTCTGTATCAGATCGTGCCGCTTCCGGGCGATGACGGCGAGGTCGGCAATCATCTGGTGATCGGTCGTGTGCTCGGCATCCATATCGATGACCGCTTCATCGTCGACGGCCGAATCGACACGGTGGCCATGCGGCCTCTCGCACGGCTCGGCTATTCGGAATATGCGGCGATCGGCGAAAGCTTCCGCATGCGCCGGCCCGATTAGGGCGTGCGGTAGCGGGCGGCGCGTTCGATCAGCTTCTCGGCGCGCCGGCGGTGCGGGATGTCATACATCCGGCCCTCGATGGCCACGACCCCGGCATCCCCGGCAGCGGCAAAGGCGTCGATGACGGCCCGCGCTTGCGCAATGGCGGCGGGGCTCGGGGTGAAGGCCCCGTTGATGATGTCGATCTGGTCCGGGTGGATCGCGAGCTTGGCGGAGAAGCCGTCGCGCATCGCCGCCGCGCATTCGGCACCGAGGCCATCGCGGTCACGGAAGTCGAGATAGACCGTGTCGATCGGCTCGACGCCGGCGGCGCGGGCAGCAAGAAGGCAGAGCGTCCTCGCCAGTCGGTAGGGGTCGGTCAGCCGTCCCGCATCGTCGCGGCTTGCCGCGGCGCCGAGATCGCTCGACAGGTCCTCGGCGCCCCACGCCATTCCGACAAGCGGCGGCACGGCATCGAGCAGGCTGTAAAGGGCGAACATGGCTTTCGCCGACTCGGTAGCGATGGCAATGACGGGCAGGGGCGCCGGCAGCCGTTCGGCCAGTTCCAGCACGTCGGCGCCGCCTTCGACCTTCGGCAGCACGAGCCCGTCAGGCCCTGCCGGGAGAATGGAGTCGAGGTCCGGTGCCAGCAGGCCGGTCGAGCGCGGGTTGACGCGGACGAAGAGCAGCGGCTGCGGCTTCTCGCGCGCCGTGAGACACGCTGCCGCAGTGCGGCGGGCGGCTTCCTTGCGCTCGGGAGCGACCGAGTCCTCGAGATCCAGAATCACCACATCGGCAGCGCTGGCCAGCGCCTTGGTGATCTTGCGCTCGGAATCGGCTGGAACGAACAAGAGCGAGCGCATGGGTCAGCCGACTGCGGGACGCTTGCGCATGAAGGCCTGGCGCTGGCAGATGGCGACCAGGGTGCCGTCCTGCTTGAAAGCCCGGTGCTCGAAGTCGACGATGCCGGCATCGGGGCGGGACTGGCTCTCGCGCTTGCTTTTGACCTCCGTTTCGACACGGATGGTGTCGCCCTGGAACAGCGGCGCAGGAAACTTGACCTCGCGCATGCCGAGATTGGCAATGGTGGTGCCGACTGTCAGATCGTTGACAGAGATGCCAATCATCAACCCCAGCGTGAACAGCGAGTTCATCAGCGGCTGGCCCCATTCGGTGCCGGCGCTGAAATGGCGATCGATGTGCAGCGGCTGCGGGTTCATGGTCAGGCAGGAGAACATCACGTTATCCATCTCCGTGACCGTGCGCGTGATGGGATGGGCATAGACCCGCCCCACCTCGAACTCCTCGAACCACAAGCCGGGCATCCGCACTCTCCGCTAACGTCGTCGCTTGCCCTTCTCTTAGCAGTGCGATTCCCCCTGAGTCTCCGGATTGTTGCGAACAAAAGCGAAACCACAGTTTTCACCCGCTGTGGATAAGTTGAGAACAAAGATTCAGTAACCTGCTGAGTCAGCATGGTTATTTCCGTTCCAAAAAGCTGTGGATAACTTGTTAACTTGGCATTAACCCTGCCGTCGCAGGACTCGGGTTACGGGGCGGTGGGATCGGAAAGTTGACATGTGGCTCGAAGGGCACGTCGATATGACACGATGTTTGATCGTCGACGACAATCACGATGACCGTCTCAAGCTCGCTGGGATGCTGGCGGCCTATGGTTTCGAGCTGACGGCGGCAACCGGCGAGCAGGAGGCGCTCGAGATCTGCTCGCGCAAGATGCCGGAACTTATCGTGATCGACGAGGGCAGGACGTGCCCGGATGCCGCAGCTTTCATCCGCAGGCTCGGGCGCACCACCGAGCGGCGGCCGGTCGTCATCGTCTGCCCGCAGGCACGGGAAGCATCGCGGATCGGCCGGACAATCTGGGGCGGTGCCGCCGAATGCATGATGAAGCCTTATGATGCCGAGATCCTGGATCTCAAGCTCAGGCAGACGGGGATCATCTGAAAAATCCTGGGAATTCCACCGTTTGGCTTGATTGCTGCCCTGCAAGCGGCTAAAGCCGACGCCATTCGATCATCAGCGGCGGGGCTGACATGATCATCCATTTGAGAACTGTCTGGGCGCTCCTCATCGGGGTCATGCTGCTGGCGCTCGGAAACGGGCTTCAGGGGTCCCTGGTCGGCATCCGGGCGACGGCGGAGAATTTCTCCGCGACGGCAACCGGCATCATCATGTCGGGCTATTATCTCGGCCTGTTCCTCAGCTCGTTCGTGACGCCCAACCTGGTGACCAAGGTCGGGCACATCCGGGTGTTCGCGGCGCTGGCCGCAGTCGATGCCACGGCTGTTCTGATGTTTCCGCTCTATGTCGAGCCGGTATGGTGGCTGATGCTGCGGCTGACGGCAGGCATTTGCACGGCCGGCCTCTATATCGTCTGCGAGAGCTGGCTCAATGCGGCGGTGTCCAACCAGTCGCGCGGCCAGATCCTGTCGATCTACATGATCATCGTGTACGGCTCGCTCGGCGCCGGCCAGCTGTTGCTCAATGTTCCAGATCTGAACGGCTTCATTCGTTTCATCATCGTGTCGGTGCTGCTGTCGCTGTCGCTCGTTCCAATCGCGCTGGCGCGGATCGAGGCGCCGGCGATCGAGGAAGCGCAGGCGGTGCATCTGCGCGACCTCTACCGGTCGTCGCCCTTGGCGGTGGTCGCGACCTTTGCCAACGGTCTCGGCCAGAGCGCGTTCTTCAGCATGGGTGCGATCTACGGGATGATGCAGGGACTGCCGCTCGCCTATATCTCGCTGATGATGGCACTGCCGCCGATCGGCGTGATCGTTTCGCAATATCCGATCGGCTTTCTCTCCGACCGCTACGACCGGCGCGGGCTGATGACCATGCTGGCGCTGCTCACCTCGACCATCGCGCTCTGCTCGATCATCGTGCAACCCTATTCGCGCGATCTTCTGATCGGGCTTTTCACGCTGTTCGGAGCGGTGTCGCTGCCGCTCTATTCACTCGCCGTGGCGCATGCCAACGACCATCTGCGGCGCGACCAGATGCTCGGCGCATCGGGCCAGCTGGTCCTCATCTATGGCAGCGGTGCGGTGCTTGGGCCATCGCTTGCCGGCGGCTTCATGCAGCGGCTCGGGACGCCGGGGTTCATGACCTACATGGCAGTGATCTACACCGCGCTCGGGGCGTTCGCGATCTATCGAATGCGTCAGCGGTCAGCGCCGTCGCGGGTCGAAGGGCCGGTCCATCCGGTGAGCCCGGTGACCACGCCGGTCGCGGCCAAGGCCATGATCGAAAGCCTGCAGGAAGCCGTCTGAGCTTCCTTGTGGTGAACCCGATATTAACGCTTGCCGCCTAGCCTCATCTGTCGCGGACGGCCGATCATCGCCGTTCGCGCATCTGTTTGGCGGGGCGGATAAGGTGGTGGGCCATTCAGGGTCGCTCGACACGACGGTGTTCGATGCCGTGGTCGAGCATGGCACAGCGGAAGAGCGCCTGGAGCTGGCGCTGCAGGTTGCTGCACTCCTTGGGGAGCCGGCGGCGGCCACGGCGGCCGATCGCGCCGCGGTGCGCGGCACGGTGGTGGCGCTCACCGCCGACCCGGTCAGGGAAATCCGGGAGGCGCTTGCCGCCGCACTGGCTAGCTGCAAGACCCTCGATGCGGAAATCCTGTTCTCGATCATTGCCGCGGACGACGACATCGCGGAGCGGTTCATCGCGACCACGGCTGCGCTCGACCGTTCGCGCATGCTGTCGATCCTCAAGGTTGGCGACGAGCTCCGGCAAAGTGCCCTGGCAGGGCGGCCGGACTTGAGCGAGGACATCGTTGCCCAGCTCATCGAGACGGCGCCCGAGGCGGTCGTCGCCGTGCTGATCGACAATCGCGATGTGCCGCTTCCGGCCAAGAATTTCAAGCGGATCTATCGCCGCTTCGTCAATTCGCCGGCGATGGTGGACCGGCTGCTCGCCGTCGACGAGATTCCGGTGGAGATCCGGCTCATCGAGGTGCGGCGCTCGGCTCAGCGCATGCATCAGCTGCTGCGCGAACGTCGCTGGATGCTGGCGGCGGAAGCGGAAGACATCGTCAACGAGACCGAGGAGCGGACGCTGCTGCGCATTCTGCTCGAAGTCGAGGAGCAGGCGCTGGAACGGCTGATCGCGTTCATGTCGTCGCGCGACATGCTCACGCCCTCGATCATGCTCAGGGCAGCCTGCAGCGGCTATATGATGATCGTCGAGCATGCGCTGGCCTGGCTTGCGGCCATGCCGGTGAAGCGGCTGAAGGGGTTGTCGGCAGGCCGCAACGGCCCGTCGCTGAAGGCGGTCCATGCATCGGCGGGAATTCCCGACGATTGCTATCCGGTGATGCGGGCGGCCTTCGCCGTCGCGGCCGAGGCGCAGGGGGAAAGCGCGTGGCCCAACGAGGAGCAGTTCGGCCGTCGCGTGGTGGAGACGATTCTGACCCGCCAGGAGCGCCTGGGGCCGCGGCAGAGCGCCGAGATGCTCGATCTTGTCGGACAGTTCGCCGATGACCGGACGCGGGCTTTGGCCAATCGGCTGAAGGGCAGTCTCGCCGAGGTGGCCTGAGACAGAACGGAAGTGCCGGAGGCCATGGCAGCCCCCGGCACCCTCGACACCAGCCGGCAACGCCGGATTACGCAACTCACGACTCCTTTGTACGACTGCTGTCGTAAATTCTTCCCTAAGGTCCTGCCGGTCGGTCTTTTACCAGCGGAACTGCTCGGCGAGAACGCGCTCCGCCAAGGTGTGACCGGGGTCGAACATCAGCCGGACGGTGAGCGACTGGTCCTCCATCACCTCGACGATCTGCACGTCTCGCACCTCCTCCTGATCGGCCACCGCGGCGACCGGACGCTTGTCAGGCTCGAGCACCTCGATGCGGACCCGGGCGTCATGCGGCAGGATGGCGCCGCGCCACCGCCGCGGCCGGAAGGCGCTGATCGGCGTAACGGCGAGGAGGGAGGAGTTGATCGGCAGGATCGGCCCGTTGGCCGACAGGTTGTAGGCGGTGCTGCCGGCGGGTGTTGCAATGATGATGCCGTCGCAGATGAGCTCCTCCATCCGCACCTGGCTGTCGACGGAGATCCTGAGCTTGGCGGCCTGGTGACGTTGCCGCAGCATCGAAACCTCGTTGAAGGCAAGGGCTTCACGCCGTTCGCCCCCGGTCGAGACGGTGACCATCCGCAGGGGATGGATGGCGGTGACCTCCGCCTGATCGAGCCGCTCGAGCAGGCGATCGGCATCATAGTCGTTCATGAGAAAGCCGACCGAACCGCGGTGCATGCCATAGATGGCATGGCCGCCGGGGAGGACGCGGTGCAGGGTCTCCAGCATCAGGCCGTCGCCGCCAAGCGCCACCACCGTATCGGCATCGGCGAGCGTGTGGTAACCATAGCGGTCGACAAGCTCGCGCTCGGCGGCTCGGGCTTCCGGCGAGTCGCTGGCGACGAAGGCAATTCGGCGCGTTCCGGGCATCCGATACTCTTGCGCATTGACAGCTCGGCCCAAACTGGTTGAAGCACGGGACCCCTGTCTTGTGCAACCGGAGAACCGACAGCGCATGCGCTCCCTGGTGTTCTGCACCACCTGCCGCCATTCGGCGGCCGAGCCGACCGGCCCGGATGGGCTGACCGGGGGTGAGCGGCTGGCCCGGACGATGGAGGCCCTGCTCAGGGAGCGCAGACGCAGCGACGTGACGGTCAGGCGGCAGGCGTGCCTGTGGGCCTGCACGCGGCACTGCAATGTGTGGATCGCCGACAGCCAGCGCTTCAGTTATCTGGCCGGCGGCTTTGTGCCGGGGCGCGCCGCCGCCGAGGCGATCCTGGCCTGGTTCGATCTGCACGGTCAGAGCGAGCGGGGCGAGGTGCCGTTCCGCGCCTGGCCGGACGGCATGCGCGGCCATTTCATCACGCGGCTGCCGCCGGCAGGCGAGGACAACGCATGAGTGCTTCACGGCCACGCAGCACCCTCGTTCTCGGCGGGGCGCGCTCCGGCAAGAGCCGTCATGCCGAAGCGCTGGGACGGGCCCATGGCGGCGACATGATCTATATCGCCACCGGTGAAGCGCGCGACGGGGAGATGGCCGAGCGCATCGCGCGCCATCGCGCCGCACGAGGGCCGGCATGGACCACGATCGAGGAACCTCTCGAGCTTGCCGCTGTGCTGGAACGCGCGGCACGGCCGCAACGCTTCGTGCTTGTCGACTGCATCACGCTGTGGATCAGCAATGTGATGGCGCGCGGGCGCCCGGTGAGCGAGGAAATCGAGGGGCTGTGCCGGGTGATGGCTGCGGCTTCCGGCGATGTCTGCCTCGTTTCCAACGAGGTTGGCCTTGGCATCGTGCCCGACAATCCGCTTGCCAGGCGGTTCCGCGACGAGGCTGGGCTTGCGCATCAGCGGCTTGCGGCGGTCTGCCAGCATGTGGTGTTCATGGTGGCGGGCCTGCCCATCACGGTCAAATGACGCGTGGACCATGGCGGGTCGGGGGCCGGCCATGAGGAATAGAAGGACGAAATGACCGACATCAACCGCAAGTCATGACGCGCTAGAAAAAGAAGGCGGCGGCCAGCGCAATCAGCGCGGTGAAGAGGGTTATCATCTGGGAAAACAGCCGCAAGCCGCGGCGGATGTCGCGGCGGTCGAGATCGATCCGGCCATTGCCCAGCCAGGGGAGATCGACCGTTACGCTGTCGTAGCTGCGGGGGCCGCCAAGGCGGATGTTGAGGGCGCCGGCCGTCGCCGCCTCGGGCCAGCCTGCATTGGGCGAGACGTGCTTGCGGGCATCGTACCACATGCGGGCAAGGGCATCGGCACCCGCCCCGGGGCTCGTCAGGCTTGCCGCACCGGCGAAGAGCAGCCCGGTCAGCCGGGCCGGGATGAAGTTCACGAGATCATCGAACCGCGCCGCTGCCCAGCCGAAGTCGACGAAGCGCGGCGATTTGTGCCCGATCATGCTGTCGGCGGTGTTGATCACCTTGTAGAGCGCGATGCCGGGCAGCCCGAACAGCGCCAGGAACAGGGCCGGCGCGACCACCGCGTCGGAGGCGTTCTCGGCGAGGCTCTCGATGGCGGCCCGCGTCACGCCGCTCTCGTCGAGCTGGTCGGGGTCGCGGCCGACGATCCGGCTCACCGCCTGGCGGCCGCTGTCGAGGCTCGATTCGAGACCGGCGTAGACGGCGCGGACATGGCGGTAGAGATCAAATTGGGCAAGCAATGTGGTGGCAAGCACAGCCTCCAGGAGCCAGCCCCATTCCTGCCGCCTAATCCACAGGCTGAAGGGGATGGTGAGAATGGCAACGAAGACGAGCGTCAGAAACAGGGCGAATGCACCCTTCAGCTTCTGCCAGATCCGATTGCCTTCGGGGCGGTTCAGGGCCTCCTCGAAGCCGCCGATCACCGCGCCGATCCATTCCACCGGATGGCCGATGGCGTTCTGGACGAATTTCGGATAGCCGGCCAGCCGCTCGATCACCAAAGCCGCAAAGGCGATCGTCAGCGAGCTCGACAGCATCAAGCCGCGTTCGGCGGTGCCGCAATGGCGAACAGGCGATCGATGTCCATGTTGGACGTGAGATGCTCGGCGAGGCCATCGAGCGTGCGCTCGATGCGCTCGGCATGACCGAGCGATCCGGGCGTTCCGCCGAGCGAGGCGAGATAGGCCTGGCGGAAGGCATCGCTCTCGAAGCAGCCATGGATGTAAGTGCCGGCGACGCGGCCATCCCGCGAGATGGCGCCGTCCGGAACGGCACCGATCATGGCAAAGGGGCGGGCGCTGTCCTCGCCGCTGGTCCGGCCAAGATGGATCTCGTAGCCATCGATGGTCGTGTTGGTCGCGACATGAGTGGCCCTGATGCGCGTCAGGGCCTTGTTCGGCTCAAGCGTGGTCTCGACATCGAGCAGGCCGAGGCCGTCGACGGATTCCGGCTGGCCCTCCAGCCCCTGCCAGTCATGAATGCGCCGACCGAGCATCTGATAGCCACCGCACAGCCCGAGCACGCGGCCGCCGCGCCGCAGATGGGCGCGGATGTCGGTATCCCAGCCTTGCTCGCGCAGAAATCTCAGATCGGCAATGGTGGACTTGGTCCCGGGAATGATGACGACATCGGAATGGGCCGGCAGGGCAGCGCCGGGCTGCACGAATTCGACGGTGATCGAGGATTCGAGCATGAGGGGATCGAGATCGTCGAAATTGGCGATCCGGGCCAGCCGCAGGACGGCGATCCTGACCGGACCCTGGTGGCCCGGGGGGCGCATGCTGTCGAGCACGAGGCTGTCCTCGGCCGGCAGCTTGCGGGCCTCGCTCCAATGCGGAATGACGCCGAGGCATGGAACGCCGGTGCGCTCCTCGAGGAATTTTCTGCCATCGTCGAACAGCATCGGGTCGCCATGGAAATTGTTGACCAGAAAGGCACGGATCAGCGCTGCATCGGCGGGATCAAGCACGGCGAAGGTGCCGACCAGCGATGCAATGACGCCGCCGCGATGGATGTCACCGATCAGGACGACCGGGACGTTGGCGGCCCGGGCAAACCCCATATTGGCGAGATCGCCTTGGCGCAGGTTGACCTCGGCCGGGGAGCCGGCGCCCTCGACCACGACGAGATCGGCGGCGCCGCTCAGCCGCTCGAAGCTTTGCAGCACCGCGGCACGAAAACGGTCGCGATTGGCGAAATAGTCGCGGGCCGACAGCGTTGCTTCTCGGCGGCCCTGGACGATCACTTGGGCGCCGCCCGTCGCCTCGGGCTTGAGCAGGATCGGGTTCATGTCGGAGACCGGCTCCATGCGGGCGGCGCGCGCCTGCATGGCCTGGGCGCGGCCGATCTCGCCGCCGTCGACTGTCACCGCGGCGTTGTTCGACATGTTCTGCGGCTTGAACGGGGCAACCTTCAGCCCCTGGTTGGCGAAGGCGCGGCAGAGGCCGGCAACGATGAGGGATTTGCCGACATTCGAGCCCGTTCCCTGGACCATCAGCGCGCGCGCCATCGCTCACCACTCGCCATCGACAATATGGGCAAAGGAGCCCATGACCCGGCCGCTCTGCGTGCCCATGGACGGCAACGCCTGGCCCTCGCTGCCGGCGGCTGCAAAGAGCGCTTCGCCATCGCCGGCCCGCGAGAGGCTTGCATAGTGGAATTCGTGGCCGCGCAACAGTCTCGGCCAGGGCAGGGGGCTCTGGTGGCGGAAGCGGCGGTAGCCGAGATGGAGGCGCGGTTCGACAAAGGAGGTCTCATGCGGCAGGAGGCCGGCCATGGCATGCCGGTGGCCGTCCCTGTCGGTCAATCCCTTGCCCAGAACCATGTAGCCACCGCATTCACCATAGATCAGAATGCCGCGCCGCGCCGCACGCGCCAGGCCATGCATGAAGCCGGCGTTCCCGGCGATCCGCTCGGCATGGAGTTCCGGATAGCCGCCGGGCAAAAACACCGCATCGGCATCCGGGGCTGGCGCCTCGTCGTTCAGAGGCGAGAATGGCACGAGTTCGGCGCCAAGTCTGCTCCAGCCGTCGAGGATGTGACGATAGGTGAAAGCAAACGCGATGTCGCTCGCCACGGCGACACGCTGGCCGAGCGGCGGCAAAGGGGTGGCCGGCAGCGGCGCGGCAATCGGCCGGGCGAGGGCGAGCAGCGCGTCGATGTCCACGGACTCGGCAACCGCGTCGGCGGCATGAGCCATGACCGCAGCGATCTCGGCGATCTCGTCAGCCTGCACCAGTCCGAGGTGGCGGGAGGGAAGCCGGAGCCGGCGGTCGGCCATGACGGCGCCGAGAAGGGGCGTGCCGCTATCATGGAGAGCGCTTGCGACGAGGGCGCGATGGCGATCGCTGGCGAGGCGGTTGACGACCACTCCGGCAATGCCGAGATCGGCACGATGGCGCGCGAAGCCCTCGACAAGGGCGGCGATCGACTGTCCCTGGCGGGCGGCGTCGACCACCAGAACCACCGGCAGGCCAAGCATGGCGGCAAGGTCGGCGGTCGATCCGCCGCCGCCGATCGGGCCGTCGAACAGGCCCATCACACCTTCGATGACCACGAGGTCGGCGTCTCGGCGCGCCGCGAGATCGGCGATGAGGCCCGGCCGCATGGTCCAGGGGTCGAGATTGAAGCAGGTCCGCCCGGTCGCCTGCTCATGAAACCGCGGATCGAGATAGTCCGGGCCGGTCTTGGCACCGGCCACCTTGATGCCGCGGCGGCGCAGGGCGGCAAGGAGACCGAAGGTGACGACTGTCTTGCCGGAGCCGGATGACGGTGCCGCAATCACCAGACCGTCAGCCAACCGCATTCTCCCGCAGGCCGTTCTTGTACCAGTCGAGAATGTTGCGCCAGGCGACCACCCGGCCGGCCACGACGATCGCCGGGGTGGGCGGGCTCTCGGCGGCAAGGAATGTCGCGACCTCGCCAAGCGTCGTCACAGCGACGCTCTGATTGGGCAGCGTCGCATTGGAGATGAAAGTCAGAGGCTCGGTCGGGTCCCGGCCGCCGGCGATCAGCGCATGGGCGATATCGGGGGCGTTCTTCACCGCCATGTACATGACGATGACCGGCGAGGCGGTGGCGAGCGCCTGCCAATCGACATTGGCGGGCATGCGTCCGGTCGCATCATGACCGGTGAGAAAAACGACCGAGTGATTGCTGTCGCGGTGGGTGGCAGGGATGCCGGCATAGGCGAGGCCGCCGATGCCGGCGGTGATGCCGGGAACGATGCGGAAAGGCACGCCTGCCCTGGCAAGGGCCTGGCATTCCTCGCCGCCCCGCCCGAACATGAAGGGATCGCCCCCCTTGAGGCGCAGCACCCGCCGCTTGGAGCGGGCAAGCTCGATCAGCCGCACCGAGATGTCGCGCTGATCGGGGGAGGGCTTGCCGCCGCGCTTGCCGGCATATTCGAGCTCGGCACCTGGCCGGACCCAGCGCAGGATGTCGGCATTGACCAGGGCGTCGTAGACGACGGCATCAGCGCGCTGCATGGCATGATAAGCGAGCAGCGATAGAAGCCCGGGCGCCCCTGGACCGGCTCCGACGAGCCACACGGTTCCGGGCTCGAATTCGGGAAAAGCCTCGGCGTCGAGCCGGGCGAAGCCGGACGGCTCGTCGCCCTCATGGATCCAGCCCTTCAGGGGCCTTCCGGGACCCGATGGCATTCCGCGCTCCTCGCCTGCTCAAACCCTTTCGAGTATACCGGGCCATGGGTCGCACAACCATGGCCAAACAGCAGCTTAGACGCGGCTGGACGACCGGCGCATGCGCCACGGCGGCAGTCAAGGCCGCCTATACGGCATTGCTGACCGGCCGCTTCCCTGACCCCGTCGTCATCACGCTGCCGGGCGGCGAGACGCCGGCATTTGCGCTGGCGCTCGAGGGGAAGGGCGAGGACTGGGCCGAGGCCGGCATCATCAAGGATGCCGGCGATGACCCTGACGTTACGCATGGCGCGATGATCGTTGCCTGCGTGCGGCGTGCCGGTGCGGGCGCCGGCGTGCGCTTCCTGGCCGGGGCCGGGGTTGGGACCGTCACCCGGCCGGGCCTGCCGGTGAAGGTCGGCGAGCCGGCGATCAATCCGGTGCCGCGGCAAATGATGCGGCAGGTGGTGGAGGCTTTGGCGCAGGCGCATGGCGAGACCGGCGATGTCGAGATCGAGATCGCCGTTCCCGGCGGCGAGGCGCTCGCCGCCAAGACCTGGAACCCGCGCCTCGGCATCAAGGGCGGCCTGTCGATTCTCGGCACCACGGGAATCGTCAAGCCGTTCTCCTGCGCCGCATGGATCGCCTCGATCCATCGCGGGATCGATGTGGCGCGGGCTGCCGGGTTCACTCATATCGCCGGTGCGACCGGCTCGACCTCGGAGGCGGCGCTGCAGGCCCTTTACCGGCTGCCGCTCGAGGCGCTGATCGACATGGGCGACTTCGTGGGCGGCATGCTGAAATACCTCCGCGCGCATCCGGTGCCGCGGGTGACCGTGGCCGGCGGCTTCGGCAAGATCACCAAAATGGCGCAGGGCGCCATGGACCTGCATTCGGGAAGGAGCCAGGTCGACTTCGACTGGCTCGCAGCGCGGGTGGCAGCACTCGGAGGCGATGACGGCGCGGCCGAGCAGGTGCGCCGGGCCAATACCGCGATGGAGGCCGAGACGGTGGCGCGGGCCCTCAGACTGCCGCTTGCCGAGACGGTGGCGCGGTCGGCGCAGGAGGCGGGTCTTGCCATGCTGCGTGGCGCCGACGTGGCGCTGGACATCGTGGTGGTCGACAGAAGCGGCCACGTGATCGGCCATGCCGGGTGAGCGGGTGCTGATCATCGGGGGGACGCGCGACGGCCGGCTGCTCGCCGACGCGTTGATTGCGGCAGGATTCGAACCCGTGACATCGATGGCAGGCGTCACCGAGGCGCCACTGCTGCCTGCCGGGGCAGTGCGCATCGGCAGCTTCGGGGGTGCGGAGGGCCTTGCGGCCTATGTTGGCGAGGCGAACATCCGAGCCATCATCGATGCGGCGCATCCCTTCGCGCTGCGCATCTCCAGCAATTCGGCGCGCGCCGCCGCAATCGCCGGCGTGCCGCGTCTTCATTTCGATCGCCCGCCATGGTCGCCCGGACCCCGGGATCGCTGGACACTGGTCAAGGATGCAGCCGAAGCGGCAGCACGGCTCATGCCGGAATCGCGGGTGCTCCTTACCATCGGTGCGCGAGGAATGGCGGAATTTTTCCGCCGCCCGGATCTGACGGGCATCGTCCGGACGATCGAGAGGCCGGCGACGGCAATCCCCGGTGGCTGGAGGCTGCTGCAGGCCCGGCCACCTTTTGCGCTGGAAGACGAGATCGCCCTCATGACGGCGGGGTCAGTGACAGTGCTGGTGACCAAGAACTCCGGCGGCCCGGGCGACGCCAAGCTTGCGGCAGCGCGCAAGCTCGGGCTGCCGGTGGTGATGATTGCCCGGCCGGAGAAGCCGGAGGGGGCGCGTGCATCCTCGATCGAAGAGGCGGTCGCCTGGCTGCGGCGGGCGGTAGGCAAGAGCGAAGCTTGACTTTCGCACCTCGTGGATATACATTTGGCCGATGTATATCTACCAGGAGACAGGACATGCAGGTTGGCAAATGGGGGAACAGTCTCGCTGTCCGTCTTCCGGCCGTCGTTGTGGAAATGCTCAAACTGGAAGAGGGTGACGAGATCGAGATTCACGTTCTCGGTGCCCGCCAGTTCGGGGTTGCACGGAAAGCTGGACGTGAAGAGCTATTGAAGCGTCTTCGCCAATTTCGCGGCCGTCTTCCTGCGGATTTCAAATTCGATCGCGACGATGCAAATGCCCGGTAGCTTTTTCGACACGAACGTCCTCGTGTACATTGCCGGAAACGATCAAGCAAAAGCCGATCGTGCCGAGGCTGCGCTGGCGCGCGGCGGCGCGATCAGCGTGCAGGTGCTCAACGAACTCGCCAATGTGGCCCGCCGGAAGATCGGAATGTCCTGGGCCGATACTCATGCGTTTCTGGAAGCCATCCGCGGGCTGCTTACGGTCCACCCACTGTCGGTCGAAGTGCATGAGACGGCATTGGATGTGGCCGAGCGATATGGCTTTTCCATTTATGACGCGCTGATAGCTGCTTCGGCCCTTCATGCAGGCTGCGACACGTTATGGTCCGAGGATTTGCAGCATGGCATGACTCTCGAGCACTGCCTGCGCATCGTAAATCCCTTCCGTGTTTCGCAGCTTTAATGCACCGTGACGGAGGGCTCGACATGATCGACCTTGCCGTCATGCACGCGGTAGACCCGGCTGGCGATCCGGATCCAGGCGGGGCGGTGGGTAATCGCCACCACCGTGTAGGTATGACTGAGGTCGGTGATGTTGCGGCAGATCGCAGACTCGGTCTCCTCGTCGAGCGCGCTCGTCACCTCATCGAGGATGAGAAGGCGCGGCTTGAGCACCAAGGCGCGGGCCAGCGAGATCCGCTGGCGCTGACCGCCGGACAGCTTCATGCCCATCTGCCCGACATCGGTGTCGAGCTGCTGGGGCAGCGACATGACGAAATCAAAGGCGCCGGCCTCCTTGAGCGCCCTGACGGCATCATCGCGCGACAGCTGCTTGTCGCCCATGCAGATGTTCTCGTAGATCGAGCCCTGGAGAAGCGTGAGCTCCTGGGGCACGTAACCGATGCCCTTGCGCCAGCTCTTGAGCGACAGTTCGGCGAGCGGCACGCCATCGACCAGAATGCGTCCCTGCTGCGGCTGGTGCAGCCCGACCAAGAGGTCGACGATGGTGGTCTTGCCGGCGCCGGAACGGCCGGTGAGGACCGTGACGGCGCGGGCCGGGATCTCCAGGGACACCGACTTCAGAACCTGGGCACGGTCGAAGTCGAAGCTGACCGACTCGAAGGCGATGGATCGATCGAGGGTGGCGACCTCGACGCCGGTGTCGTGTTCCTCCAGCTCGCGGGCGCGGGCGATCATCTTCATGCAGGAGCGATAGGCCTCGTGATTCTCATCGAAGGTCTGGAGCGCATGCTGGAGACGCTTCACGCCGCGGATGATCTGGATGAAGATCAGGCCGAGCACCAGAAGCTCGGGCAGCGGGATGCGATAGACGACGGCGCCGAGATACAGGCCGCCGCAGATCACGAAGGAAACGAGAATGTCCTGGCCGTAGGCCATGGCATAGCCCATCACCTTGGTGCGGACGAGCGAGCGCCGCATCTCCTTGATCTTCTTGGTGAACAGCTTCTCGTAGGAGCCCTGGCGCTGCATCGAGCGCAGGGCCTTCATGTTGCTGATCGTGTCCTGGGCGTGGCTGACCAGCTTGCTCGTGTGCTTCCAGTGGCTCTTGCTCGAGCGGCGCGATCTTGACAGCACCAGCATGAGCGGCGCGGTGACCAGGGCAACGCCAAGGATGGCGGCGGCAAAGAAGGCGCTCGAGACCAGGAGCGCGATGCCGAAGGCGATCGCGATCTTGGTCATCTCGGTCACCGCGATGGCAGCGGAATTGTAGGTCTCGGCAGCGGCATGGGCCTCGCCGGAGAGGGTATGCGACAGGGTGCCGGCGCTGCTGTCGGTGAAATAGCTCCAGCGCACCCGCAGCAGCGTGGTGAGCAGCAGCTGGCGGATGCGAGCGGCAACTTCGGCGACGGCGATTGCCACATAGCTCATGGCAGCAAATGCCAGAATCGAACGGATGGTGAGCGAGGCGAGCAGCAGCAGCAGGAGCGTGTCGAGGGCCGGGTTGATGCCAAGAATCGAGAACATCTTGCCGGTGAGGGCACCAAGCTTGGACGGCTTGCCGGCCGCCATGCCGCCCGCGATGGTCACCACCGGGATGACCATGCCGACGCTGAACAGCTCGAAGACGCCGGCAAACAGCAGGCATATGAGCACGGAGACCGGCTTGGCTCCGGGCGCTTTCAGAAAGATCGCGAAGACGTTCTTCATTCGAAGGCGCTCGCTTTCAGCTGTGGCAGCGGTTTTTTGGAAATCGTCGCGGCGAAGTCTCCCCGGCGCAGCGTACATGCCGGCACGGGGCTTTTCCAGTTTTGGCGCGTGGCTATCCCGCAACAGAGCCTTCGAAAGGAGCGCCAATCTCTACTGCTGGTTGAAGTCAGAACTCCACCCCAGCCTGCGCCTTCACCCCGGAGCGGAAGGGGTGCTTGATCTCCGTCATCTCGGTGACGAGGTCGGCGAGCGCGATGAGCTCCTCGCGGGCATTGCGGCCGGTCACCACGACGTGCTTGTCGGCCGGTTTCTTCCTCAACACCTCCAGCACTTCGTCGAGCGGCAGGTAATCGTAGCGGAGCACGATGTTGAGCTCGTCCAGCAGCACCATCCGATAGGACGGATCGGCGATCATGGCCTTGCTTTCCTCCCAGGCGGCCCGGGCGTGAGCGATATCGCGGGTGCGGTCCTGCGTTTCCCAGGTGAAGCCCTCGCCCATTGCCCTGATGGTCACGAGCTCTGGGAACTTTTCGAGCACGGTGCGCTCGCCGGTCGCCCAGGAACCCTTGACGAACTGGATGACGCCGGCCCGCATGCCATGACCGATGCAGCGGAAGATCATGCCGAAGGCGGCGGTCGACTTGCCCTTGCCCTTGCCCGTGTGAACGATCAGCAACCCCTTCTCGATGGTCTTGCCGGCGATGATCTTGTCGCGCGCCGCCTTCTTCTTGCGCATCTTGTCGGCGTGTCGCGTGTTGAGGGCGGTCTCGTCGGTCATGCCGCGGTCTCCTTCCTGAGATGCTGCAGATCGCGCCATGCCGAGTTCGACCGCGGCGACCACAGTCCGCGCTCCACCGCTTCGGCGAAGCGGGCGGCGATCTCGGCAAGGGCTGCAGGATTGTTGTCGGCGAGAAAGGCGCGGACATCGCCGGCGCCGAGATAGGCGTCATAGGCGAGATCGAAATGATGGCTCTGCACCGCGCCGGTGGTGGCGGCAAAGGCGAACATGTAGTCGACCGTGGCGGCGATCTCGAAGGCGCCCTTGTAGCCGTGGCGCATCATCCCGGCGATCCATTTCGGATTGACGACGCGGGCCCGCATCACCCGGGCGATCTCCTCCTCGAGCGTGCGCGGCAGCGGGCGCTCGGGGCGGGAGTGATCGTTGTGCCAGACCACCGGCCGGACGCCCGCGACATGCTCGACAGCCACCGTCATGCCGCCCTCGAACTGGTAGTAGTCGTCGGAGTCGAGAAGATCATGTTCGCGATTGTCCTGATTGTGAACGACCGCCTCGATCGCCGACAGGCGGCGACGAAACATCGTCTCGCTCGCCTCGCCATGGCTGTCCGAGCCATAGGCATGCGAGCCCCAGGCGAGATAGGCGCGGGCCAGATCGGCCTTGTCCTGCCACAAGCGCTCATCGATCAGTGCCTGAAGGCCGGCGCCATAGGTGCCCGGCTTCGAGCTGAAAATGCGGTGAGCGGCGAGGCGGCGGGCATCGTCGACGGCGAGCCCGGACTGCAACAGCATGGCCGCATCCTCGTGCATCCGCTTTCTCACCGGATTGTCGGCCACGTCCTCGTCGAGATCGCCAACGGCGCGGGCGACCTTGTCGAAAAGCGCGATCTGCAGCGGAAAGGCATCGCGGAAGAAGCCGGAGATGCGCAAGGTCACATCGATCCGGGGGCGGCCAAGCTCCGCAAGCGTCAAGATCTCGAAGCCGGTGACACGGCCGGTTCCGGGCTCCCATTGCGGCCTGGCGCCGAGCAGGGCCAGCGCCTGGGCGATGTCGTCGCCGCCGGTCCGCATGTTCGAGGTGCCCCAGACGGAGAGCCCGATGGCGGTCGGATAGCGTCCATGGTCCTGGAAATGCCGGGCGAGCATCGCCTCGGCCGAGCGGCGGCCGAGGTCGAAGGCGGTCGGGGTCGGGACGGCGCGATTGTCCAGCGAATAGAAATTGCGCCCCGTCGGGAGGACATCCAGGCGCCCGCGGCTTGGCGCGCCGGCAGGCCCGGGGGCGACAAACCGGCCGGCGAGACCGTCGAGCACGGCGGCGATCTCGCGGCCGCCGCAGGCCCGCACAGCAGGCCGGATCTCGGTCTCGATCGAGGCTTTCACGGCAGCGCTGGCCGGCCCTGGCGGGGCGGCGCTGCCGGCGACGACGCCGGCGGCCAGGAGCTCGAGCCGTTCCACGGTATCGCCCAGCGAGCGCCACGCAGCGGCATCGATGCCGGCAAGGAGGGGAGGGCGGGTGCCCTCCCATGGCTCGCTCAGGTCGGCCGCGAGCGGATCGAAAGCGAGGTCGAGGTCCTGGGCGAGGGCGCGAAGCAGCGAGGCGTCGCCGGTCAGTCCCTGGCGGCGCGGCAGCCGTGACAGCGCCACCAGGAGATCGGTCTCGAGACGGCCCTCGGGGCTCGAGCCGAGGATGTGCAGGCCATCGCGGATCTGGCTCTCCTTGACGTCGCAAAGCCAAGCGTCGAGGCGGGCGAGCGCGGCGTCATCGGCAATGATGTCGGCGACTGCTGCATCACGATCGATGCCGCTCGACTGGACAAGCTCGGCGATCCGGCTGCGGATGGATTTCTGGCGCCGCGCGTCGATGCCGGCGGCCTGGGCATATTCGTCGATCAGGGATTCGAGCTCGCGCAGCGGTCCATAAGATTCGGCCCGGCTCAGCGGCGGCGTGAGATGGTCGATGATCACCGCCGCGGTGCGGCGCTTGGCCTGGGTGCCCTCGCCCGGATCGTTGACGATGAAGGGATAAAGCTGGGGAACGGGACCGAGCGCGATGTCGGGCCAGCACGCGTCCGACAGCGCCGTGGCCTTGCCGGGCAGCCATTCGACATTGCCGTGCTTGCCATTGTGGATGACGGCATGGGCGCCGAACACCTCTCTCAGCCAGAGATAGAAGGCGAGGTAGCCGTGCGGCGGCACCAGGCCCGAGTCATGATAGGTGCTCTTGGGATCGATGTTGTAGCCGCGCGCCGGCTGGATGCCGATGGCGACATGACCGAAGAGGCGGACCGGCAGCCGGAACGCGCCGCGACGGCAGAAGGGGTCCTCGTCGACCTCGCCCCAGCGGGAGAGAAGCGCCTGACGCGCCGTCGACGGAAGCCGGTCGAAAAAGGACCGGTAGGCCGCGACCGGAAGAAGCGCCTCGGTCGGTGCATCGGCGTTCACACCGCTGTTGGTCGGTCCGCGCATGAGCTCGGCGATGAGCTCGTTGCCATGACGGGGCCGAGCATCGACGCGGTAGCCGGCGGCGGCGAGCGCGTCGAGAATGGCGACGGTGCTGGCCGGCGTGTCATAGCCGACGCCATTGGCGATGCGGCCGTCGCGGTTGGGATAGTTCGCCAGCACGATGGCGATGCGGCGCCTGGCGGGATGCAACCGGCGCAGCCCCACCCACCCGGCGGCCAGCTCGGCGATGCGCTCGATGCGCGTTTCCTCGGGCCGATAGGACATGATGGAGCATTCGGTCTCGGCGTGCCACTCGCCCGCCTCCTTGAAGGATGCAGCCGAGGTGATGATGCGGCCGTCGAGCTCGGGCAGAACCACATTCATGGCCAGATCGCGGGGGGACAGACCTTGGCTGCTTGCCGACCACGCCGCTGCGCTGCTGCCCGAAAATATGACCTGAAGCACCGGGCAGTCGAAATCGGCCAGGGGATTGCCGTCACCCTCGCCATCGAAGCGGCCGGCAGCGAAGGCCGTCGCATTCAGGATGACGGCCGGCGGATTGCGCTCCAGCGTCGATTTGAGAAATTTGGCACTCTCGTCATCCTTGAGGCTGGCGATGAAGATTGGAAATGGCTGCAGCCCGCGGGTCGCCAATGCCGAGGCGAGCCGGTCGACCGGCGCGGTGAGCCCGCCTTCGATCAGCGCCCGGTAGAACAGGATTGCCGCAATCGGGGCATCCGCGTCCTGCCGATCCCGCAATCCGTAAACTCCGGCATGGGGCAGGGTAACTGGCGGCGGGGTTGCAGCGGCGCTTCCCAAGAGCTCGGCGCAATAGCGCAGGAAATTGGCGGCGTTGTCGGATCCCCCTTCGGCCAGATAGCGATGGAGCCGCTGACACGCCGCGGGCGGTATGGTGGAGAGCGCGGCGAGAGCCGGATCGGGGTCGCGACCCCCGGGCAGGAGCGCGAGCTTGAGCGGGCGGCGCTGAGCCATCGCCACCAGTTCGTCCACTCCGTAGGTCCAATAACCGCGGCCGCCCAGCAGGCGCACGACCACGAGCTTCGAAGTCGCGGCGGTGCGCTCGATCCAGCTGTCGACCGACAGGTGATGGCCGAGCGCCATGAGATTGGCGAGGCGCAGCGACGGCTTCGGTGGGGACAGCCGGTCGAAGGCGCGGGCCAGCAGCGCCAGCTCGGAATCGGCGGCCGACAGCACGATGCAATCGGCCGGGCGCTGGCCGAGATCGATGGCCTCGCCCGAGCCGTCGAGGGTCTCAGACTGTCGCGCGAGAAGATGCACGGCGTGAATCCCTCCCCCTCCCGCATGGCCGGGCTTGACCCGGCCATCCAGTCTTTTTCTGCGCCATCCCCTGGATGGCCGGCTCGGGGGCCGGCCATGAGGGGATGGAAGGACGAACACCAAGGGCGATGACAGATGTCAAAACCAATTCCTCAGCATCTAAACTGTGAGCTCTTTCTCAATGCGTGCTCGGTCGAGGCCCTTGAGGCCGATCACCACCAGCGAGGAGCGGCGTTCCTCGCCGTCGCGCCAGGGGCGATCGAACCAATGATTGAGCCTGGGGCCGACCGCCTGAACAACGAGGCGCGACGGGTTGCCGTCAAGGGCGACGAAACCTTTCAGCCGCAGGATACCGTGGCGGCGGACCAATGCCGCGATGGTCTCGATCAGCACGCCGCGATCCGGAATGTTGCCGAGCGGGACGACGAAGCTCTCGAAATCGTCGTGGTCGTGCTCCGCGATGCCCTCGATCTCGTGATGCGAGCGGCGGGCGGCGAGATCGCCTTCGGCCGCGGCATCAAGGCCGATCAAGGCAGCCGGGCTGACCTGGCCATGGCGCGCGGTGACCAGCCTGGCGCCCGGGCGGAGCTGTCCGGAAAGATCGCGTGAAAGCTTCCGTGTCTCGGCATCGCTGAGGAGGTCGGTCTTGTTGAGGAGCACCATGTCGGCGCAGTTCAGCTGATCCTCGAACAGCTCCTCGATCGGGCTTTCGTGCTCGATGCCCGGATCGGCGGCGCGCTCTGCGGCGACGGCCGCGGGATCATGGGCGAAGCGGCCCTCGGCCAGCGCCGGACCATCGACCACGGTGACGACGCCGTCGACGGTGACCCTGGCCTTGATCTCGGGCCAGCCGAAGGCTTTGAGCAGCGGCTGCGGAAGGGCGAGGCCGGACGTCTCGATCAGGATGTGGTCGGGAGGATCGGGGCGGCCAATGAGCTTCTCCATGGTCGGAATGAAGTCCTGGGCGACCGTGCAGCAGATGCAGCCATTGGCCAGCTCGATCACATCCTCCTCGCGGCACAGCGCATCACCGCAGCCTTTCAGCACCTCGCCATCGACGCCGATATCGCCGAATTCGTTGATGATGAGGGCGATCCGCCTGCCGCCTGCGTGGGCCAGCAGGTGGCGCAGCAGGGTGGTTTTCCCGGCACCGAGAAATCCAGTGATCACGGTGACCGGAATCCTGTCGCTCATGCCGGCGGCCTCGTCCTCGTTGGTGCTGTTCAAGGAACCGGTGTTCCACACCAGGGTGAAGCGGTCAACGGCGGGCGAAACTTGCCCTTCTTCAAAGTTCCTGGTAAATTGAATGAACATTCAGTCAATAAATGGAAGCCTGATCATGGAGCACGTTCGCGATATCGACATGAAGCTGTCCGACAGCGAGCGCGGCGGGCTGCCAGCCTGGACGTATTTCAGCGAAGAGCTTCTGGAACTGGAGCGCCGGGAGCTGTTCCGGAAGTGCTGGCAGCTTGCCTGCCACGTCAACGACGTTCGCGAGCCAGGCGACTATCAGTGCTTCGACATGGTCGGCGAGCGGGCGCTAATCGTCCGCGGCCATGACGGCGAGGTGCGGGCGTTTCACAATGTCTGCCGGCATCGCGGCTCGCGCGTGGTGGCGCACCAAGCCGGCCATTGCAAGTCGGCGCTGGTGTGCCCGTTTCACGGCTGGTCCTACAATCTCGACGGGACGCTCAGAGCGGTGCCGCAGAAGCGGACCCTGCCGGTGCTCGATCCGCAGCGCCACGGCCTCGTTGCGCTCGAGCATGAAATCTGGAACGGCTTCGTCTTCGTGCGCTTCATGAAGAGCGATCAGCCGCCGGTGCGGGAGCTGATGGCGCCCTATGCCGAGGAGGTCGAGCGCTACCGGATCGCAGCGGCGCTGCCGCTTGGCCACCTCAGCAAGCATGAGCTCAGAGCCAATTGGAAGGCGGTGCGCGACGTCGACAATGAAGGCTACCACGTGCCGATCGCTCATCCCTCGCTGCAGGACCTTTATGGCGGACGCTACAGGGACGGGCGCGGCGGCCTCGGCATGGGCCGATCTTTCGCACCGTTCAACGAGGCGCCGGACAAATATTGGAGCGTGCGGCTTTACAAGCAGCTTCTGCCCGAGGTGGCAGACCTGCCCGAGTCGCATCGACGCGCCTGGCTCTATATCGGCCTCTTTCCCAACCTCGTGCTGATGCTCTATCCCGATCGCGTCGGCTTTTATCAGGAGTATCCGCTGGCGGTCGGGCGGACGGAGCAGCGCTTTGCCTATTACGGCCATCCCGACGGGCGGCGCGAGATGAAACTTGCACGCTATCTGAGCTATCGCATCGACCGCATCACCAGCGCCGAGGACGACCAGCTGATCGAGTGGTCGTGGGAAGCCATGCAGTCCTCGAGCTTCGCCGGGTTCATTCTGTCCGATCTCGAATCCGGCGTGCGCTTCTATCACGACCAGCTGCGGCGGGTCCTGCCGGTCATGGCGCTCGAGCGTCCGCCCGCGCCGGGTCAGCTCGAGGCCGTCAACAGCTCGCTCAGATCGGTGCGCAATGCCGATGTTTGGGAGCGGGAGCTCGCCGCGAAGGCGGCCGTATAGCGCATGATGTGATTGGAACAAGTCGTGACATCCTCCTTCCCCCCATGGCCGGGTCAAGCCTGGCCATGAGGGGCAGGGGGACAGCCAGCCAAAGCGACTCCCCTTCGGCGCATCATGCTCCAAGCCGTCTGGACGCCAGTTGGCGGCTATTGCATCATGCGCCCCGTCGTGAATTGCCGGGTGGATGGGCGGATCCTACGACGGCTTCACCGGAGGACAGCTCCCCCATGCCCGTGCCGGTCCCATTGCGCCTTGCGCTTCTCCTGCTATTCGCCGCTTTTATCGTCACGATCGCTCCTATGGCCTCGCCGGCCCAGACGGCGAGCGACATGGGCCCACCGCCGCCCACCCGGTTCGTTCCCGCCGAGGTCGTGCAGGAGGCGCGGCGGGATGCGGAAAAATGGCAGGCGCGTGCCGCTGCCGAAACCAAGGCTGCCGACGAGCTCGGCCAGCTTGGGTCAAGCGCGCTCCTCGCCGGCGACGGCCGGTCGGCGGCCGATTATTTCCGCCGCGCCGTCGCCCTGACGAAAGACGATCCGGCCCCGTGGCTCGGGCTCGCCCGTGCCACTCTGGCGATCGCTCCGGCCGATGGGAATGAAACCTATTCCCTGCCGCGGGAGGCGACATCGGCGGCGCTGACGGCCTACGGTCTGACGCGGACGGCGGCGCTGCGTGCCGAAAGCCTGGCGGTGCTGGCGCAGGCGCTCGAGAGGCGCGAGCTGTTCCGGCCGGCGCTCGAGGCCTACAAGGCGAGCCTCGCCCTTGCCGAGTCGGCGCCGATCCGGCAGGCGTTTCTCGACCTCAGGTCGCGCAAGGGCTTCCGGGTGGTCGACCACAGCGTCGATGCCGACACGCTGGTGCCGCGGATCTGCGTGCAATTCTCGGACAATCTCGTCAAATCCGGCACCGACTACTCATCCTATGTCACCCTCGACGGCAAAGCGGCCTCGGGCGTCGAGAAGGACGACCGCCAGCTCTGCGTCGGCGGGTTGAGCCATGGCCAGCGCTATCGGCTGGCGTTGCGCCAGGGGCTGCCCGCGGCCATCGGCGAGTCGCTCGAAGCGCCGGTCACGCTCGAGGTCTATGTGCGCGACCGCGTCGCGGACGTGCGTTTCACGGGAAACAATTTCGTGTTGCCGACGAGCGGTGCCAAGGGAATCCCGGTCGTCACCGTCAATGCGAGGGAGGTCGAGCTCACCCTGTACCGGATCGGCGAGCGGGGGCTCGCGCGCGTGATCAGCGACGGCAAGCTCCTGCGGCAGCTCGACGGCTATGATGCCGACAGCATCAGGGAAGCAAGCGGCGAGCTCATCTGGAAAGGCGTAGTCGAGACGGGATTCGATCTCAACAAGGAGGTTTCGACGCTTGTGCCGCTCGAGCAGCTCGTGCCGCAGCGCAAACCCGGGGTCTATGTGCTGGTCGGGCGGCCGCGCTTCGACAAGTCCAACGAATGGAAGAGCCGCGCCACCCAGTGGTTCGTGCTCAGCAATATCGGGCTTTCGACCTTTGCCGGCGAGGATGGCCTCGACGTCTTCGTGCGTGCCCTCGACACTGCCCGGCCGGCCGCCGGCATCGAGCTCAAGCTGATCGCCCGCAACAACGAGATCCTGGGCACGGCGATGACCGATGGCGAAGGCCATGCCCGCTTCGCGCCGGGCCTGATCCGCGGCGCGGCAGCGCTCGCCCCCGCCGCGGTCATGGCGAGCGACAACGAGCGCCACGATTTCGTGTTTCTCGACCTGACCCGGCCCGGCTTCGATCTCGGCGACCGCGGGGTCACCGGGCGCAAGGCGCCGGGTCCGGTCGATGCGTTCATGTATACCGAGCGCGGCATCTACCGGGCAGGGGACACCGTTCACGTCCTCGCGCTCGCCCGGGACGACGGCGCAAAGCCGCTCCCCGGGCTGCCGCTCACCTTCATCTTCAAGCGGCCGGACGGCGTCGAGTTCGAGCGGATGACGACGCCGGATCTCGGCGGTGCGAGCCATTGGAGCGCCTTCAAGCTGCCGAGCAACGTGCCGCTCGGGACCTGGACGGTGGGGGCCTATACCGATCCGACCGGCGAGCCGGTGGCGGAGCGGCAGTTCCTCGTCGAAGACTTCGTGCCGGATCGAACGGAGTTCACCCTGACGCTGCCGGGGACGCTGCTGCGGCCCGGCGTCGATACACGGGCTCTCGTCGCGGGCCGGTTCCTCTACGGCGCGCCGGCCTCCGAAATGCGGCTCGAAGGGGAAGTTCGCGTGTCCTCGACGCGGAGCCTCAAGGGCTTCGAGGGCTATGTGTTCGGGCTCGACGACGAAGACGCCGTGTCGAATGTCACGCCGCTCGAGGAGCTGCCGACGACCGACGCCGCCGGCAAGGCGTCGTTCCCGGTGGCCCTCGGCGAGCTCCCCTCGGCGACGCGGCCGCTCCAAGGCACGGTCATGCTGCGCATGCGCGAAGGCAGCGGCCGGGCGGTCGAGCGCATGGCGAGCCTGCCCGTCGACAATGGCGAGACCTTCATCGGGATCAAGCCGAGCTTCGGCGGCGACACGGTGCGACAGGGGGCTGCCGCCGAGTTCGGCATCATTGCCGCGGGCGTCGACGGCACGCGTCGGGCAGTGCCGGGCCTGCGCTGGTCGCTCGTCAAGCTCGAGCGCGAGTATCAATGGTACCGTTCCGGCCAGAGCTGGAATTACGAGCCGGTCCTGCGCACCCAGAAGGTGGCGGAGGGAACGGTGAATGCGACGCTGGGCGATCCGGCGCGAATCGCGGTTCCGACCGATTGGGGTCGCTACCGGCTCGAGGTGGAGAGCGCCGCCGACGGTGCCGCCACGAGCTATGAATTCACCTCCGGCTGGTATGTCGACCAGGCCACGACCGAGACGCCGGACGGCCTCGAGATCGGCCTCGACAAGGCTGAATACCGTGCCGGGGAGACCGCGAAGCTCTCGATCTCGCCGCGCTTTGCCGGCGAGAGCGAGGTCGTCGTCGGCACCGATCGGGTGGTATGGCGAAAACGGGTCGAAGTCGCCGCGTCAGGTGGTGTCGTCGACATTCCCGTGAGCCCCGAGCTCGGCGCGGGCGGGTATGTCACGGTGGCGCATTTCCGGCCCGGCGACAATGGCGACACGCGGATGCCGCATCGGGCGCTCGGCATCAAGTGGCTCAAGGTTGCGCCGGGCAACAACCTCATCGGCGTCGCGCTCACCCCGCCTTCCCGCATGCTGCCGCGCCAGACGCTGACCATCCCGGTCGCGCTTTCGAACATCGCGCCCGGTGAGGAAGCCTATGTCGCTGTCGCCGCCGTCGATATCGGAATTCTCAACCTTACGCGCTATCAGACGCCGGATCCGGACGGCTGGTATTTCGGCCAGCGCCGCCTCGGCCTGGAGATCCGCGATCTTTATGGACAGCTGATCGACGGGACGGCAGGCGCGATGGGCCGTGTGCGGTCCGGCGGCGACCAGGGCGGCATGACCATGCAGGGCAGCCCGCCGGTGCGCAAGCTCGTGGCCTTCTTCTCCGGGCCGGTGCGGGTTGATCAGCAAGGCAAGGCCAGCGTCAGCATCGCCATTCCGGATTTCAACGGTTCGGTCCGGGTGATGGCCACGGCCTGGTCGATGCGTGGTTTCGGTCATGCCGAGACCGAGGTCGTGGTGCGCGACCCGATCGTGATCACTGCCGGCCTGCCGCGCTTCCTCGCACCCGGCGACCGCTCGGTGGTGCGGCTCGACATCGCCAATCAGGACGGGCCGGCGGCAGACTACCAGCTCGATATCGATGTCGGCGCGGAGCTTGCATTCGATCGCGGCGCGGTGCCGGCGACGGTGGCACTGACCACCGGCCAGAGACTGGCGCTGAGCGTGCCCGTCACGGCCCGGTCGGTCGGCACCGGCAGCTTGAGCGTCAGGCTGTCGCGGGCTTTGGGGCCGGCGGTGGAGCTGGACGAGACGGTGCCGGTTCGCGCCGCTCAGCCGCCGGTCAGCGAGCGCCGGGTGATATCGCTGCGTCCAGGCGGCACGACGGTGATCGATTCCGATCTGCTCGCCGGCCGCGTTGCCGACACCGCCAAGGTGACGCTGGGCGTGACGCGCTCGGCCGGCCTCGATGTTCCCTCGCTGCTGCTCGCGCTTGACCGCTACCCGCTCGGCTGCGCCGAGCAGACCGTGAGCCGGGCGCTGCCGCTGCTCTATCTCTCCGAGGTGGCGCGCGAGAGCGGGATGGCGGACGATGCCGCAGTCCGGGCCCGGGTGCAGGAGGCGATCGAGCGGGTTTTGTCCTATCAGGCGGCGAGCGGCAGCTTCGGCCTGTGGAACCCGGGCTCGGGCGACCTCTGGCTCGACTCCTATGTCACGGATTTTCTGACCCGGGCGCGCGAGGAGAACTACCGCGTTCCCGATCAGGCGTTCTCGCTCGCGCTCGACAATCTGGAGAACGCGCTGTCCTACGATGCCAATGTCGTCGACCAGGGTCCGCAAATGGCCTATGCGATCTACGTGCTGGCCCGCAACCGGCGGGCATCGATCGGCGACCTCAGATATTTCGGCGACGACAAGCTCGAGTCCTTCGGGACGGTGATGGCGCGGGCCCAGATTGCCGCGAGCCTCGATCTCTATGGCGAGAAGCGCCGGGCCGGAAGCGCCTTCGCATCCGCCTTCCGGCTGCTCAAGGCGAAGGGCGAGAACTGGTCGCGATCCGACTATGGCTCGCGGCTGCGCGACGGGGCGGCAATGCTGGCGCTGGCTGCCGAAAGCAAGCCGACGCCGCAGTCGGTTGCGGACATGATCGATTATGTCACCGGCGAGCGGGTGGCGAGCGATCAGACGAGCACGCAGGAGAATGCCTGGCTCCTGCTCGCGGCACGCGCCGTGCTGGCGGAAGGCGGCAGCATCCGGCTGAACGTCAACGGCACGGAAACGCAAGGCAACTATGCCAAGGCGATCTCCGGCCCGGAACTCGAGCGCACGCCGCTGACGGTGACGAATGCCGGCGCCGGCGATGTGGCTGCCGTGGTGACGGTGACGGCAGTTCCGGACGTGCCGCTGCCGGCCGGCGGTCAGGGCTTCACGATCGAACGCCGCTATTACCATCTCGACGGGTCTGAGGCCGATGTCAGCCAGGTGGCGCAGAACGAGCGGTTCCTTGCGGTGATCAAGGTGACGCCGACCACCAGCTGGCCGGCACGGATAGCCGTCACCGATCTGCTGCCGGCCGGGTTCGAGGTGGACAACCCGAAGCTCGTTCAGAGTGCAGATCTCGCGGCATTCGACTGGTTGCCGGAGATCACGCCGGCGCATACCGAGGTCCACGCCGACCGGTTCGTCGTCGCTTTCGATCGCAATCCGGATGACAAGGGCGAGTTCACCTTCGCCTATGTGGTGCGGGCAGTGTCGCCCGGCAGCTATGTCCACCCCCCGGCGATGGTCGAGGACATGTACCGGCCGCATCTCAATGCGCGCACGGCGACCGGCAGGATGGGCGTCACCGGACCCAAGTCGTGAAGCGCCGAGGCTTCATCTGGCGACTTTTGGCGAGCGGCGGCGTGCTGGCGCTGGCGGTCGCTGGCCTCGAGCTTGCGGATCGCACCTTCCCGCCGCCGCTGCCCAAGACCTCCGACGTGTCGACCATGGTGACCGACCGGCAGGGGCGGCTGCTCCGGGCCTTCGCTCTGCCCGACGGGATGTGGCGGCTGCCGATAACGGTCGATCAGGTCGACCCAAAATTCATTCGGCTGCTCCTGAGCTATGAGGACAAGCGGTTCGAGAGGCATCGCGGCGTCGATCCGCTGGCGATGATGAGGGCGCTCGGTCAGGCCGTGAGGCGCGGCGAGATCGTGTCGGGCGGATCGACGCTGACAATGCAGGTTGCACGGCTTCTCGAGGACCCGGGCCACTCGCTGGCTGCCAAGGCGAGGCAGGTGGCGCGGGCGCTGCAGATCGAGCGGCGGCTCGACAAGCGGCAGATCCTCGATCTCTATCTCATGCATGCGCCCTATGGCGGCAATGTCGAAGGGATCCGCGCCGCCGCCCTGACCTGGTTCGGCAAGGAACCGCTCAAACTGACGCTTGCAGAAGCCGCACTGCTGGTCGCCCTGCCGCAGCTCCCCGAGCGCCGCCGTCCCGACCGCGATGCCGATGCCGCCTACCGGTCGCGAAACCGGGTTCTGGCGCGAGCGCTGGCGGCGGGCGTCGTCGATGAGGGCGACTGCGCGCGGGCGATGGCACAGCCGATTCCGTCGGTTCGCCAGCAGCTGCCGATCCATGCGGCTCATCTTGCCGCGGAGGCGCAGCGCCGGTCGCCGATGGTGAAATTGCATCGCCTGACGATCCATCGCGACATGCAGGCCGCCCTCGAGCAGGTGGCTGCCGAACGCGTGCGGCTGCTCGGGAAGCAGCATTCGGTGGCGATGGTGCTCGCGGATGCGGCGAGCGGCGAGGTGCTTGCCTATGTCGGCTCGGGAGGCCTGTTCGACCACGAGCATGCCGGCGAGATCGACATGGCAAGCGCCATCCGATCGCCCGGCTCGGCGCTGAAGCCGCTGATCTATGGCCTCGCCTTCGAACAGGGAATCGTTCATCCCGAAACCATCATCGAGGACCGGCCGGTCAGCATCAGGGGCTATCGCCCGGCCAATTTCGACATGACCTACCAGGGCGATGTCACGGTGCGGACGGCGCTGCAGCTGTCGCTCAACGTTCCGGCGATCAGACTGCTCGATGCGATCGGGCCGCAGCTCCTGGCATCGCGGCTGAGCCTGGCCGGGGTCGATTACGTGCTGCCGGCTGGCGCCGGGCCGGGTCTTCCGATCGGCCTTGGCGGCCTCGGCCTCAGACTGCTCGATCTTGCCGAGCTCTACACCATTTTCCCCAATCGCGGCCGCGTCGCCGCGCTCGGAACCGGGTTGGCGCAGAGCGCTGCGCCGCAAGGGCCCGGCCGCGAGATCCTCACTGCCGCCGCGGCCTGGTATGTCGCCGACATATTGGCCGGCGTCGCGCCGCCCGAGGGCGCCATGCGTCAGGGCTTTGCCTACAAGACCGGCACGTCCTTCGGCTTCCGTGACAGCTGGGCCGTCGGCTTCGACGGCCGTCACGTGCTGGCGGTATGGGCCGGAAGGCCCGATGGCAGCCCGTCGCCCGGCATGACCGGACGGTTGAGCGCCGCCCCGATCCTTTTCGAAGCCTGGACGCGGGCCGGGCTCGGCGTCGTGCCGATGCCGGACGCGCCGTCCTCGGTCCTGCGCAGCACGGCGGCCGATCTGCCGGAGGGTCTGCGGCGGTTCAGGGCACCCGGCGATCGCCTGGGCAGCGGCAGCGGGCCCGAGGCGTTGCCGGCAATCGTCTATCCCCCGGACGGCGCGCGCGTCGACCTCGGGTTTGCCGGCGGCGGCCCGGTCAGCCCGCTCGAGATGAAGATGCAGGGTGGGCGGGCTCCCTTCCAATGGCTCGTCAACGGCAAGCCGCTGCCGGGCACGGAACGCCGGCGAAATCTCTTCTGGCAACCGGACGGGCAGGGGTTCTCGACCCTGACGGTGATCGATGCCAAGGGGCGAACGGCCCGGGTCAGCGTTTTTGTCGAATGAGGCAATAGGCAATAGGCAATAGGCAATAGGCAGTAGGCAATAGGCAATAGGCAGTAGGCAGTAGGGTTCGGACCCTAGGCAGTAGGCAGTAGGGAAGTGCACTGCCTATTGCCTAATGCCTATTGCCTCTTTTTCACATCACCGGATGATCTGGCCGCTGCTCGACCATCGCCCGAAGTTCGGCAGATCGAGCGTCGCGCCGGTACGGTCGAAGTCCTGCATGGTGGGACCGCCGAAGGAATAGCTCGAGCCGACATAGACGGTGTGGTCGAAGAAGCTGTCGTCCTCGTCCTGGTTCTCGAACCTGGCGCCGCGGTAGCCCAGGAACGCGTGGGTCTGCCCGATGATCGGAAGATCGAGGGTTAAGTCGTAGCGGGCGCCCCATTCGAGGATCTGGCCTTGGTCGTCGCCGTGGTCGATGTCGCCGTCGACGAAGGCGAACTCGGCCTGAAGCCGGTTGTCCGACCCGAAGAAGGAATTCTCGTTGAAGAAGTAGCGCGCGACACCGCGGGCGAAGAAGGCGTCCTGGAACTCGTTCTCGATGGACAGGCCGTCCGCGTCCGGATTGAGCACGCCGCCCTGGCCATAGAGGGTGAAGGGTCCGAAATAGAGCTGACCCTCGCCGCCCACTGCCAGGAAGGCGTTCGATGTCACGTCGGCCTCGCCCTGGCCGACGGCGATGAAACCGCCGAGCAGGCCGAGATTGGGATCGCGCCAGGAGACATGCACGCCGCTCTGGGCGCTGAGTTGGAAAATGTCGCGCGAGCCGTCATCGTCGTCGTCGGTCAGAAGCGTGCTGTTGTACTCGAGATCGACATCGCCCTGGATCGACAGGTTGGTGCCGAGCGGCAGGCTCAGGCGGCCGGTGCTGCCGGCACTCCCGAACGAATCTTCATCGGGGTGGACGTGCCTCGGATCGGCGATGAAGGTGTAGCCAGTCCAGCTTTCGACAATACCGGAGACGACGAGGGCGAGCGGCGTCGGCTGCATCATATCGGCCGCCTGCGCTGCGCGCGGCGGAACGGCCAGCATGGAGGTGGCCCCAAGGAGGCCCAGGACGATACGGCGCATCGCTATCCCCGCTGTGGGTCGACCCATGCCGACCTTAGTCGTCGAACGGGTGAATCGGAATTGATCAAACCTTTGGATATGAAAAAGAAATTTGCTGTTGCCCGGTGGTGACACGCCTTCGACGCTGCTTCTATTCCGCTGCCTCCGCCGTATCGCGGGCAATAAAGCCGCCCGATTGGCGGTTCCACAATTGCGCATAGATGCCGCCACGCTTCAGCAACTCGGCATGGGTGCCTTCCTCCACGATGCGGCCTTTGTCCATGATGATCAGCCGGTCGAGTGCGGCGATGGTCGACAGCCGGTGGGCAATGGCGATCACCGTCTTGCCCTGCATCAGATTGTACAGGCTCTCCTGAATTGCCGCCTCGACCTCGCTGTCGAGGGCGCTCGTCGCCTCGTCCAGGATCAGGATGGGCGCATCCTTGAGCAGCACCCGGGCAATGGCGATCCGCTGTCGCTGCCCGCCGGACAGCTTGACGCCGCGTTCGCCGACATGGGCGTGATAGCCCCGGCGGCCATTCAGGTCCTCGAGCTCCTGGATGAATTCGTGGGCATGGGCTCTGCGGGCGGCGGCGACCGCCTCCTCGAAAGTGGCATCCGGCCGCCCGTAGAGAATGTTGTCCACGACCGAGCGATGGAGGAGCGATGTGTCCTGGGTGACCATGCCGATCTTTTCGCGCAAGGATTCCTGTCCCACTAAGGCAATGTCCTGCCCGTCGATGAGGATGCGGCCGCCCTCGAGGTCGTAGAAGCGCAGCAGCAGGCTCACCAGGGTCGACTTGCCGGCTCCGGAACGCCCGACCAGGCCGACCTTCTCGCCCGGGCGGATGGTGAGCGACAGGTTGTCGATGATGCCGCCCATGCCGTCATCGCGATTCTTGCCGTAATTGAAGTGAATGCGATCGTAGCGGACTTCGCCGCGGGGCACCGCCAAGGCCCGTGGATGGGCCGGGTCGACGACGGTGCGCTCGCGGGCGATGGTTTCGAGCCCGTCCTGGACGATGCCGATCTGCTCGAACAGAGAGGCAAGCTCCCACATGATCCAGTGCGACATGCCCTGCATGCGAAGGATCAGCCCGATGGCAAAGGCGATGGCTCCGGCGGTCACGGCTTCGAGCCACCACAGCCAGAGCGACAACGCTGCCACCGAGAACAGGAGGAGGGCGTTGAGCGAGTTGAGGGCAACTGTCAACAAGGTGACAAGCCGCATCTGCCGATGGACGGTGCCGAGGAAAGTATCCATGCCGTCGCGGGCATAAGTGTCCTCGCGCTCGGCATGGGCAAACATCTTGACCGTCGCGATGTTGGTGTAGCTGTCGACAACCCGCCCGGTCACCAGCGAGCGGGCCTCGGACTGCTCCTTTGAGATGGCCTGCAGGCGGGGAATGAAATAGCGCAGCGCCACGATGTAGCCGACGAGCCAAAGGATCAGCGGCATCGTCAGACGCAGATCGCTCGTTGCGAACAGAAGCAGGGCGCCGGTAAAATAGACGCCGACATAGAGCAGGACCTCGCTCACCTTCATCACGACTTCGCGCACGCCGAGGGCGGTCTGCATCACCTTGGTGGCAACCCTTCCGGCGAAGTCGTTCTGGAAGAAGTCCATGCTCTGGCGCAGCAAATAACGATGCGCCTGCCAGCGTGTCCGCATGGCGAAATTGCCGATCAGCCCCTGGTGGATGACCGCCTCGTACCAGAATTTCAGGACTGGCAGGACAACGAGGACCAGCGCGCCCATGCCGGCGAGGCCAAGCCAATGGTCGTGCCAGAAGGTCTGGCGGTTGGCGGTGGACAGCCAGTCGACGAGCTTGCCGACGAAGGCAAAGAGCGACACTTCGATGAGCGCCACCACGGAGGCGAACAGAGACGAGGCGAGCAGGAGCGGCCAGAACGGCTTGGAATAATGCAGGATGAAGCTGAACAGCGTGGTCGGAGGCCGTTCCGGAAGTTCATCCGGAAAGCTGTCAGTGCGGGTTTCGAGCCAACGAAAAATCGCGGCGATCACGGCAAACTCCGGTCGGCTGTTCGGCCGTTGCTACTGCGAGACGATCAGGGCGGAAACGAGGCGCCATGAGCGGCGCATACTATCGGAATGCCTCGACAATAACACCCTCGTCCGGCGCGAGGGTGGCCTCTGGGCCGAGGCTCTCGCCTTCACGCTCGAGCGTGGTCGACAGCACGATGCGACCGCGCTCCTGGGTCAGCGGGACCGTGACTTGCTCGCGTCCGAAATTCAGGAGCACGAGGAGATGCTCCTCGCCGAGCGTGCGCTCAAAGGCCAGGACGTCGCCCTCGCCCGCGATCCGGTGGTAACCGCCCTGACGCAGGACCGGGCGCTCCCGGCGGAGTGCGATGAGCCGCCTGACCAGCGTCAGCATGGATTTCGGATCGGCGGCCAGGGCCTCGACATTGCGCGTCTGGTAAGCCGGCTCCAGCGGCAGCCAGGGCCGACCGGTGGTGAATCCAGCGTTCGGAGAGGCATCCCATTGCATGGGTGTGCGCGCCGGATCGCGGCTCACCCCAAGACCCGGCTCGGAGCGTTCCCATGGGTCGCGGGCCTGATCGGCCGGGATGCTTGCGCCCTCCATTCCGATCTCATCGCCGTAATAGAGCGTGGGGGTGCCGCGCAGGGCGAGGAGCAGCATGGCCGCGACCCGCGCCTGGCTGACGCCGGTCCGGCTCGCAATGCGCGGCTTGTCATGGTTGCTCAAGACCCAGTTGGGCCAGCCGCCCTCCGGCAGGGCAGCTTCATATTCGCGGATGATGCGTCCAACCTGGCGGGCGTGCCAGGGCGCCTCGATCAATTGGAAATTGAAAGGCAGGTTGGCGCCGGACAGCTGCTGGCCGTAATAGGCGACGAGGCGCTCGAGCGGCAAATAGATCTCGCCGATCAGCACCCGGTCGGGATAGGCGTCGATGACCTTCCGCATCTCGGCAACGATGCGATGCACCTCGGGCCGATCCGCCGAGTAGACCTGGAGGAACTCCCGGATGCCGGGATCACCCGGGCGGTAGCCAGGGTCGGGGGGATTGTCGCGGAATGCGTCATCCTTGATGAGGTGCCACATGACGTCGACGCGGAAACCGTCGACGCCGCGGTCGAGCCAGAAGCGAAGGACCTCGAACATGGCGTTGCAGACCTCGCGATTACGCCAGTTCAGGTCGGGCTGCTCCTTGAGGAAGGCGTGGTAGTAATACTGCCCCGTCGCCTCGTCGAACTCCCAGGCGCTGCCGCCGAAATTGCTGCGCCAATTGTTGGGCCGGCTGCCATCCTCACTCGGATCGCGCCAGATATACCAGTCGCGCTTTCGATCATGTCTCGATGAGCGGCTCTCGAGGAACCACGGATGCCGGTCGGAGGTGTGGTTCGGCACGAAATCCATGATCACCTTGAGGCCCAGCGCATGGGCCTTGGCAATCAGCGCGTCGAAGTCGGCGAGCGTTCCGAAGACCGGGTCGATGTCATAATGCCAGCTGATGTCATAGCCGTGGTCGGCCATTGGCGAGACATAGATCGGCGCGATCCAGATGGCATCGATGCCGAGCCAGGCCAGATAATCGAGCCTGCTCGTGATGCCGGGGAGATCGCCGATCCCGTCACCGTTGCTGTCCTGGAAGGAGCGCGGATAGATCTCGTAGACAATCCCGCGCTGCCACCATGCAAGCTCCGCCATGCTGATCGCCTTAGAACGCTGATTCCCAGGGCGGGAAAGAGGCCAGGGCCGCCGTGAGTTCCACCTTGCCGGCGCAATGCTCGAAAGAGCTATTTGAGCAAGGCGGGTTCGGCGGTTCGGAGGGGGCTGTGGGGGATCGGCATCGCCTCGAGGCGGGCGATTGCCTTCTGCAGCGGCATGTTGGCCGCTCCCGTCATATAGGCGAAGCGGCCGCCATTTGGCTGGCCGGGCGCAAAGATGCCGTTGCAGACCACGAGCTTCTCGCCGGGCGCAACCCTGGTCATCGTCATGGGCGAGATGTGAACCAGGGTCCTCAGGCCCTTGACCTCGCGCACGGACATGGCGCCGGCCGGGTGGACCTCCATGAGACCGCTCTGGAGATACACGAAAGGCAGCTCTGCAATAAAGTTGGAGGTGTTGACGAGGAGCAGAGTGAAGAGCGGAGAAACACCGCTCGAGCGGCGGTCGATGCAGCGCTCCGCTACCAGTCTCAGCAGCGGGTTGGCGACCAGCTCCACGTTTTTCATTGACAACTCCACTCTTGCGTCGACGAGAGTGTGGCAGATATGCCTTAAAGGACTGTCAAGCAGTTGAACCAAGTACGGCAAAGTTAATTGAAGTCACTGATCGTTAGTTCTTGGTAGGCATTAGGTAGCAAACAAGGTCCGCTGGCGAAATTGCGTCCGCCGCAGAGGGTTCGTGTCATGGGGTATCTCGAAGCTGCTTTCTTGTGTGCCGTCGCTCTGGTGATGATTACTGCGATCCAGATGGACAGTTGAGCGGAAGTGCTTGCGAATATCGGTGGTGATTGCGTCAACTTGATGCAATGCCGCTGATGGTCTGCAGCAGCGAGCTGCCCTGCTCCTGTTCCTCGGCTTCCTCCTTGTGCTCCTTGGTCGGGACGCCCAGCCATTCGGCGGCCTGGGTGAGCGCCTCCTCCAAGGTGAAGGCGACCCTGTCCACCAGCATCTTTTCGGCCAGATCGCGGGCCGGCGGTCCGGCAGGGGGGTTGAGATAGCAGAGGAGGGTCTTCGCCTGCGGGGCCTGGCGCTTGAGGCGTCGGGCAAGGAAGCGGACAAAGGCCTGGGGATGAGAGTCGAGATAGCATAGACAGATGACCCCGGCCTTCGTGAGATCGATCATCACGCCCGGATCGCGCGACAGGCGCACCGGGGCGGTGGCGCGGCCGGCGATGCCCTTGGCACGCATGGCGGCAACCGCGGCCTCGGCTGCCGCGTGGTCAAGCTCAGTGCGCCCGCCGATGCAGATGACGGGCGCGTCCGGCCCGGTCGGGGCGAGATTTTCCAATTCGTCCTCGAGCTCCTGGATCACGAAAATGGCATCGTCGGCGAGCTTGGCGCGCGCTTCAGGACTGGTGGTGGCGCGCTGCCGGTCGTTCTCGGCCAGGCGCAGCATCGGAATGACCACCTGATCGAGGAACGTCATCGGCGAGGTCTCGGCGATCTCGGTCTCGGCCACGGCGATCGCCTCTTCGACATTGCCGGCCAGGAGCCGCTGATAGAACCGTTCCTCGGGCGCCAGCACCGGGTCGGAGCCGAGAAGAACGCCGAGAAACTCCAGCTGCGGCATGTAACGGCCGATCACCACCAGGCAAACGGTGAGGGGGGTAGCGAGAAACAGCCCGACCGGACCCCAGAGGGTGGTCCAGAACACCGCCGCGAGAATGATGGCGAGCGAGGAGAGCCCGGTGCTCGAACCGTAGAGCCAAGGCTCGACCGCGTTGTTGATGATGAGCTCGATGACGACGAACAGCGCAATGACCCACAGCAGCATGGTCCAGCCGGGATCGATGGCGAAGGCCAGGACCGCCGGGAAGAGCGTTGCGAGAAACGGCCCGAGATAGGGAATGAAGCGGAGGACGGTGGCGAGCAGACCCCAGAGCAGGGCATTAGGAACGCCGATCAGATAGAGGCCGATGCCAACCGGGATACCGTAGCAAATGTTCACCACGAGCTGCATGAGAAGATAGCGGCTGACCCGCTCGGCGGCATCGTCGAGCGCGCGGGTGCTCTTCTGCAGGTCACCATGGCCGACGAGCCGAATGAAGCGGTCGCGCAGATCGGTGCGCTCGATCAGGACGAAGATGACGAAGACGATCACCATGCCGGCGGTGGCGAGCGGAGCGATCAACGGTCCGACAATGGTGGTAAGGACTTCGAGCGGGCGCATTTCGGGTCGCTCGATGACAACCGGTACCGGACGGCGCGGCTCGCGCTGTCCTGACGCGGTCGGCTGCTGCGTCGTCGGTGGCTGGTCGTTGGTGAGTTCGCGCGACAAATCCTCGACCGTGTGGGTGACCTGCTCGAGCGCGCCCTCGCCCAGACCCAGGGACCGCAGCGAGCGGAGTTTTGTCGATATCGTCTGCTTATAGCTGGGAACGCTCGATGCGAGCTCGACCAGCTGACCGCCGACCAGCAGCGAGACGCCGCCGATGACGAGCACTGCGAGCGATACGGCGAGCAGCACGGCCGCAATCCGCGGGACCTTGAAGCTGCGCAGGCCGTCGACCAGCGGGGCCAAGGCAAAGGCCAGGAGGATGGCGAGCGCGAAGGGCACGAAGATATCGCGACCGAAATAGAGGGCGGCAAGCGCGAGGAAGATCCCGCCGGCGGTGAACACCGGCGATTGGGCAGGCACCACCGGCTCGCCGTTCTGCAGCTGCTCTTCTGCCATCGGACTCCTCGCAAGCGCCTATCATCGGCGAGGGTTTATCGACCTCCGACCAACCGGCGGCTCGGTCCGGTAAACTCCAGACCAAGCGCGGTGCCGCGTTGCCAACGACGCCGGGCGGGGATGATCATATCCTCTCGGACGATCAGCAATTCAAAGTGTTCAGAAATGTTTATGGCCGACACGAGTTGCACCCGGGCGCCAGTCAGGCTCATATCGCGAATGGTGCAATCCAGGGTTGTTCTCCCTTGCGGGTCGATGATTCGACCTTCCTTCAGGGTCCGGAACCGCTTGTATTCCCGGTAGTCTTCCATGCCCGCCGTTCCTGCCGGTCGCGTTCAATCAAAGCTGAGCTTAAGGCAGCTTGCGTTTCAGCGTCGTTTACTCGGCAATGACTGTCGGCAATTTTTTGCCATGGAACATACGTCTGCCGGCGGCATTGCTGGCGGCAGCGACGAGGAGGGCGGTGTTGTACGATCTCGGAACGGAAATCAGACGCTGGAGCGAGTTTCTGGCGATCAAGCTCAAGGGCTATCAGCCGGAGCGTCACACGCCGGAGGACTGGAGCCGCCAGTATCAGGATGGTGCCTGGGCCTATCTCGCAGACTTGTCGGAGCGGGCGCGCTACAGCGTCATCGCCGGTTATATGGCCGAGATCGAACCCGACCGCATTCTCGATGTCGGCTGCGGCGAGGGGCTGCTGGCGCGGGGCATCCAACACCTGTCGTTCCGATCCTATGTCGGAATCGATTTCTCGCCGGCAGCGGTCGCGGCGGCGCGCGCGAGGCTTGGGGAAGACAAGCGTCTCGATTTCGCAGTTGCCGATGCGGAAAGTTACCGGCCCGAGGCGGAATTCGATGCGATCATCTTCAGCGAGTGCCTGAATTACCTGAGCGATCCCCTCGGCGTGGTCCAGCACTACTGCAAGTCGATTGCTGCCAATGGCTCGCTGATCGTTTCGCTGTTTCAGTCCCCGCGGGCCGACAAAGCTTGGTCGATGCTCGAAGCGATCGCCACGGTCAGGGACTCCGTAAACATCTCCCATCACAGCGGCAAGCGGTGGAAGATCAAGCTGCTGACGCCACTTGAGCGTTGGTAGCATTCGCAAGCAGAACATCGTACGGTTTCGCTGCGGCGGATGGAGAATTCGACAGCCGGCATGGTGAAGGAATATCTGCAGGGACTGGCGCGCTCCAGGCGGAGGTCGCTGGCCCTGCTCTGCATCGGGATCCCGGCGGTCCTGTTCGGCGCCGCCGCATGGTACGACCACGAGGTTTCGCTCCGCGCGGCGCGCGAGCAGGTCTCCTCGACCGCCGATGCGCTTGCCGAGCATGCGCGGACGGTGCTGAGCTCGGCGGAGCTGGTCCTCGACCGCGTGGCCGACCGGATGGGCGGTGCGAGCTACGACTCGCTTGCCGCCTCATCGTGGCTGCATGACCATCTGTTGCGGATTGCCCGGGAGCTGCCCGAGGTCGAGTCGGTCTTCGTGGTGGATCCGAGCGGCCATATTGCCGCGAGCAGCCGCGCCTACCCGATGGAACGCTACGACGTCAGCATGCGGGACTATTTCGTGGTGGCCCGTAACGGGTCGACCTCGGTCTATGTCAGCGCGCCCTTCCGGGGCAAGCTGTCGGGGACCGTGGCCTTCACCGTCAGCAAGCCTCTCATCCGCAACGGCAAGTTCGACGGCGTCATCGCCGTCACGCTGTTTCCCGGCTACTTCCACGATTTCTATCGTTCGGTCCTGAAGCATCCGGATGCGGCCGCCGCCGCGCTTGTCCGCAGCGACGGGCACGTGCTGGTGCGCTATCCCGAGACGTCGCGGGACATCCTGCGGCTCGCGCCGGACGACCCGCTGATGCAGGTCGTGGCCGGCAACATGCAGAGCGGCACTCTGTGGGCGACGTCCTCGATCAGCGGTCGCGACGAGGTGGCGGAATACAGGCGGGTCGAGCACCAGCCGCTCTATGCCGTCTTCGCGCTCGACAGGCAGGCCTATCTCAGGCCTTGGTACTGGCGGGTTGCCGCATGGGCGGCGTTCGCCACCTTGGCCGGGGCGGCCATGTTCCTTGCAATGGACCAGGTCACGCGCCGCCTCGAGCGGGAAAAGGAACAGCTCAGGCTTCTGCTGGCGGAGGGCGAGCGCCGGCGTGAAGCGGAGTCGCGGCTTCTCCAGTCGCAGAAATTCGAGGCGCTGGGCCAGGTGACCGGCGGCGTGGCGCATGATTTCAACAATCTCCTCGGTGCCATCATGGGTGCGCTCACGATGCTGCGCAGACGGGCGAGCGATCCGAAGGAAATCGAGCTGCTGACGCTTGCCGAGGAGGCGGCCGACAAGGGTGCCAAGATCACGCAGCAGATGCTCGCCTTTGCGCGCCGCCAGTCGATCGAGGCGGAAATCGTCGACATCAACGAGGCGGTGAAGGGCATGAGCGAGCTGTTGCGCCATACTGTGGGCTCAGGCGTGACCATCCATTACGAGCTCGCACAGGACGTGCCGCCCGCCAGGATCGATCCCGTCGGCTTCGAGATGGCCATCCTGAACCTGGCAGCGAACGCTCGCGATGCCATGCCGCAGGGCGGGACCCTGATCATTTTCACCGCCAGATGTGCGGGCGAAGCGGACGGTGCAGGGGATGCGATCGCGGTCGCGGTGAGCGACGATGGCACCGGCATGTCGGAGGAGGTGCGGCAAAGGGCGCTCGAGCCGTTCTTCACCACCAAGGGACCCGGTCGCGGAACCGGACTGGGGCTTGCAAGCGTTTACGGCTTTGCGACCCAGGCCGGCGGCACGGTCAGCATCCAGAGCAGCGTCGGCAGGGGAACGACGGTGCGGATCATCCTGCCGAGCGCGAGCCAGAGCGCCGGCATTGCAGCACAATGAGTTCACCTAGTTGAATCCACATGGCGCGCTCAGGGCGTATAGTTGCGGCATCTCCATGAGAGAAAGCGGTCGACCGGACAGACCATGAATTCCGACTATTTCAGCGACCCGGGCCGGCACCCGTTGATCCGGAGACTGCGGAGCATCACCGATATTCCGAAGGTGGAGCTCGACGCACTCATGGATGTGAAGATGAAGGTCGTCGAGGTCGATGCCGACACGGACATCGTGCTCGAGGGCGAGAGGCCGACCCAATGCGTGCTGATGCTCGAGGGCTATGCCTGCCGCTACAAGCTGCTCGATTTCGGCAAGCGGCAGATCCTGGCATTCAATATCACGGGCGACATGCCAGATCTGCAGAGCTACCACCTCGAGGTCATGGACCACAGCCTGTGCACGCTCAGCCCGACGAAGCTTGCGTTCCTGTCGCACCAGACGATCGATTCGATCATCACCACCTATCCCAAGCTTGCAGCAGCGTTGTGGCGCTCGACGCTGGTCGATGCGTCGATCTTCCGGCAGTGGATTGCCGGCGTCGGGCGGCGACTCGCCCATGAACGGATCGCCCATCTCATCTGCGAGCTGGTGGTGCGCCACCGGGCGGTTGGACTGGCACTGGATTTTCGCTTCAACTTTCCGGTCACGCAGGCCGAACTCGGGGACGCGACGGGACTTTCCGTGGTTCACGTCAATCGCGTCGTCCGTGATTTGCGGAGCATGGGTCTGATCACGCTGGCCGGAGGGTATGTCGCGGTCCGCGATTGGACGCGTCTCAAGGAACTTGCCCGTTTCGATCCCAGCTACCTCCATGTCAGGGGAGGAGAACCGTGACCCTACTGACTTTTCGACCTGTGAGGATTGCGACCGGCAGCGAGGATGAAGACGGCTGTCTCGTGTTCAATGAAGACCACCTGATCGCGGTGCTGGTGCGCCTATCGGATCTCCACGGCGATGCCGAGGGGAAATGGTTTCTCGAAGCTGCCTTCGGCCATCTCGATCACACCGCCCGGCCGAGCTTCGACACGCTCGACGAGGCCAAGAGCTGGATCGGGTCGCAGATCGAGGCTTAGGGAATGATGCCCTGGTTTGACGTATGTCATGGTGTTCGTCTTCTATCCCCTCATGGCCGGCCCCCGAGCCGGCCATCCAGGGGATGGTGAAGAAAAGGACTGGATGGCCGGGTCAAGCCCGGCCATGAGGGAGGGTGGGAGTGCAGCCGAAGCGAATCCGCTTTGGCGCACCAAGTCTAACTTGCATTCGTGACCGCGGCAGGGGTGGCGAAATGGCATTCCGCCTTGCGGTCCTGCTCGATCACCCGCAGCACCGGCGCCGTGCGCGTGCACAGCTCCTGCGCCATCGGACAGCGCGGATGGAAGTGGCAGCCGGATGGCAGGCGCTCGGGCGAGGGCGGATCACCGCGGAGCACGATCCTCTCTCTGGCGGTGCCGGGTATGGCGGCGATCAGTGCGCGCGTGTAGGGGTGGAGCGGACGATGGAACAGCGCGTCGGCGGGTCCGGTTTCGACAATCCTGCCAAGATACATGACCGCGACACGGTCGCTGACGTGCTCGATGACCGAGAGATCATGCGAGATGAAGATGTAGGAGAGCCGCAAGCGACTCCTAAGCTCGAGCAGCAGGTTCAGGATCTGAGCCTGGATCGAGACGTCGAGGGCGGAGACAGGCTCGTCGAGCACCAGGAGCTTCGGGTCGAGCGCCAGTGCCCGAGCGATGCCGATGCGTTGCCGCTGACCGCCGGAGAATTCGTGCGGATAGCTGTCGGCGGCACCGGGGTTCAGGCCGACGAGATCGAGAAGCTCGACGACGCGCTCGCGGCGCGCCTTGCGATCGCCGACCCGATGAATGTCGAGCGGCTCGGAAATGATCGCCGCGATCGTCATGCGCGGGTCGAGCGAGGCATAGGGGTCTTGGAACACGATCTGCATGTTGCGGCGATAGGGGCGCATGGCGGCGGCCGACAGCCGCGTCAGGTCGCCGCCCATGAAGCGCACGGTTCCGGCGGTCGGCTCGATGAGACGAAGGATGAGGCGCGCCAGCGTCGACTTGCCGCAACCGGATTCGCCGACCACGCCCAAGGTTTCGCCGGCAGCAACCGCGAGCGTCACGTCGTCGACGGCGCGAAGCGTCGTGCCGCTGCCGCGGGCCGTGTAGTCCTTGGTGAGGCCTTCGACTTCGAGCAGCGTGCTCACGCGACGGGATTCCAGCAGGCGGCGGCGCTGCCCTCCGGAAAGGGGCTGAGCGGCGGGGTGAGCGTGGCGCAGCGGTCGAGGTGGCGCGGACAGCGCCGGAAGAAGCTGCAGCCGGTTCCGCGCTCGGCCGGGGAGGGGACCAGGCCCGGAATGGCGGCAAGCGGCATGCCGCGGCGGGCGTGGCGGGGCGAGGCGGCGAGCAGGCCTGTCGTGTAGGGATGGCGGGGGTGGCGCAGCACTTTCGCGACCGGCCCCTGTTCGGCAACCCGGCCGGCATAGATGACCACGACCTCGTCGCACAGCTCGGCAATGACGCCGAGGTCATGGGTGATCAGCAAGATCGACAAGCCGAGATCGTCGCGAAGCGATCGCAAAAGCGCGAGAATCTGGGCCTGAATGGTCACGTCGAGTGCGGTCGTGGGTTCATCGGCGATGAGCAGCTTGGGGCCGCAAATCAGGGCCATGGCGATCATGACCCGCTGGCGCAACCCGCCGGACAGCTCGTGCGGGTACTGTCCGGAGCGAAGCTCGGGGCTGCCGATCCCGACCTTGCGGAGCATGGCGATGACTTCCGGCTCGGCGGCCCGGCGCGACATGCCGCGATGCAGGAGCAGCATCTCGGCGATCTGATCGCCGACCCGCATTGTCGGATTGAGCGAGGTCATCGGCTCCTGGAAGATCATGCCGATGCGATCGCCACGGATGCGCTGCATCTCCGGCTCGCTCGCCGCCGTCAGGTTAAGGCCATCGAAATCGATCGTGCCGCCGGTGATGGTGACGGTTGGCGGAAGGAGCCGCATGACCGCATGCGCCGTCATGGTCTTGCCGCTGCCCGATTCACCGACCAGCCCCACGGTCCTGCCGCGCGGGACCGCAAAACCGATGCCGTCGACGACAGGGACCCGTGTTCCCCCTGCTCTGAACGCCACAGTCAGATTTTCAACGCGCAGCAGGGGACCGGCGTTCATTCCAAGACAATGCGCGGGAAATAGAACGACACCACCCAGTTCGGCAGGTCGACGATCTCGCTGATCCTGAGGTCGGCGCAGACGCTGCACAGCATATAGGCATCGACAGGGCGCATGTGATAGCGCGCCGAGAGAAGGTCGATCATTCCCATCACGGCCGAGCGGGCCGCAGTCATCAGATCCGGGCCGATGCCGGTGGTTGCCTCATAGCCCTTGGCGTCCATATGGCGGGCGACCGGTCCCTGTGTGGTGAAGCGCGGGAAGGGCAAGTTCACGGCCTTCTCGAGCTCGAAGCGGGCCGCGAGCGAGCAGGGGCTCTCGATGGCGGTGCCGCAGACCTCGCCATCCCCTTGCGTCGCGTGGGTATCGCCGACGCTGAAGAGGCCGCCCTTCACCTCGACCGGTAGGTAGAGCACCGTGCCGGCGGCGAGGTCGCGAATGTCCATGTTGCCGCCCATCCGCCGCGGCGGCACAACCGAATGCTGGCCGGGCTCCGCCGGAGCAAGACCGATGGTGCCGCAGAAGGGTTTGAGCGGGACCTTGCCGCTAGGGCCATAGAGGGCCGGCGTCAGCGTCCTTGGATCGTATTTCCAGATATGGAGCGCCGGCTCGGTGAACTGGTCGGCGAGGAGCCCGAAGCCCGGGATGTTGGCGGTCCAGCCCCAGCCGGAGGGCGCGAAGGACAGCAGCGTCACCTTGATCACGTCGCCGGGCTCGGCGCCATCGACATGGATGGGCCCGGCGACCGGATTGACCCTGCCGAAATCGAGCCTGGCGATGTCGGCAACGGTCGAGTCCGGGCTGAGCTGACCGCCCGAGGAGTCCACGGGGTGAAACTCGACGCTCTCGCCCGGCGCGATGCGGGCGGCGGGCGGATTGTCGCGATTCCAGCCGAAATGGCTTTGATGCTGGTGGATGGTGTGGTTGTGCATTGTCGTCGAGCTATTTGCCATCCTTGGCATAGATGTAGTCGTAGTTCACCGGGATGTGGATCGGATCGGTGAACAGGGCAGGGTCGCCGCCGAGCCGCGCCGAGTGGTAGGTGAAACGCTTCTCGTTGAAGACCGGCGCCCACGGCGCCTCCTTCAGCACGTCATCGAAGATGCCCTGCCAGGCGGCGATGCGCGCCTCGGCCTGGTCGGACTTGACCATCGCATCGGCTTTGGCAGCCCTGGCATCGAAATCCTTGTTGCAATATTTCGCCCAGTTCCAGCCGCCCTCGACGACGCCGGCGCAGCCGAGGATGCCGTAATAGAAGTTGGCCGGATCGGGAAAATCGGCGATCCACGCCATGCCGCCCGACCATACCAGCGGCGCCTTGCCCGAGCCGCCGGCGGCGATGACCTCGGCCTGCGCCAGCGAGCGGATCTCGGCCTTGATGCCGATCGCGGCGAGATCCTGCTGGATCGCCTGGGCGATGCGCGGGTTGGGGTCGACGTTCATGGCATAGAGCTCGGTCGAGATGTTTTCCGCACCGGCCTCCTTGAGCAGCTTCTTGGCGCCTTCGGGATCGAAGGAATAGCCCTTGTTCTGGCGGTTGTAGCCTGGCATGGCCGGCGGCAGCGGCTGGGTTGCCGTCACCCCGCGATTGTTGATGAGCCGGACGATGCGGTCCTTGTTGATGGCCATGTTGACGGCCTGGCGCACCTTGAGATTGTCGAAGGGCGGCTGCGTCACATTCATGGTGACATAGCCGGTGTGGAGCTGATCGCCGATGGCGATCAGATCCTTGTTGGCCGGGTCGGCCATGATCTGGGCAAACTGGGCCGGCGGAATGCCGTCGCCGACAATGTCGACCTCGCCCTTGCCGAGTCTCAGAACCGCAACCGTCGGGTCCTGACCGAATTCGAAGGTGAGCTTGTCGAGATAGGGAACGCCGGCGCGGTGGTAGTCCTGGTTGCGCTCCAGCACGATGTGCTGGCCTGGCACCCACTCGACGAATTTGAATGCTCCGGTGCCGACCGGCTTCTTGCCCCAGTCGGCGCCTGCCTTCTCCACTTCCTCCTTCGGCACCACAAACCCGAAATTGATCGCCATCAGATGCAGGAAGGTGGCGTCGGGCCGGGTCAGGGTGAAGACCACAGTCTTGTCGTCGGGCGTGGCGATGCCGGACATTTCCTTCGCCTTGCCGGTGCTCAGCTCGTCATGGCCCTTGATCATGCTGAAATAGCCGGCGCCCGGGCTTTGGGTGGCGGGATTGACGGCGCGCTCGAGAGAGTACTTCACGTCCGCGGCGGTGACCGGGCGGCCATTGTGGAATTTGAGGCCGTCGCGCAGTTTGAACGTATAGGTCAAGCCATCGTCGGAAACGGTGTATTCCTTGGCGAGGTCGGGCTCGAGCTCGGTGGTCCCGGGCTTGTAGTCCATGAGCCCGTCGAAGATCGACTTGATCACCGACCAGTTCTGCCAGTCATAACCGACCTGCGGATCGAGGGTGGTGAGATCGTTGTTGAAGGTCACCACTGCCGCACCGCCTTGCTTGGGGGTCTCGCCGGAGGCCAGAGGCGCGAACATGGTGGCGGAAACGACGGCCATGGCGGCCACGAACAGCCGTTTCATTTGGAACTCTCCCTGTCGTTCTTCTTCTAAGATTTCTGCCCTATATCAACGCAATCGGATGCGCGGGTCAATCAGCGGTGCGATCAGGTCTGCCAGGAAATTCCCGAGCACGATGAAGACGGCGGCGACCGTGGTGACGCCCATGATGATCGGAATGTCGAGGGACTGGATCGCCTGCCACATCAGCTGACCGATGCCCGGCCAGCCGAACACGTTCTCGACCACCACGACACCGGACATGAAGATGCCGATGTCGAGGCCGATCATGGCGATGATCGGCAGCGCCGCGTTGCGCAGGCCATGAACGAGCAGGACGCGGCCTTCGGCCATGCCTTTGGCGCGGGCGGTGCGGATATAGTCCTGGCGCAGCACCTCGATCATGGAGGAGCGCATCATCCGCGAATACCAACCGCCGCCGGCCATTCCCAGCGTCAATGCCGGCAGCACCAGGTTGCTCAACGACCCGTAGCCGCTCAGCGGGAACCAGCTCAGGAGATAGGCGAAGACGTAGAGCAGGGTGAGGCCGACCACGAATTGCGGGGTCGAGACGGTGACGAAGGACAGCGTCATCGCCACCTTGTCGGCGCTGCCGCCGCGGCGGCTTGCGGCGTAGATCCCGGCGGGGATGCCGATCATCAGCTCGGCCAGGATGGCGCCGAGCATCAGCAGCAGGGTGGGAGGAAGGCGGGACGCGATCAGGTCGCCGACATCGCTCTTGCGGGCGTAGGACTTGCCGAAATCGCCGACGGCGAGGCGTCCGACATAGGCGGCATACTGCACCGGCAGGGGCCGGTCGAGTCCGAGCTGGTGGCGGATCTGCTCGCGGGTCTGGGCGGTGGCATTGCGCCCGGCCAGCATGGCCACCGGATCGGCGGGGATCATGAAGGTGAGGGCGAAGGTGACCATGGTCACCCCGATCAGGATCATGACGGATGCGACCAGCCGTCTGGCGATATAGCCGATCATCCGCTGCGGTCCCGCTGGGTCGGGTCGAGGGCATCGCGCAGGCCGTCGCCGACGAGGTTGAAGGAAAGGGCGAGGATCAGTATGGCCGCACCCGGGATGAAGACGAGCCAGGGGGCGCTCAGGAAATAGGACTGGCTCTCGAAGATCATCATGCCCCAGGCGGGCGTGGGCGGCTGGACGCCGCGGCCGAGGAAGGACAGCATGGCCTCGAGCAGCACGGTGGTGGCGATGCCGAGCGTCGCGTAGACGGTGATGGTCGGCACGAGATGCGGCAGGAGATGGCGGATGAGGATGCGCAGCGGACCGGCGCCGAGGGCGCGGGCCGCCTCGATATAGTCGCGCTCGGAAAGACCCACCGTCTCGCTGTAAATGACGCGGGCGATCTGGACCCAGTTCACCAGAGCAATGACGACGATGATGATGGCCAGGCCCGGCTTGAGGATGGCGGCAAGCGCGATGGCGAGAAGAAGCGGAGGGAACGCCATCATGAGATCGGTGAGGCGCATGATCGCCGCGCCGGCGGTTCCCCTGAGGTAGCCCGCGGTAACACCCAGAAAACTGCCGATAATCACCGCGATGCCATTGGCGAGGATGCCGATCAGCAGCGAAGTGCGGGCGCCGTAAAGCAGTCGCGAGAACTGGTCGCGGCCATTGGTATCGGTGCCGAACCAGAAGCGCTCGCCCGGCGGCAGCGGCGAGCCCTCCAACGTCAGGCCGTCGAAGAACTGCTGGTTGGGATCGTAGGGAGCGATCGCCGGGGCGAACAGTCCGAGCACCAGCAGCAACAGAATCGTGGCGAGGCCGATCACCGCGAGCCGGTCGCGGCGGAAGCGGTTCCAGAAATCCTGCATCCCGAGTTGCCCATCCGTGATGACCTGCAATACGATTGAAAAGAGCACCTGAAGGGCCCATTAAGCAATCCACGGGCATCAGAAGGTGCGTGATGGGGGACCATAGGGTGCATTATGGCGGATTATCCGTCAGTCAGCAAAAAATGCCGGAAAACTGCGCTTTTCTTAGAAGTCGGCGACCCATTTGGTCAGGCTTTGGTCAGGCAACTTCATGGTCTTGCGCGATGCCAAGCCATTGGGCCGCCCCGTGTGCCGTCAGCGATCCAAGAAATGCCGGACGATGTGAAGGATGATCTCGGCGATGAAAATGAGATCCCCGATCAGCTTCCAGTTGTTTGGCAGGCGCATCGATAGATTCCCTCATTTGAGGAAAATCAAATCGATGCCCAAAGAACTAATGAGCGCGCGTCCGGTGCCCGTCAACCCCCTGGCCCATGGCTTTTGGGAGGGTTTTTAGGGCGTTGAGGAGTTGCGATATTATCTTGTGACAACAGTGGATAACCTGGTCAAAGGACGTGACAAGCGGATGGCCCTGTGGTCGCCGCCAGTGACGCACCGTTCGTGGCAATTCAGACGATCGTGAACCGCTTAGTTCTGATGTGATTTTTTGCCTAAAACCGATGGGATTATTTTCGTAACTAATTGTGCGTGCGACTGCCCCCGCCGGTCCAATTTTGCCAGCCCCTCGTCCTTGAAGGCGTATACCGGTCAGTTCACAACTCGGCTGCCGTCCAGTGCGGTCAGCAATTGGATGACGCGATCAGGGTACGGTTGCGTGTCCTCGTCATAAAGGGCGCGAAGCTTACCGCCGATCAGTCTTGTGGTAGAGAACGGGCGCGTTGGTTTGACGGCTTCCATGAAGGCTTCCTGCGCAATCGCAGATATATCCTGAACCATAGCGCGGGCGCCGTTCACCGGGGTGGTCCTGCCGCAATAACACCAACCACGTTTCCGAGTTCCGCATGGAAAATCTGGTTGTCCAGGCGGACGCTTGCCATGTCCCCGCCACCGTTAGTGGCAAGGCTCGCTAAGTCGGCTCACTGATTCGGATCCTATGAGGGGCCGCTGCCAAGGACCGCCGTGGGATTGACGTTCCCTTCCGGTGGTCCTTGTGCGTAGCTCCGGAAGTAAGTGCAGGGACGCGGGTACTCAGGTACGCATTACTCACACGTCCCTGCCGTCAGTCATCCGCCCCGATATTTCGTTTGACTGGCAGGTAACTGTGCGGCCCAAATTTTGGCAAATGTGCGCCCGCTGTG